>JBAUSZ010000198.1:0-5838 GCA_049581965.1 Thermoanaerobaculia bacterium | reverse complement strand
GCGAGCGCCCGAAATCCAGGCCCGCGGCGCGGACGATCCAGATTCCAAACCGCTCGGGGGCGGGCCGGTCGAGACCGTAGAGGCTCCGGAATGCCGCGAGGGCCTCGGGCGAGACGGCGGTCGCGCGGGCCCCGGTCTTCGCGGCCAGCGCCGCGGGGTCGCCCGGGGCCGCCGCGAGGAGCCCGAAGACGAGCGCGAGGACTCCGAGTAGCGTGACGAGGGCCGATGCCGCCCGCAGGAGGGCGAAGCGGAGCATGGGCGAATGTTACTTGGCTGCTGGGTTGCGGTGCCCGTCAGCGGGCCGTGCGGCGCCTCAGGAGGTAGTGCGAGACGAGCCACTCGTCGCCTTCGCCGTACCGGAAGAGCTCGGCACACGCCATGAAGAACACGCGCCAGTTCTCGACGCGTGCCCGCGGGTCGGGGTCCCCGAAGGCCGCGAAGACGCGCAGGGCTTCGTCACGCCGTGCGTCGACGTTTCGGAGCCAGGCCTCGCACGTCCTGGCGTAATGGAGCCCGCTGACCCGCCAGTGTTCCTCGACGGCGAGGTCGTCACCGAACTCGTAGACGAGCCCGTCCGAGGGCATGAGCCCGCCCGTGAAGAAGTTCCGGGCCATCCAGTCGTCCTCCCCGGCGGCGGCGAACGGGTAGGCGACGTTCCGGTGAGAGAATACGTGGAGGAAGAAGCGCGCGTCCTCGCGCATCCAGGACGCGACCCGCGCGAGAAGGCGCGGCCAGTTGCGCATGTGCTCGAACATCTCGACGGAGACGACGCGGTCGAACGTCCGGCCCGCGTCGAAGACGTTCATGTCCGCCGTGAGCACGGTGACGTTTGCGAGGCCGCGGCGGCGCGCCTCTCCCTCGACGTGGAGGCGCTGATCCCGGGAGTTCGAGACGCCGAGAATGCGGGAGTTCGGGAAGCGCTCGGCGACGAACAGCGAGAGCGAGCCCCAGCCGCACCCCAGCTCGAGGACGTCCTGCCCGTCGACGAGTCTCGCGCGCCGGCACGTCAGGTCGAGCATCGCCTCCTCGGCGGCGCCGAGGGAGGCGACGCCCGGCTCGTAGAGCGCGCTCGAATACTTGAGGCGCGGCCCCAGAGCGAGCCTGAAGAAGGCCGGCGGAACCTCGTAGTGCTGGTCGTTGGCGGCGCGGGTCTCGACGGCGATGGGGCTCTCGCGCATCGCGGAGACGAGGGCCGCGAGGCGCGCCCGTGCGCGCCCGGCCTCGCCGGCGCCTTCATCGCGCAGGCGTTTCGCGCAAAGCCGCCGGATCGCAGCGCGCAGGATCGAGTCCGGCACGAGACCCGATGAGACGAGGCGATCCACGTTCATCGGGAGTCGGCGACATCGCGTTTCGGGAACCACGGCACGAACGGGCTCGTCGTCCGCTGGTAGCGCCGGTAGGCGTCGCCTCGGGAGCGGATCGCCTGCTCCTCCGTGGCCGGAATCCCCGTGAACCGAAGAAGGAAGAGCAGCATGAGCGCCGGGCAGAGGATCGAGACCAGGCCCCACGGCGAGCCGAGCGCGAAGACGCACCAGGCGACCCAGACGAGCCACTCGAAGAAGTAGTTCGGGTGGCGGGAGGTACGCCAGAGGCCGACGTCGCATGTGCGTCCACGATTCGCGGGATCGGCCTTGAAGCGTTCGAGCTGGAGGTCGGCCGCGCTCTCCCCCGCGACCGCGACGAGCCAGACCGCTGCTCCCGCCAACTCCAACGTCGAGAATCGCGGCGCGGGATTCAGGACGGCGAGGAGCATCGGGATCGAAAGGAACACGTCGAGCAGCCCCTGGGCGAGAAAGAAGAACAGGAAGCGCCGTGGAACGTCGTGGCCCGCGGTCTCCCACGCGACGCGGAGCGTGTGGTAGCGCCCCTCTTCGGGTTTGCCACGCATGCGCCCGGCGAGGTGCGCCGTGAGGCGCAGAGACCAGAGGAAGCCCATCGCCGCAACGGCCGCCCGCCGCGGCTCCCAGCCCGGTCCGAGCGCGCCATACAGGAGCGCGACGAGGCCGAGGCCTGCCGACCAGCCGGGGTCCACGAGGCCCGCGTTCCGCCGCCGGAGATGAAACGCCCAGAGGCTCGTCATGAGCGCCAGTGTCGCGCCCGCGGCGAGCACGACAAGGCCGAGAGCGCTCAGGAACGACCCCCGTAGGCGGGCGCTGGCTCGAGAGAAGGGCTCTTTGCGACGTTCATCGAGACACACGATGCCTCATGTCCCGACCCTACGAGCGGAACGTGATTCCGGATGAACGGCGGTCAGGAGATCGGACGGAGACCCGTGCCCGGCCGCCACGACGAGGCGCCGGGCCAGAAGAGAAAGAGACCGATCGGCGACGTCCGGACCCCCTCGATGCGGCCCGCGACGCCCCATTTCGTCAGGGGCGTGTTCAGGAAGGACACGGGCTCGTCCTCGTGGATGAGGCGCTGGATCTCGGCGAGGAGCCCTCTCGCCTCTCCCCGGTCGAACGCCAGGCGCAGGCGGGCGAGCCGCGCGTCGACATCCGGGTTCCGGTAGAAGCAGTTGTTCAGGCCGTTTGGCGGCGTCTGGCTCGACTGCCAGAGAGCCGCGAGGTCCGGGTACGGATCGAGGTTCCACGCGGCGGCCCACGCCTCGAGCTCCCCGGCATCGACCTTTGCCGAGAAGGTCGCCCACTCGAGCGGCTGGATCTTCATATCGATCCCCGCCCTCCGGTACGACTGCTGGGCCAGCTCGACCATCTGGCGCTGCACGTCGCTGCCCATCCCGAGCGAGAACGTGAACGCGAGACGGACGTTGCCCTTGCGCCTCATTCCATCCGGCCCCTTGGGGAACCCGGCCTCGTCGAGGAGCCTCTCGGCCTGCACGACGTCGTACGGCCAGGGGGCGATCGAGGGGTCCCACGCCCAGTGCGCGGGAGGGAGCGGCCCGTTCGAGAGCTTCGCGAGACCGCCGTAGAGGTTGCGGCCGATGCTCTCGCGGTCCACGAGCATCGTGAGCGCCCGCCGCACCCGCCGGTCCGCGAATTGCGGCGAGCGGTTGTTCCAGCCGAAGTAGGCGTAGGCGAGCTCGTCGAACGTCACGGCACGCGGCGCGCCGGCGGTCGCCGCTTTCGCGTCGACTTCCTTCTTCTGGGCGAACGTGAGGCGCATCTCGTCGAGGTCCCCCGAGAGGAGACCCGCGAAGGCCGGTGCCGTCTCCGGAACGACGCGGAAGACGACCTGTTCCGCGGGCGGCGGCGGGCCGGCGAACTGCGTGTTGCGGACGAGAGAGATCGAGCGCCCGGCCTCCCACGCGGCGAGACGGAAAGGGCCGTTCGCGAGGGGATTCCGGTTGCGCGGGTGCGTCGCGACGTCTGCGTCCTTCCACGCGGCCGCCGAGAGGAGCGGCAGGTTGAAGGCGTCACGCCGCCCGGCCGAGGCCGTTCGGAACGTGACACGGGCCGTCCGCGGATCGACGGCTTCCGCCTTCGAGAAGCCCTCGAAGAGCGGCCGACGCGTGAGGGCCGGCGTCTTCGGGTCCATGAGGGCGTTCAGCGTAAACACGATGTCGGCCGACGTGACGCTCGTGCCGTCCTCCCAGCGCGCGTCCGGCCGGAGGCGCACCGTGAAGACGAGGTGGTCGGGCGAGTCCGAGACCTCCTCGGCAAGGCCGGGTACGAGGTTCAGCTTCTCGTCGTAGTCGAGGAGGTTCCGCGAGAGGAGCGACACGACGATCTGCTCGGCGTCCGACGTCGTGAGGATCGGATTGAGCGTCTTCGGCTCGCCGTCGAGGCGTCGCCGGATCACGCTCGACTGGTCCTTTCCGCGTGTGCCGCAGGCGCTGAGAGCGAGGCAGAGTCCGACGAGAACGGTGCGACCGGACGCGCGGAGGGGGCGCGTCAGAATGGCCATTCAACCGACACGGTCACGACGTTTCCCGCGGCGTCGAGGACGCGCACGGCGAGGGTCGCGGGCCCCTCGGGTTTCGGCACGCGAAAGACGAAGCGTTCCGTCGGCGAGTCGGCGGCTCCGTCCTCGGCCTGCAGGAGACGCCAGCGGTCGGCGTTGACGGAACCCTCGGCTTTCACGACCGGCGAAAGGGCGTCCGTCGCGAGAATCCGCAGCTCGACCGTGTCGCCTTCCACGTTTCGTGATTCGACCCGGAGAACGGGCGGGGTGTTGTCGACGACGGCGACGGGGCTCTCCTCGGAAGCCGTGAGCGCTTCACCTTCGGGTTGCGAGAGCCGGTCGCTCGCCGTCACGCGGAAGCGGTAACGACCGTCCGCGAGGGCGGTCGAGTCGAAGGAGAGGAAGGAGTCCTCGACGTTCCTGCGGACGGGAAACCAGTGTCCGCCCTCCCGCCGGGCATCGACGTCGTATCGCAGCGTGTCGCCGTTGGGGTCGGCGCCCTTCCAGGTCAGCGTCCGGTAGCCCTTGCGCCAGAGGCGTCGCCCGGGGCCTTCCGGGGGCGCGCCCTCGCGCGGCTGGTCGAGCCCCGCGAAAATGCCGTTCTCGTCCGGGTTCGTGACCGACAGGACGCCGGCGCCGGCTCCCGCGTGCGAGAAGACGAGTCCGGGCTCGAGAACGGAGACGTTCTCGAGAACGGGCCGCGCGTTGCGCTCCGCGTACGTCAGCTCGACGCGTTCGATGGACGGCGACTCGCCTTTCGCGTTCGGCTTCAGGTCGGCTTTCCATTGGAAGAACCGGGCGGCCGGTGGCTTCGCTCCGGGAAGGGTTTCGCCGTTGGCCCCGACCGCGGCCCAGGGCGACCAGGTCGCGTCCGGCTTGGCGCTGTTGCCCACCCGCACCGAGAGGGCAACGGACGTCCCGGACGGCGTGGCGCCTTCCCAGCGCACGTGGCCGAAGGTCGAGAGCCGGGACGCGTCCTTCACGGCCGAGAGAAATGCCCCGGGCGCGGGCGCCGCCGCGGGCCGCAGGATCCCCGACGCCCCGTTCGTGACGGCCGCGAAGGCCGACCCCGCGGCGGGCGCGGCGACGACGATCTTCTCCCCCGTCTGGGCGAGGAGAAGGACGGCGCGGTCCTTCCAGGCATAGAGGCGGCCGCGCGGGCCCGTCGCCACGAGGAGGGCACCGCTCTGCGCGTCGACGCGGAGCGCGAACACGGCCTCCTCGGGGAAGGACCACGCGGGCTCGACGAAGCCGTCGGGCGCGATCGCGACGATCTCTGCGTTGTTCGCCGACACGGTCGGTGGGGTCGGGCGGACGGGAGACGTCGCCGCCGCGAGCGACACCGAGCCGCGCGGCGCCTCCTCGCCGGGTCCGGGCGTGGGGGCCGGAGTGGGCGTCGGGCGGATACGGATGTCGGAGGGCGTCGCGCGCCCCGCCGTCGCGTCCACCTGCGACGCGGCGGCGAAGAGCACGCCCTTCGCGTCCAGCGCGAGACCGGTCACCTCCGGGCGCGAAAAGTCGTGGAGCGTCCGCGCGACACCCTGGGGGCCGATCGCCACGACGAGTCCCCGGTCCGATGTCCCGGCGTAGACGGTCCCGCCCGGTCCCACGACGAGCGAGCGCACATGAACGTCCTCGATTTCGTGGAAGAGTTCCAGCGCACCCGCGGGAGACTTCCGGTAGACGCGACCCTTGTTGCCCGTCCCTGCGTAGAGCGTGCCGTCCGGGCCGAAGGCGAGGGCCCAGATCGCGGCCTCCTTCGGGTCGCCCAGGACCGCGCCGGCACGGGCGGGATCGCCGGCCTTCGAGTCGACGCGGTAGATTTTTCCGTTCGGCGAGGAGGCGCAGACGACGGTCCCGTCCGGAGCGAGCGCGACCGCCGTCAGATTCGGCTCGGGTGCCGTGAAGAGAAGCGTCACCCCCTTGGCGTCGGACACGAACAGGCGGCCGAGTCCGCCTCCGGTCGCGACGTACACG
>JBAUSZ010000197.1:0-9425 GCA_049581965.1 Thermoanaerobaculia bacterium | reverse complement strand
GCGCGGAGGCGCTCGGCGCGCGGCGAAACCGGACGCGGTGCGCTGCCGGCTGCCTCCTTCGCGCGGCCGTGGCCCCTGCTCTTCTCGTTCTCGGGAATTCTCCTTCTCTGGCTTCTTCTCGAGCTTGCCCGGTTCGGAAGGCTGGGCGGCGGGTATGCGGGGGAGACGTTCACGTACCCGTTCTTCACGGGACTGCTGCGCCTGACGCTTCTTCCGAACAAGGGCCTCGTCTGGTACGCGCCCGTCGCCCTCCTCGCCGTGCCCGGGTTCCTCGCGCTGAGGCGCCGCGATCCACGCCTCGCGCTCGCGCTGGCCGCGTCCGCGCTCACGCTTCTTTTCGCATCGTCCGCGTGGTGGGCCTGGGATGGGCAGGCGGGCTGGGGGCCGCGGTTGATCGTGCCGGCGCTGCCGTGCCTTCTCGTCCTCGCGGGCGTCGCGTTCTCGGAACGGGGGCGAGCGTGGCGGGTCGCGGGCGTCGTCTTCCTCGCGCTCGGCGCCGCGGTCAACGCTCTCGGCGCGCTCGTGCCGTTCCCGGCCGTCTACGCGCTGACCTCGCAAATCGCCCCTCAGCCCATCTCGGAGGCGCGCGCGGAGGGGACGCCCTATGAGATCGGCCGTGGGGAAGATGGCGTCCTGCGCGCGACGGCACCGCATCATCTCTCGCTCACGCCCGCGTGGAGCCCGATCCGTGTGCACGCTCTCGTCCTGGCGGCGCGCCTGGGAGGAGGGTTCGATGGCTCGCTGCCGCCACTCGACCCGCCATTCCGGGCGCAGATGCCGTCTTCGCCCGCGCCCGCGCTGCGCCTCGTCCGGTCGCCGGTCCGGATCGGATGGGGGAGAGACTTCTTCGAGGGCGGGAGCGCAGGAGGCGCGGGATCGTCTGGTTGGGCCGACCCGTACTTCGACGCGCTGCGAGACCAGCTCGTGAGGGCGATCGACACGGCGGACTTCGCCCGGGCGGCCTCGCTCGGCGACGAGCTGACGAAGCGAGAAGAGAAGGTTTCTTCGAACGACCCGCGCACGGTCGCGCTCGTCGCCGAGACGCTGCGGCTCGGCGGGGCGATGGCGGCCCGGGGCGCGCCGGGCGTCGGAGCCACGGCTTCCGCCCCGGGCTCGGCCGCCTCCCTCTCCTACCTTTCGAGGAAATCCGCCTCTCTCGGTTCCTCCCCGGCAGGTTTCGCCTGCCACCCGTGGATCCTCTTCGTGCGCGCGATGGCGGAGCCGCCGGGCGACTTCTCGTGCCTGCCGGAGGGCCCGCGCGAGGAATTCGCGCGCGGCGTCGAGGTTGCCCGCCGGCGCGGCTGGCCGCTCACGGCGTGGAACCGGGCGGTGACGTCCGGACGTCCGTAGCCGGCCGCAGCTTCAGGAGGAGGTAGGCGTCGCCGAACGGCTCCACGGACCGCGCGCGCCCCTCGAGGCCGTGGCGAAGCGGCGGAAGCCATCCGCGCAGCCATACGAACTTCGGATAGGTCTCGGTGTTCTTTTCGGCGGCGGCCGCGAGGTCCCAGAGGAAACGGGAAAAGAACACCGTGTCGACCGGGGCGTCGGCTCCGAACACGAGTCCCGCGACGCCCGCGCGCTTCGCACCCGACTCGTCCACGAGCAGCGAAGCCATCGCGACCCTTCCGAGATCTCCGCGCCGCACTTGCTCGAAGACGAGGCCCTGCTCCTGCCCCCAGTCCACGTTCGAGTCGGAGAGGATGGGTGGCACGCCGGGCGGCCCGCCGACGAGAAAGTTCCCGAACGAGATCTCGCGCCCCAGGCGGAGGGCCGACTCCCCGGCGGCCAGGAGAACGACTCCGACGAGCGCGGCGCGAAACGCCCGCGGCCTCCGGGCGAGAAGCGTCCGTGCCGCGCCCGCGGCGGCGACGAGGAGGAACGGCACGGTTGGCAGGGCGTGTCGGACGCCGATGTTGACGTTGGACGCGCTGGCGGCGGCGAGGTATGCGCCGCCGAGCGCCACGGGGAACGCGGCGCGGGCGATCAGGAGACGACGGAGGCGCACGCCGCGGAACAGGCCGGCGCCCGCGGCAACGAAGGCGGCGAGGAGCGAGAGGACGGCAGCCGTCGTGAGCTTGATTCCGAGCGCGACCGGAAAGTAGAGCGGGTATCCGGTCCCGCGCACCGAACCGAAGAAGTAGTCGAATCGCTCCCCGGGCCCGGCGACTCCGCTCACGAAGAGAAGGCCCGAGCCGTAGCCGGCGATCCATTTCGGGAAGGTGCGCGCCAGTCCGAGGGCCGCCCGTTCCTGCGGCAGACCCCGGAACGCGGCGTCGAGGCCCTGCCGAAACGCCTCCTCCGGCGTGCCGGCGTAGGCGAGCGCCTGGACGAGCGCGAGGGTGAGGAGCGCGGGGAGGACGAGGAAGACGAGGACGCGAGTGGCCGAAGAGAAGAGGGAAACGGAGACGTTCTTAGAAGGTGAAGAGAGCGGGGCCGCGTCGGCCCGAGCCGAGGCGCCGGCTCGCGTGCGCAGGCGGTGTGAATCGCCCCTCCTCCTATTCGAAGAAATCTCTTCTCTCTTGCGTCCCGTCCCGAGCCGAACCACCGCCACGAGCGCGAAGACGGCGAGGAACGGGAACGCGGAGTACTTCGACGCCATCGCGAAGCCGTACAGAACGCCCGAGCCGACGAGCCAGAGCCGGAACGCGCGCGTCGCCCGCGCGCTCCGTGCGGCTTTCTCGAGCGCGAAGGCCGCCGCGACGAGGAAGAGCGTGACGAGGACGTCGCTCTGGACGAGCGTGCCGTGTCCACGGAAGGTGGGCTCGACGGCGAGGACCGCCGAGGCGCCGAGCCCGGCGGCGGACCCGGCCAGGGCGCGCCCCAGGAGTCCGGTCGCGAGGACGAGGGCCGCGAAGACGAAGGGGAAGAGCGCGCGGCCCGCCCGCGTCTCGTCGATCTCGAGGCCGGGCCTTCCCTCGCCGAGCGCCATCCCCGCGATCACCTTCATGAGAACCGGGTGTTCGAAGTTCGAGACCATTCCGGGGCCGTGGCGCCACTGGCGGGCGGCCGTGAGGTGGGCCGGCTCGTCGGAAGTCGTCCAGAGCCCGAATCGCGCGCGCTCCGCGCCCGCGAGAGCGACACAGACGAGGGCCGCCAGGATCGCCCCGAAACGCGCACGCGACATCGCCCGATTATGCGTGGATGCCGGGCGACTCGTGGCCCGTGCGCGCGACCCACTCGGCGTACGAGCCGCCGTAGGCATGCGGAGGGTCGGCCGCGCCGCTCTCGCCGAGGACGAGGACGCGGTTCGAGAGGCCCCGCAGAAACGTCCGGTCGTGCGAGACGAAGAGCATGGCGCCGTCGAAGTCGCCCAGGGCGGCGACGAGCATCTCCTTCGTCTCGAGGTCGAGGTGGTTCGTCGGCTCGTCGAGGACGAGGAAGTTCGGCGGGTCGAAGAGCATTCGCGCCATCACGAGGCGCGACTTCTCGCCGCCGGAGAGGAACCGAATCGTCTTGTCGACGTCGTCGCCCGTGAAGTGGAACGCGCCGAGGAGGTTCCTCAGCACGCCGTTTCCGGCGACGGGGAAGTCCCTCTGGAGCTGCTCGAGAACCGTGAGCGCGGGGTCGAGGAGATCGAGGGCCTGCTGCGAGAAGTAGCCGAGCCTGAGGCTCGCGCCGAGGCGGACGCTGCCCGCGTCCGGCGCGAGAACGCCGGCGACCATCTTCAGGAGCGTCGTCTTCCCGGCGCCGTTGACGCCGAGGACGCACCAGCGCTCGGCTCGCCTCACGAGGAAGTCGAATCCGTCGTAGATGCGGCGCCCGGCATAGGCCTTCGACACCCTCTCGAGGATCGCGACGTCGTCGCCCGATCGCGGGGGCCTGCGGAACTCGAAGGTGACGACGGAGCGCTTCTTCGGGAGCTCGATCGTCTCGATCTTCTCGAGCTTTTTGACGCGGCTTTGGACCTGCGCCGCTTTCGCGGCGTGGGTCTGGAAGCGCTCGATGAAGCGCTGCTCTTTCGCGAGCATCGCCTGCTGGCGGGCGAACGCGGCCTCGCGCTGAGCCTCGCGGAGGCTGCGCTCGCCCTCGTAGAAGTCGTAGTTGCCGGAGTACGTCACGAGCTCGCCGCCGTCGATGTCGACGATCTTCGTGACGACGCGGTTCATGAAGTCACGGTCGTGGCACGTCATGAGGAGTGCGCCGGGGTAGCCCTTGAGGTACTCCTCGAGCCAGAGGATCGACTCGAGATCGAGGTGGTTCGTGGGCTCGTCCATGAGGAGGACGTCGGGCCGGCCGAGGAGGACCTTCGCCATCGAGACGCGCATCTTCCAGCCGCCCGAGAGCGCGCCGGCATCGCCGTCGATGCGCGCGTCGTCGAAGCCGAGGCCGTGGAGGACCTCGCGGGCCCTGGCCTCGAGCTCGTACCCGCCCCGCTGCTGGTACTCGCCCTGGACCTCGCCGAACCGCCCCAGGATCTTTTCCATCTCTTCGGCGCGCTCCGGATCCGCGAGCGCGTGCTCGAGGTCGAGAAGCTCGTGATGAAGGTCTCCGAGGCGGCCGCTTCCGGCGATCGCCTCGTCGAGGACGGGCCGGCCGCCCATCGTGTCGATTTCCTGGCGGAAGTAGCCGATCGAGACCTTCTTCGGCACGGAGACGTCGCCCTCGTCGGCGTGCTCCTCGCCCGTCACGAGGCGAAAGACGGTCGTCTTGCCGGCGCCGTTCGGCCCGACGAGGCCGACCTTCTCGCCGGCGTTGAGCTGGAAGGAAGCGTCGACGAAGAGAACCTGGCGGCCGTACTGCTTCGAGACTCCGGAGAGCGCGATCATGGGCGGCGGACGGCCCCGGGCGAACGCCGGCGTCTCACTCGATCATCGCGATCCGGCGGGCGTGGCGCCCGCCGCCGGCCGCCGGATCGAAGGGGGTCTCGAGGAAGATCCTCACGATCGCGAGCGCCGTCTCCTCGGGGATCATCCGCTCGCCGATCGAGAGGACGTTCGCGTCGTTGTGCTCGCGTGCCGCTCTCGCGGTCGCCTCGCTCCAGCAGAGCGCGCAGCGCACGCCCTTCACCTTGTTCGCGACGATCGCCTCGCCATTCCCGGATCCGCCGAGGACGATCCCCCTTTCGCACGTGCCGTTTGCGACGGCTTGCGCTGCAGGGCGGATGAACACGGGGTAGTCGACCATGTCCGGCGAGAACGTCCCGAAGTCCTTCACGTCGTGCCCCATGCCGCTGAGCATGGCCTTGACCTTTTCCTTGTAAGCGAAGCCGGCATGGTCCGAGCCGAGCGCGATCTTCATGGCGACGGAGTCTAACCGCGGCCGCTTAGAATGACGACACGCATGGAGACGGTTCCCGAGAGCCTCACGATGTTCTTCCCGTGCTTCAACGACGCGGCGACGATCGGCTCGCTCGTCGCGGCGGCGCACGTCGTCGGAACGGAATCGGGGCGCGACTTCGAGATCCTCGTCGTCGACGACGGGTCGAAGGACAACAGCACGGAGATTCTGGAGGCTCTGGAGGAAAAGTACCCGAAGCTGCGGGTCGTCGCGCACGGCGTGAACCGTGGATACGGCGCGGCGCTGCGCTCGGGCTTCTCGGGTGCCACGAAGGACCTCGTCTTCTACACGGACGGGGACGGCCAGTACGACGTCCTCGAGCTCAAGAAGCTCCTCCCGGTCATGCAGGAGGGCGTCGACGTCGTGAACGGCTACAAGATCGCCCGCTCCGACCCGTTCCACCGGATCGTGATCGGGAAGATCTACGTCGTTTTCATGCGGCTGCTGTTCCGGTTCCACGTCCGCGACGTGGACTGCGACTTCCGCCTCATCCGCCGTTCGGCGCTCGAGCGGATCGCGCTGAGGCACTCGAGCGGCGTCATCTGCCTCGAGCTCGTCAAGAAGCTCGAGCTCGCCGGCTTTTGCTTCGTGGATTTTCCGGTCCACCACTACCACCGCGTCGCAGGAAAGTCGCAGTTCTTCAATTTCCGGCGGCTCCTCGCGACAGGCGTGAACATCCTGGGACTCTGGTGGCAGATTTACGTGAGGCACGACACGCCGCGGAGGGTCGCGCACGCCCCGGCCGGGGCGGGCGCGGTCGCGCCGTCGGGGACTCGCCACTCTTGACCGGCGTGCCGTACCTCGACCTCGCGCGGGCCGCGGCCGAGGACGAGCCCGAGCTCTCCGCGGCGGTCCTGGCGGCCGTGCGCACGGGGCATTACGTCCTCGGCGACGAGGTGTCCGCGTTCGAGTCCGAGTGGGCGGCGGCCTGCGGCGTCGAGAGCGCCGTCGGCGTCGCGAGCGGGACCGATGCGATCACGCTCGCGCTTCGTGCCCTCGACATCGGGCCGGGCCACGAGGTCCTCACGGTCTCGATGACGTGCGCCCCCACCGCGACGGGCATCCTCCGTTCCGGGGCGACGCCGGTCTTCGTCGACGTCCTCGAGGATCGGCTCACGATGGACGCCTCCCTCCTGAGGGCCGCCGCCACGGAACGAACCAGGGCCGTCCTGCCCGTGCATCTCTACGGGCGGGTCGCCGACGTGGACGCGATCGCCGCGTTCGCGAGGCAGAGGGGACTTGCCCTCGTCGAAGACTGCGCGCAGGCGCACGGCGCGACATGGAACGGCAAGCCCGTGGGGAGCTTCGGCCGGGCCGCGGCCTGGAGCTTCTACCCGACCAAGAACCTCGGAGCCCTCGGAGACGGCGGAGCCGTCACGACGGACGATGCCGCGGCCGCGGCCCGTGTGGTGCGGCTGAGGGCCTACGGCTACGTCACGCGCAACGACGCCGTCGAACCGGGCCTCAACAGCCGCCTCGACGAGCTGCAGGCGGCGGTGCTCCGCGTGCGGCTGAAAAAGCTCGCGGCCGGGAACCGCCGCCGGGCCGAGATCGCGGCTCGGTACGACGCCGCTCTCGCCGGTGCCATCCGCGTGCCGCCGCCGGCTCGCGCCGGCGAGACTCTGGCGCACCACCTCTACGTCGTCCGCATCCCGGACCGCGACGCCTTCCGGGCGCGCCTCGCCGGGAGCGGAGTCGGCACGGAGGTCCACTACCCGCGTGCGGTGCACGAGCAGCCCGCCTTCGCCCGGTTTCCGCGCGGGCCCCTCCGCGTCACGGAGCGCGCCTCGCGCGAAGTCGTGTCGCTCCCGCTCCACCCGCGGCTCTCGGACGCCGAGGTGGATCAGGTGATCGGGGCCGTCCTCTCGTCAGCGCGGTGAGCCGCGAAGGACCCGGGTTTCGAGGAACCGCGACGCGGACGTCACCCGCACCGTCGTGATTCCATAGACCCACATCCCGCGCGCGACCTGCCGGCCGCGCGCGCTCCCGAGAAACGTGACCTCCACGTCGAATGGCGTTCCTCGGGCGAGGTGGAAGCGCTTCCACGGGTCGTCCACGACGAGCGGCAGCCCCGCAAGGACGAATCTCGACTCATGGACGAGCGTTCCGGTGCCTGGCGCCGTCAATCGCACGCGGACCCGGAACGGCACGGCGTCGCGCTCCACCCCGGGGCCCGTGAAGCAGAAGTGGCTGCGCTCGGCGGTGGTATCGACGATCGGGCCGACCCTGAGGCGGTCCCCGGGGCGTGCGAGGTCCCCGGCCCTCAGGACCGGCACGGCGAGGGGCGGCGCGATCCCGCGCCGGTCGACAATTTCGGCCCGGACGCAAAACGGCGAGCTGCCTTCGAAGAACAGCGATGAGACCGTCGCAAGCGGAATGCGCGAAGGAACCGAAAGCGTCTGGCCGGGCGCGAGCTCGAGGACGCTCTCCTCCGAATCCCGCGCGTCGGGCGGCCATCGCGTCAGGCGCACGGTCTCGGGCGCTCCCGACGTGTTCGTGAGGGCCACCCTCGGGGCCCAGACGGGCCGGCCCGGATTGCTCGCGCGGAACACGACGGGGATGAAGGCCGTCTCGGAACCGTAGGGATCGGGAGGCGGATGGCACGCAGCGGCGAAAAGAGCCGCAGCGAGCGGGACGACTCTTCTCATCCGGCCCAGTACCAGTGGACGAACGCCCATACGTAGAGCACGCCCGCGACCCCGCCGAGGACGAGGAGCACACGGAAGAGACCGCGCCTGGCGGAAAGCCCGGCGAGAGCCGCGAACGCGGGGAAGGCGGGCAGCACGTAGCGGCCCGCGCTCTCGAGCGTCCCGGATGCGAAGACGATTCCGACCGTCATCGCCACATAGAGGGCCTCGGGCCTCCGCTCCTGCCGAAGGAGTACCCCCGCGAGAGCGACGAAGAGGAGGAGGTAGAACCCCTCGAAAGTGCGCGCGGGAGCCGCTCGGAAGAGGTTGCCGTTCGCGAGGTCCGACGTCACGGCCCGCCAGATGAGCGCCGGCCCGTCGAAGATCGACTTGGGCTGGCCGCTCCAGTTGTGCTGAGCCTTCACCAAGAGAAACGGATCGCCGAACCGGCGCCAGAAGGTGAGGCAGAAAAGGCCGAAGCCCGCGAGCGGAGACGCTCCGGCGAGGGCGGCGCGCGCGGCGGCGCGGGGGAGCGTGAATCCCTCCTCGCGGCCCGCACGCCAGGCGACGAGTGCAAGGTACGGCGCGAGAACGAGGCCCGTGATGCGCGTGAGCCCGGCGAGGACGCCCGCGGCCGCGCCCGCGAGGGGCCGGCCGCTCTCGAACCCGAGGACGGCGGCCAGCGCCAGCGCGAGGACGAGCGCCTCCGTGTACACGGATGCGAAGAAGAAGGACGTCGGGAAGAGCAGAAGGACGAGGACGGCGGGAACGACGCGCTCCTCGCCGAAATGGCGCCGCGTCCACTCCGCGAAAAGGAGGATCGCGGCCAGGAACGCGAGGGCCGAAATGAGGTTTCCGGCGGCCGAGGTCTCGATTCCCGTCGCCCGCACCAGGAGGCGCATGAGCCCGGGATAGAGCGGAAAGAACGCGTGATTCGTCTCCCGGACGAGGCCCGCGGGTGGCTCGCCGTAGCCGCCCTCGGCGAGGTTGACGTACCAACCCGAATCCCAGCGGGCGAGCGGCGTGACGCGGCGCGCGACGTCGTACGTCCAGGGGTCGCCACCCGTCATCCACGGCAGGACGCGGGGCGAGAGAAGCGCGACCACCCAGGCGCCCGCCAGCCAGAGGAGCCCCATCCCGATCACCCGCTGGCATGTCGTCACGACCGGGCGGATTATAGGGAGGCCATCCGATGAACAGAGGCGAATACGAGATCATGTACCGGCACGAGGACGCGTACTGGTGGTACCGCGGAATGCGCGCGCTCACGCGCTCGTTCGCGCCAGGGCTCTTCGCGCGCCCGGCGGGAGCGCGGGCTCTCGACGCAGGCTGCGGAACCGGGCGCAACCTCGTGGACCTCGCGGCCGGCGGGCCCGCAGTGGGCGTCGACGTCTCGATGTGCGCCCTCGGCTTCGCACGCCGCCGCCGGAGCGCACCGCTCGTCTGCGCCTCCGTCGGGGCGCTCCCGTTCCGTTCGGCGAGCTTCGCGGCCGCGCTTTCGCGCGACGTCCTCTACATGGT
>JBAUSZ010000196.1:0-2747 GCA_049581965.1 Thermoanaerobaculia bacterium | reverse complement strand
CCGCAGGGCCGCGTTCCGCTCCTCGTGACGCCGCATGCGGCGACGCGCGCGGCCGCCCGCGGCGAAGATGACGCGCGTCCCGCCTCGCAGCGGCTCCGCCGAGAGGAGCGTCACGACCTCGATCTCCGCCGTGTTCGCAAGGTGCGTCCCGCCGCACGTGTTGAGGTCCACGCCCGCGATCTCGACGAGGCGGACGTCGCCGGCGAAGCCCTCGGGCAGGCCGCGGGTCCGCACGGGGAGCGCCTGGAATTCCTCGATCGGCACGCGGCGCGGAAGGACCGGATGCGCCGCACGGATTTCGGCCGCGACAGCCTCCTCGAGGCGCGCGACGTCCGCGGCGGTGAGCGAAGCCGCCGCGAGCTCGACGTCCGAGACCTCGGGCCCGAGGTGGAAGGCCGTCGTCTCCCAGCCGAAGCGGTCCTGTGCGACTGCCGAGAGGAGGTGCTGGCCGGTGTGTTGCTGCATGTGGTCGAACCGGCGGTCCCAGTCGAGACGCAGGTGCGCCGGGCCCGCCGCGACCGGCGAGGCGAGCGTGTGGCGGATCGCACCGTCCTTCTTCTGGACGTCGAGGACCGCGACGCCGTTCAGCGTCCCGCGGTCGGCCGGCTGCCCACCGCCCTCGGGGTAGAGGATCGTGTCCTCGAGAACGGCGTACGGCTTTCCCGCCGCCACACCTGCCTCGACGACGGCCGTCGCGAGAGACGTGCGGTACGGCTCGCGCTCGTACCCGGGAAGGCGGGGGGAGGGGCCGCTCACCGCCCCGATCCTAAGCCTCCCCGGAACGGGATCACTTCCCGTAACGCTGCCTGTAGAACTCGTCGATTCTCTTTCGGTCCTCGGGCGAGAGGCCCTTCCGCCAGGCGTGCCGGGGATCCTCCTCGACAGCCTTGATCACGGCGAGCACCTTCTCGTCGCCGTGCGCGGCCTCCCTGGCCTGCGGGAGGAACTTCGTGTAGAAGTTCTCGGCAACTTCGAAGAAGCCGTGCCACTGGACGAAATCCGGCCCCTGCATCGAGGCGCCCATGCGCGCGCGCCGGCCCTCGTGGTGCCAGAGGCGGTAGAACGTCCACTCGATTTCCTCGTCGAACGGCGTCGGCGTGAGCTTCTTCGCCTCGCGCAGGGCCGTCATGACCGACTGCGCCGGCTCCGCGAACTTCGTGTTCCACAGGTCGACCGTGTCGTCGTACGACCTGTAGAACGAGTTCACGAACGCACCGCCGTGGCAGGCGCCGCAGACGTCCTGCATCGAGGCCCGCTTCTTCTCCCAGTTGTCGAGCTTCTTCGAGACGACCGGGCGGAGCGTCCACGAGATCCGCGCGCCGACGTCGTGCGTGACTCCCTGCGTCCTCGTCGCCGACATGTGGCACGTCGAGCACGTCGGCGCCGCCGTGTAGTCGACGCCGACGACCCACGTGTCCGACTTGAGCGCCATCTCGTCCTTGCGCGTGCGATAGGCGATCCCGTGCTTGCTCTCGTCGAAGATCTCGGCCTGCGGGTGGTCGGGGCCGAGGTGGCACTTGCCGCAGACCTCGGGTTGGCGCGCCATCGCCTTGGAGAAGGCGTGGCGGCTGTGGCAGGCCGAGCAGGATCCGCGGGATCCGTCGGGGTTCACGCGGCCGATCCCCGTGTTCGGCCACGTTGCCGGGTCGAGGACCGGCGCGCCGATCGCGCTCCTCTGGATCGAGCCGTCCGCGTTCTTCAGGATCGTGACGGTCGAGCCGTGACACTGCCAGCAGCCGTTCACGGCCGCGAGCCGCCCCTCGACGATCTCGCCGAGGACGTTGTCGAGCGACCCGATGAACTTCGCCGCGCTCGCGTGGTGGCTCGCGAGGAACTCGTCCGTGATGGCCGCGTGGCAGGGTGCGCAGGCCTTCGGGGTCACGGCCGTCACGATCGTCGCGCCGCCGTGCTGGAACGCGCCGGGATCCTTCGGATCGGCGTTGTGGCACTCCCAGCACGAGACGCCCGGGATGGCATGCTTGCTGTCGCGCCACTGGGCGACGATGCCCGGCGTCTTCGTTTCGTGGCAGGCGACGCAGCCCTTGCTCTCGGCACTCGGCGCGGGAGCCGGCTTCGTCTGCGACCGGGCGGGAACGCCGGCGGCGAGGGCGAACAGCGCGAGGGCGATGACGGGCAGGAACCGACGAACGACGAGCATGGGGCGGCCTCCTCCACAAAAGCGGTTTCTCGTGAAAGTAGGGCGCGAGCGGGCGCAGCGCCATGACGAATGTCATTGGACGGGGTGGAAACCCGGTCTGGGAAGCTGCTCCGTCAACGGCGGCGGATCGTGCGCTCTTCCGGCACCGGCGGAAGCTCGAGCTTCGTCTTGACGTCCACCTCGTAGGAAGCCGCGATCCGCCAGAGACCCGCCTCCTTCTGGAAGACCTGGAGGAGGCGGGAGCGCTGGATGTGATCGCCCTCGTCGCGGAAACCCGGCGGGAGTTTCTTCCAGTCCGTGAGCTCGGCATCGGCCTCGACGAGCGCGACGTCGGGCTTCAGGACGCGGATCCTCCGGACCTTGAGCGCGATTCGCGTCCCGTGCCACGTCGCGAGGACCTCGGCGACCCGCTTGTCGATCTCCGCCCGCCCGCGCGCGACCGTTCCGAACGCGTCGGCCCATGTCGCGTCGTCGCGGAACGCCGCCGCGAGGCCTTTCGCGTCCGCCCGGTTCCACGCGGACTCCTCGTCGTCCACCACCTTGCGGAGCGCCGGCTCCTCGGTGGCGGGATCGAAGACGGGGCCGGTCG
>JBAUSZ010000195.1:0-16767 GCA_049581965.1 Thermoanaerobaculia bacterium | reverse complement strand
AGGCCCGGCACGATCGCCGCGGGCTCCCGCGCCCTCAGCGCGAGGCCGAGGCGCGCCCAGCGCGGCTCCGGCAGGTCCGGGTCGAGCCGGATCGCGGCCGCAAAGGCCTCGCGGGCGAGGGCCGGCTTTCCGGCCACGAGCTGCCGCCTTCCGAGAAGCGTCGCCGAGAGCGCGAGGTCCGTCATGCGGCGGATTTCGATCTTCTGGGCGTACCTGAGGATCTCGTCGACCTTGAGGCGCCCGAGCGCCGTGTCGCCCTCTTCTTGCGCGGCGAGCCAGCCGAACCACTGGCCGCGCACCTGCTTGCGGAAGGCGGTCTCGCCACTCTCGCCGGGACCCACGAGGACCTGCGCGACGGCTCCGGGCGCGATCGCGAGGAGAAGAAGAAGGGCGCAGGCCCCGGGCGCCGCGCGCATCCGGCGACGCCGGAACCCGGAGGAGTCCGCGGGCCGCCTCAGCCGCGCCTCGCCGCCGGCGGAGGCACCGGACCCTTCGGGCGGGGGCCGGCCGCGAGCCGCGTGAAGACGAGTTGCAGCTCTCCGAGAATGCCGTCCAGCGCGTCGCTCTCCTCGAAGGAGAGCTTTCCGCGGGTCTTCTCGCGGATCGCGAGAAGTGCGTCGACGATCTGCCGCGCGCCCGCGACGTTTGGCTGCCGGCGGCCGGCCGCATCGGGCACTCCCTCGAGATACACGAGCCCGGTCTGGGCGAGCATGTCGAGAAGAGCGAGAAAAGCGGGGCTCGTCGCCGGCAGGAGCTCGGCCGGCGCCGCCGGCTCCGGGGCCCGCGGGACCTCGGGGGACGGCTCGGGAGCCGCCATCTCCGCCTTCACATCGTCGCGGACCTCTCCCTCGGCCGTGAAGAGGCGTCGGTCCACGACCTTGATGGTCTTCGGGTTTTCGGACATAGAACCCCTCGGGTCGTCGTATTTTACGGGACGTCCGCGAGAGGTCGGCACCGATGCAGGAAAAAACACCATCTTCGTCCGCGGGCGGCGCGGCCGAGGCGCTCGTCAGGCTCATGGAAAGGCTTCGCAGCGAGTGCCCCTGGGACCGGAAGCAGACGTTCCAGACCCTGTCGAGCTACCTCCTCGAGGAGTGCCACGAGGCGCTCGACGCCCTCGCCCGCGAGGATTTCTCCGAGCTGGAGGGCGAGCTCGGCGACCTTCTCTTCCAGATCGTCTTCCTGGCCCGGCTCGGACAGGAGCGCGGCGATTTCGACTTCGCGTCCATCGCCGGGCGCATCCACGACAAGATGGTCGCCCGGCACCCCCACGTTTTCGGTGACGCCCGGGTCCACGACGCCGAGGGCGTCCGCGTTCAGTGGGAGGAGCTCAAGCGCACGGAACGCGAGAGAGAGGGACGCCCTCCCTCCCCCTTCGACGGGGTCCCCCGGGCGCTCCCGGCTCTCCTCAAGGCCGTACGCGTCACGTCGCGGGCGGCCGACCTCGGCTTCGACTGGGAGCGCGACGCCGACGTCCTCGCGAAGCTCGACGAGGAGGTCGCGGAGTTCAAGGCCGAACTCTCCTCTCCGGCGAACGCCGACGCCGCCGTCCACAAGGCCCGCGTCACCTCCGAGATCGGCGACCTCCTCTTCACGGTCGTCAACGTCGCCCGCCGCCACGGCGTCGACCCCGAGGCGGCGCTCCAGGGCACGAACGACAAGTTCCGGCAGCGCTTCGAGGAAGTCGCGCGGAGGGTCGGTGCGGCGGGAAAGAGCGTCAAGGAAACTCCCCTCGCGGAGCTCGATGCGCTGTGGGATCAAGTCAAGTTCGAAGAGCACGGGAAGATTTCTTAGGAGGGTGAGAGGAAGGAAAACGCTTCGACGCGCCGCGAAGGAGGCCACAGGCGCGGCCTGCCGACGCGTCTCGGCCCCATTCACCTTCTAAGAAAAACCACCGGCGCCTACGGGACCAGCTCCGATACGCGCACCAGGCTTGCCCCCGCGCCCCTCTCCGAAGCCAATTTCTTCTCCAGGAACGCGAGCGTGTCGCGACGCGGGTGGCCGATGACGATCGCCTGCCCGCTCTTGGCCGCGAGGCCAAGGGCGCGAGCCCACGCCGCGTCCAGAGCCTCCGGCGCGCCGCCCCGCGCGGCCGTTTCGGCGGCGACGTCGTCGAGGAAGACGTCGCGATGGAGAAACGGTACGTGCAGCGCCGCCGCCTGTGCGCCCACGACCGAGGCGCCCGTCGTCCGCGAGTCGAGAAAGAAGAGGTTCCGGTCCTTCACGACGCCAAGGACGGCTCTCACGACGCGCACGTCCGCCGTCGCCTTCGAGCCTTGGTGGTTGTTGACCCCGACGGCACCGGGAGTCCCTTCGAGCGCGGCGAGCACCTTCGCTCGGATCGCGGCGTCATCGTCGCTTTCGCCAACCGCCTCGACCTCGGACGGGCCCGAACCGGGCTCCATCGGGAGGTGAACGAGGAGGTCCCAGCCCTTTCCCTTCGCGAGCGACACCGCGCGGCGCGCAAACGGAGCACTCGGGATCACGGCCACCGCGATGGGAGCGTCCCAGCGCGCCAGCGTCTCGAGGGCGCGCTCGTCGTAGCCGAGGTCGTCGAGGACGAGGGCCACGACGCCTGCCGACGCGCGACCGTCCACCGCTTCGAAGTCGGCCGGCATGCGCCCGGAGGTCCTCGGAGCCAGAGCCGGCGTCGGCGCGGGCGTGGGCGCCGCGGCGGGCACCGGCCGCTCCTCTTTTTTCTTCCGGCAGCCCCGCAGGGTCCACGTGGCGACCGCGCCGAGCGAAACGGCGAGGATGAGGAGCAGCGCGGTGCGGAATCTTCCGCGGCGGCGGGTCACGCCGCCGCTTTGAGACGCGCGGTCTCGCCAAGGACCTTGAGCCCGCGCCTGAGGATCTGGTCGCCCTTGCCCGTGGCCTCATCGGGCGGCCCGTGGAAGACCCGGTCGTCGGGCTGGAGGCCCTTCGGGCAGAGCGTCTTGCCCGCGAGCGTGCGGATCTTGCCGACGGAGAGCCTGAGAGAGCCGCCGCTCGAGAGTTTCACGACCTGCGCCGTGAATCCCATTCCGACCGTCGTCTCGCCCACCAGACGCACGGCGAGTTTCTCGGAACCCTTGGCCGTCTCGAGGCTCGGATCGGCGTCGGCCGCGTCTTCGTCGTCTTTCTTCGGCGCCTGGGCATCGCGCACGAGCTTCGGAGAGGACACGGGCGTGCGCACCGTCGCCTCACGCAAGGCGGAGGCGAAGAGTTCGGCCGCGCCGGCCGTGCCACTGTCGACGAGGACGACGAGCGGGCTCTCGTGGACGCGCTCCCCGGGTTCAGCGCGGAAGGTCATGCCCGCGATCCTGCGGCCCTTGAGCTCTCCGAGCGGCCCGGGAGCCACGAGGAGCGCCGCGGCCCGCGCGGCTTCCTCGTAAGTGCCCATCGCGTTGCTCCTCACGTCGAGAATGACCGCGTGGGTCCGGTCCAGCGACTCGAGGATTTTCCGGATCGCCGCGGCCGTCCCAGGGGCGAAGGACGGGATGCGGATCACGGTCTCGCCGTCCACGCGCTGGGCCGATGGCGAGGCCGGGCTCCAGCTCGCGCGGACGATGTCGATCGTCCGGTGGCGCGGCTTGCCCTCGCGGACGACCTCGAGGCGCACGCGGCTTCCGGCCTTGCCGGAGAGCTTCGCGTCGAGCTCCCACAGGGCGAGGTTCCGCGTGAGCTGTCCGTCCACCTTCTCGATCACGTCGTCGCTCTTCACTCCCGCCGCCGCCGCAGGGCTGCCGTCGATCGCCGCGACGACGACCGGAAAGCCGAAGCGCCGCGCGAGGACGATCCCGGTGTCGAGGGCGTCCTTCTTTTCTCGGGAGGCTTCCCAGGCCGCGAACGCCCCCATCTTGTCGGGCGGCACGTACTCGGAGAACGGATCGAGGGCCTCGGTCATGCCCGAAAACGCCCCGGAGAGGAGCGGCCGGAGCTCGACGGGCTCGACGTAGTTGGACCTCACGAGCCCGAGCACTTCCGTGAAGAGGCCTAGGGGCCGGTAGAGGGCGTCGCTTTTCTCCTTGTCCTTCTCGTCCGCACCCATGCCGGGAAGGACGACGAAGAGAGCCAGGAGGAGGGACGCGGAGGCGACGAGGCCGAGGACGCGGGACTTGCTCACGGGCCGGATGATACGCGTCTCAGCGAAGCCAGGTCGCGGGGTCGGCCGAGGTCCGGTTGTCGCGAATCTCGAAGTAGAGGCCCGCCGGCTCGTCCTCCGGCGACTCGCCGAGGATGCCGATCCGGTCGCCGATGCTCACGAGTTCGCCACGCCCGATCGTACCGGTCGCGAGACGGCCGTAGAGCGTGAAGACGCCGCCGCCGTGGTCGACCACGACGAGGTTCCCGTAGCCCTTGAGCCACTGCGCGTAGACGACCTCGCCCGAGAAGACGGCGTGCACCGTCGAGCCGGTCGGGGCCTCGAGCGTCCAGCCCGACGAGCGCAAAAAGGTCTTCGGGAACTTCGGGTTCGCGATGCGACCGAAGGGCACGGCGACCTTCCCCCGGAGCGGCCAATCGAGGGCGCCGCGATACTTGTGGATCGAGGCCGCCCCCGGCGCGAGCGAGCGTCCCCGACCCTCGAGAAGCTCGAGGAGCGCCGCGAGCCGCGCGGATTTGTCCTCGAGCGTCGAGACCTGCCGTTCCTCGACGCGAGCCGTCTCGTGCACCTGTGCGAGGAGGGCCGCCTTGCGCGAACGTGCCGAGGCGAGCGCGACTTCCTTCCGGCGGCTCTCGGCTGCGAGGTCCGCGAGCTCACGCTTCTTGACGGCGAGCTCCTGCTCGCGTGCCGCGAGAGTCGCCGCCGCCTCCTCGTGGCGCGCGAGAAGCGTCGCGTCTCGCCGCGCGAGGTGCGTCAGGAGGCGCAACCCGCCCAGGAACGACGATGCCGAGTCCGCCGCCGCGAGTGGGCGAAGGTATCCGAGGCGCCCGAGGCGGTAGAGCGCCGCCATCCGCGTCCCGAGATCGGCCCGCCGCGCGTCCGCATCCCGCTGCGCGGCGTCCCGGCCGGCCGCGGCGCGCGCGGCCTCGCGCGCGGCTTCGGCCTTGCGAAGGTCGAGGACGCGCCGCTCGCCCGTCTGGATCTGGAGGTCGAGATCCGCCGTCTCGAGCTGACCCTTGAGATCGGCTTCGCGCTTGCGGGAGGCCTCGTAGCGGCCTTTCAGCTCTCCGAGGCGGCGGCGCAGCTCCGCGAGTTCCTTCCGGCGCTCCTCGACGCCGAGCGCGGCGGCGGGTCGCTCGGGCTCCGCCGCCGTCTCGGCGGGGGTCGGCGTCTCGAGCGGCTCCTGGGCCACGGCTCGGGCGCCCGCGAGCGCCGCGGCGAGGAGCAGGGCGGCGGCGTGCGGCGTCAGAACAGCGGGACCCCGTCGAGCTTTTCGCGCGGCACGGCGCCGAGCACGTGGAGGATCGTCGCCGGAACGTCCGCGATACCCGGGGTCGGCCCGGCGGGGAGCGGCCGGTTCGAGAAGAGGATGCCGGGCACCAGGGCCGGATCGAGCGAGCAGTGGTCGCCCGACCAGACCTGCGAGTTGTCCTCGAACATCTCCTTCGTGACGACGCCGAGGCTCCCCTGCCAGCCGATCCGGTACCCGATCGCGTTCGTCACGAAGAGGTCGGGAATCAAGTCCGCGTCGAACGACCCGTAGGCCTCCTCGCGCGTGAAGATGCGCGAGACCGCGCGCTCGCCGGTCTTCGGGTCGACGAGCTGCGTCAGTTTCTTCCGGATCTCCTCGCGCACGGCCTCGTACTCGGCGCCCGGCGCGACGATGCCCTTGCCCTCGCGGCCCCTGAGGTTCACGTAGATGTCGCCGAGACCCATGGCGTAGGCTTTCGTCTTCGACCAGTCCACGTTCGGCCAGAACTCGCCCTGCCCGAAGAGGGCCTCGAGATCGGCCTGCTTGCCGCCGGTTCCCGTCAGCGTCATGAAGCCGTTCTCGACGAGCCAGGTGTTGTAGTTCACGGACCGACGCCACGTCGAGAATCCATGGTCCGAGAGGACGATCAGGACGTCCTCGGGAGCGAGTTTCTTCATCGCGTCGCCCACGAGCGAGTCCATCTGCTCGTACGTATTCTCGATCGCCGGGGCCCACTTCTTCGCCTTTGCGGCGTCGTAGGCGGGATGCTTGGGATCGAGGAAGCGCCAGAAGCAGTGGGCGACGCGGTCGGGAAACTCGTAGATCTGGACGAAGAGACCGACCTCTTTCTCGTCGAGAAAGTCGTTCATCATCTTCCGGAACGGCTCGATCGTGTGAGCGACGTCCTCGAGGAACGTCGCCTCGTCGATCGTCTCCTCGCTCATGGACCACGTGTCGACCTGCCAGCCCATCGTCTTGTAGGGACCGTAGTGCGACGCGAGTTTCTTCGCGAGACCGCCCGGCGCCGTGATCTTGATCGAGGGCGGAAGGTCCGACGGGTTGAAGTGGATCGGCGACAGGTAAAGCTGGATCTCGGGCGCGACCGCCGCGAGGTGGAACCGGCCGATGCCCGTCATCTTCACGAGAGAGTTGAACGGGAACGTGAAGACGACCCACGGCGACCACTCGCCCACGCGCAAGGTGACGGGGTTCGAGCCCTTCGGTGCAACGGTGAGGCTCCCGCCGTCGGGCGCGACCGTGAGGGACATCGGAATCTTGACCACGGGCGGCTCGGGAAAGAGCTTGTTGTACGGGCCGAAGATCTCCGTCTGGATCGTCCCCTTGTTCGACTCGAGACGCAGGAGCTCGACCGAGAACTCGTTCTTGTTCTTCGGCGCGAAAAACGGGTCCGACGTGTAGTAGCTCGGCGTTCCGATGCGCCCGCGCACGTCCGGAACGCCGAGGCCCGAAAGCAGCCGGCCGTTGTCGTAATCGACCGCCGGAAACGTCACGGGCACGTGCATGACGACCGAGCGGATCCCCTTCTCTCCCGCGAGCTCCCAGAACGGCGTCCCGCGGCGGTTGTTCGTTGCAAAAGGAATTTGAGTCGGAAGAAGAGCGGAAATTCGAATTCCAATGAAGGCGAAAAGAGCGCCGGCCACCACCGCGGCGAGAAGGATGCCTCGCCGCGCGTCCTCCACGCGCCTTCTAAGAAAAATCTTCAACACACCCGCCACGAGCACGAACGCCACCAGGCCGAGCACCGTCGGAATGGCGAGCCTGTTCACCTTTCCGAGCAGAAAATTCTTCTTCCCCTCCTCGGCGATCGCGAACTCGGGCCGGTAGGTCTTCGGATTCCGCTTGAGGAAGTCGAAAATCAGCGTGCGGCCTGGGGACAGTCCCGTCGAGAAGGTCGACCACGAGACCGGCGTCTGCGCGGGGATCGTCGGGAGGAGCTTCGAGAACCCGCCCTTCTTCGCGAGGGCCGCGAGATTCAGGAGCTTTCCCTCGCCGATCATCTTCTCGACGAGCGCGTGGTCGGCGCCGTCGAAGCCGAGGACGACGACGCGCGGCGCAGACGCCGCCCCGTGCGGCGCGGCGAGGAGCGAGACGATCGGGAGGAGCGCGGCAAGACGTCTCGCGCGGCCGCTAGACTGCGGGATCTTGATGACCATGAGGCATTCTAGCCGCGCACGCGCGACCCTCATCGCGACCCTCGCGCTCGCCTCGGGCGCCTGCCGGCCGGGAGAACGACCTTCGAAGGACACGCTCGTCGTCGCGATCGAGTCCTCGCCCCTGCATTTCGACCCGCGCATCGGGACGGACCAGGCCTCGTGGCGGACGCACGACGTCCTCTACAACGCCCTCCTGAAGAAGGGCGCGGGCGGCGAGTTCCTGCCCGACCTCGCCGAGAGCTGGACGACGGGCGACGCGGTCACGTGGCGCTTTCGGCTGAAGAGCGGCGTGAGGTTCCACGACGGCCGGCCATGCGAAGCCGAAGACGTGGCCGACACCTACCGCAGCCTTCTCGCCGACGACTTCGTGAGCGGCAAGAAGGAACCGCTGCGGATCATCGAGAGGATCGAGACGCCTTCGCCCCTCGACGTCGTCTTCCGGCTCCGGCAGCCCTACGCGTCGTTCCCGCTCCAGCTCCTCCTTGGCATCCTCCCGCGCGGGACGACGTCGCAGCAAGCGGACGCCGCGCCCGTCGGGACGGGGGCGTGGCGACTCGTCGCGGCACGCTCCGACGACCGCGTCGTCTTCGAGCGCTTTGCTGGCGCGATCGGCGGGGACGCGAAGCTCGCACGCCTCGTGATGCGCGTCGTCCCGGACGCCACGACGCGCGCCCTCGAGCTCCTGAACGGCTCGCTGGACCTCTCCCTCAACAACCTCCCGCCAGACCTCCTTCCGCGCCTCGGGGCGAATCCGCGGCTCGCCGTGACGATCCGCGACGGCTCGACGTATGCCTACCTCGCGTTCAACTTCCGCGATGCCGTGCTCTCGAATCCGCTGGTGCGCACGGCCCTGGCCCTCGCGTTGGACCGCGACGCGATCGTCCACGGCCTCTTCCGGGACACGGTCGAGACGACCGAGACGCTCCTCCCGCCCGGGCACTGGGCGCGCCTCGAAGGCCTGCCGCCCCTCGTGCGCGACCTCCCGGCGGCGCGCCGCCTCCTCGACGAGGCGGGCTTCCCCGACCCCGGGGGCGGCAAGCCGCGCCTGACTCTGACGTACAAGACGTCCACGGACGAGACGTCGATCCTGCAGGCGACGGCGATCGCAGCGCAGTGGAAGGAGGCGGGTGTCGAGACGCGCATCCGGTCGAACGATTTCGCGACGTTCTACCAGGACGTCGTGAGGGGAAACTTCCAGCTCTTTTCCCTACGCTGGCAGGGGATCGTCGATCCCGACCACTATCACGAGGTCTTCCTCTCGACCTCCATCCCGCCGAAGGGCTGGAACCGCGGCTTCTACTCCGATCCCGACGTCGACCGCTGGATCGAGGAGGCCCGCCGCACCGTCGACCGCGAAAAGCGCAAGGTGCTCTACGCGAACATCCAGCGCCGCGTCGCCGAGTCGCTCCCCTACGTCTCGCTCTATGCGATGAAAGCCGTCGCCGTCCACGCGAAAGACCTCACGGGCCTCGACACGATGAACGAGACGGCCGACTTCACGTTCCTGAGGAACGTCGGGAGGAAATAGGCGTCGCGCGCCTCGCAACCTTGCGAGCCCGTCGCCTCGCGACCACGAGCCAGTCCCAGGGCGTGACGGTCCCCACCGCGTCCGGGGGGCGGACGCCGTAAATGCTCCACGAGAACGCGACTCGCCGCAAATCGATGGTCTCGCAGCCCAGCATCCTGAAGACGGCGACGAGCTCCTCTCCGACGAAGTGTTTCGTCGGCTCACCGCCCAGCGTGACGACGCCAGGCTCCGTCAGCCGTTTCGCGACGGGAAACGAGAACGGGAGGCGCCACTTGCGCCCCAGCGCCCGGCGCAGGGCGTCGACGAGAACGAGCGACTCGAGCGACGGCACGACGAAGACCACGGTCCCGCCCTTCTTCGTAAGCGACAACGCCTTCGAAAACACGGCCGCTCGAGCGCGTCGCCTCGGATCGATCGCGACTTGAACAGCCAAAGTCACATCGGCACGCTCGTTCAATCTGCGCAAGGTCGACGGCGACGTGTGGTCGATGCGCACATTTCCAAGATGCGCGGTCGCCGCTCGCGCCTTCCGAACGCACGCAACAGCCCGGTCGAGGCCGATCACCTCCCCGAACGCCGAAGCGAACGACGGGATTGCCGTGCCGATCCCGCAGCCGAAATCGACGAGCGTCCGGCCGCTCCCGCTCTCGGACCGAATCACTTCGAGGAGAGTTCCGTTTCGGTCTTCGCGATACGTGTCGAAGACCTCGTCGGACCATCGCGCCGCCATCGCCTCCCAATAGCCACGATGCACGAGGGCTACCTCACAGCCGCGCGATGCGCGACGGCAGGGAGATCAGGCGGGCTTGGCATCGCGTCTCCCGAGAAAATTGACGATCTAAAGGACTGAGCCATTCTTTCGCGTGGCGGCGAGGTTAACAGGTTGCACGCGCCCGGGAAGTCTGCGGGAGCCCCCGCGGCGGCGCGGGACCGCCGGCCGATTCGCCCGATCCTCGCCCTCTTCCCTTCTAGGAAATCTCCATCTTCTTCCCGCCGAATCTCTCCGCTATCCGCCGGATCGTGTTCACGTTGCGGAGCGTCGTCGGCTGGCCGAGGGTCCTCTCCAGCACGCGGCCCGTGATCGCCGGACGGGCCTGGTGGTGCTTCGAGAGCCACCAGAAGTCCCGCCCGCGGACGTGGAAGCGGTCGTCCTTCGTCGAGAGAAGAAAGAGACGCTCGACGCCCGCGGCGTCGAGATTCCTCGAAAGGAATCCAACCAGGTAGGTTGGAAAGCGGGCGATGTCCTTTTCGGGGAACGGCGCGTGAAGGGCCGCCGCGTGGACCTCCTCGAGTGTGCGGACGAAGACGGGGACCTCGAAGCCGAGCGCCTTCTCGAGCTCCGCCGCGATCTTCGCGTCCAGGCCCTTCACACCCTTCGAAGAGAACACGACGTTCCCGCTGGCCAGGAACGTCTCCGGATCCGCTGCGCCGGCGGCCTCGAACGCCTCCTTCAGCGAGTCGCTCTTCGCGACGCGCCCGCCCACGTTGACGGCTCTCAGGAAGGCGGCGAAGCGCGGCACGAATCCTCCTTCAATCCGGCGACGGCAGCGTGGCGGGCGCGGACGCCCCCTCACGCGCGGCAAAGACGGTGCGTCCGGCGACGGAAAGAAGGACGATCGCTCCGCCGAGCAGCGCCCACGCCGACGGTCGCTCGCCAAGACCGAGGAACGCCCAGAGCGGGTTGAACATCGGCTCGAGCATCCCGAGGAGCGAGGCCTCCGCCGCGCGCACCGTCCTCAGGCCCTTCACGAAGAGGACGTAGCTGATCCCCATCTGCACGATCCCGAGGAAGAGGACGAGGGCGACGCCGCGCGCGTCCAGCGCGAGGCGCCCCCACGCAAACGGGAGCGCGAGGGCGGCCGCCGCGAGGTTGCCCGCGATGACGGACGGGATCGCGTCGCCCGACGCGTCGCGGCGCAGGAGGAGGATCGTGAGGCCGAAGAACAAACCCGAGGCGACGGCCATGAGGTTTCCCGCGAGGGCTCCGGGATCCAGCCGCCCGACGAAGAAGAACGACATCCCGACGAGCGCCACGGCGACCGCCGCCGCGTCGGCCTTGCGGAACGGCTCCTTCAGGATGACCGGAGCGAGCGCGAGGACGTAGAGCGGCCCGGTGTACTGCAGGAAGATCGCGTTCGCGGCCGTCGTCATCTTCGTCGCCGACACGAACGTCAGGATCATGAGCGCGTAGACGATCACCGTGGACGGCGCTGCGTGCCGCCACCTCGCGCGCGAGGGCCGGAACGCGAGGAGGAGGACGATTCCGGAGACGAACGAGCGCCAGAAAACGACGCCGAGCGCGCCGAGCGGGACGAGCTTGATCGCGAGGCCTCCCGTCGACCAGAGAAGCGCCGCGGACGCGATCAGGAGAGCTCCGCGGCGCGGCGCGCTGCCGTCCGTCACGCGGTCTTCCGGCGGATTGCCGCGATCGAGACGTCGTCGTCGGCCGGCGTCCGCCCGAGGAACCGGTCGAGATCGGCCGTCATCGCCGCGACGAGCTCTCCGGGGCGTGCGCCAGCCATGCGGGCGGCGATGGCCTCGACGCGCGCGTCGCCGAACTCCTCGCCGCTCGCGCCGCGGGCCTCGGGCAGCCCGTCCGAATGGAACAGCAGGGTTTCGCCCGGCGCCACGGACGTCGCCTGCGGCGTCCACACGGTGCTTTTTCGGATGCCGAGAGGGTACGAGCCGGTGCCCAGGCGCTCGACGATGCGGCCGTCCGGACCGAGCTTGAGAACGGGCGGGTGGCCCGCCACGATTGCCGAGAAGGAACCGTCGGCCTCGAGGAGACCGCAGACCCCGGCGAAGAAGGAGCGCGCGCTCCCCGTCTCGCACAGGACGCCGTTCAGCGACGCAGCCACCGCGGCTGGGGCGGGGTCGACGCGCAACTGCGTCCGGAAGGCGGCGTGGGTCACGGCCATGACGAGGCCCGCGGCCATCCCGTGTCCCGAGGCGTCTCCGAAGAGGACGACCACGCGCCCGCCCGGCAGCGGCTCGAACGCGAAGAAGTCGCCACCGACCGTGTTCGCGACGCGACTCTCTCCCGCAAGTTCGAAATCGCCGATCTCCGGCAACGGCCGTGGAACGAGCTGTGCCTGCAGCGCGCGCGCCATGACGAGCTCGTCCTTGAAGTGAAGCTTGTCGACGAGCTCCATCGCGAGGAGGAACACGAGGGCGAGGACCGCAACGAGGAGCGCAAGGAACGCGAAGCCGGATTGCCGGTCCGAGAACGAGTTCTCGAGGAGGGCGAGGACGACGAGGACGAGGACGAGCGCGAAGACGAGGCGACGGGGCGGCGCAAGGCGGCGCGCGAGGCCGTAGACGACCGCGTTCGCCTGGAGGAGCCGGCGCCGGTACCGCCGCGGCTCAGCCTCGATCTCGGCCCTGTGGTCCTCGAAGAACGCCTCGCGCGCGCGGCGCCAGTCCACGGACCACATCCCGCGGACCTCGTCCGCGTCGTACGAGCGGGCCGTTTCACGGGCGAGCTTTCTCCAGTCGGCGGGCATGACGTCCTTTCTACGGACCTGCGGGCCCTCGGGTTCTGGTCCCTCCGCCCGCCCGGGCGAGGCCCGGGAGCGCCGTGAGCGCCTCGAGGCGCGGGCCGTCCCCGTACCGGAAGCCGACGAATCGGACGGGAGCCCGGCGAGCCGCCTCCTCGTCGTACCGCGAGTCGCCGACGAAAAGGCAGTCGTCGAGGGGCGCACCGGCCCGCGCGGCCGCGAGGCGCACGACTGCGGGATCCGGCTTGCCGGCGCCGGCCTCGTCGGCGCCCGAGACGGCGTCGAGGAGGGGCAGGAGGCCCTGCACCTCGAGGATCCGGCCCGCGAGCGGCCGGTTCGTGTTCGTCGCCACGGAGGTCTTGACGCCCATCCTGCGCAGCTCGGCGAGCGCGGTCGCGGCGTCGGGGTTCGGGCGGATCCGATCGAGACGCGTCTCGAAAAAGCGCGCGTATGCCGCGTCGATCTCTGCGACCGTCCGCTCGGGCATGTACGCGTCGCGGTCGGCTTCGGTCCCGTTGCCGTAGATCGTCTCGAAAGCCACACGGGAAATCGCACCGTGGCCGAAGTGCTCGAGTGTCTCGTTGTAAACCGCGAACCACGCGTCCTCGCTGAAGACGAGAACGCCGTCCATGTCGAGAAGGACGGCCCGGAGCGGACGTTCGGGAGCGGCGAGCACTCCACGGGATCTTCACACGGGCGACTAGAATCCCGCGCTCATGCAGAAATTCGATCTCTTCGTCCTCGGAACGGGTCCGGCCGGCCAGCGCGCAGCCGTCCAGGCGGCCAAGCTCGGCAAGGCGGTCGGCATCTGCGAGAAGCGCGAGATGGTGGGCGGCGTCTGCGTGAACACGGGGACGATCCCGTCCAAGACGTTCCGAGAGGCCGTCCTCTACCTGAGCGGCATCGCGCAGCGCGCCTACTACGGCGCGTCCTACACCGTGAAGGAAAACATCACGATGGAGGACCTCCTCCTTCGCTGCCAGCAGGTCATCACGCGCGAGATCGACGTCATCCGCGCACAGATGAAGCGGAACGGGATCGCGCTCCTCGGCGGCAGCGCGGCCTTCACGGGACCGCACACCCTCACGGTCGCGGGCTTCACGGGGAGCGTCGACGTCGAGGCCGAGAAGATCGTGATCGCGGTGGGGACGAAGCCCTCGCCGCCCCCCGTCCCCGTCGACGGGGAGACCGTGATCGACTCGGACGGGATCCTCTCGCTGAAAAGGCTGCCGAAGTCGCTGATCGTCGTCGGCGCCGGCGTGATCGGCGTGGAATACGCGTCCATGTTCGCGGCGCTCGGCGTCGAGGTCACGATCGTCGACAAGAGACCCGTCCTTCTCGAGTTCGTAGACCACGAGATCGCCGAGGCTCTCTCGTTCTTCCTCCGAAACCTCAACTGCACGCTTCGCCTCGGCGAGGAGGTCGCGCAGGTCGCCGTCGAGCGCCCGGGCCACGTCGCCGTGACGCTGAGGTCGGGCAAGAAGGTCGGCGCGGATCTCCTCCTCTACTCGGTCGGGCGCGTCGGCGCGACCGGTCCCCTGAATCTCGGCGCGGCCGGCATCGAGGCGGACGACCGCGGGCGCCTCGCCGTCAACGAGAGCTATCAGACGGTACAGCCGCACATCTACGCGGTCGGCGACGTCATCGGTTTCCCGGCGCTCGCCTCGACGTCCATGGAACAGGGGCGCCTCGCGTCGTGTCACGCCTTCGGCATCGCGTGCGAGTCGCTCCCCCACCTCTTTCCGATCGGGATCTATTCCGTGCCCGAAATCTCGATGGTCGGGAAGACCGAGGAGCAGCTCACGCAGGAGGCCGTTCCCTACGAGACGGGCGTCGCGCACTACCGAGAGATCGCACGGGGCGCCATCGTGGGCGACGACACGGGCCTCCTGAAAATCCTCGTCGACCGCGACACGCGCAAGCTCCTGGGAGTCCATATCCTCGGCACCGCGGCGACCGAGCTCATTCACATCGGCCAGAGCTTCCTCGCCCTCGGCGGCACGCTCGACGTCCTCGTCGACACGGTCTTCAACTACCCGACGTTCGCCGAGTGCTACAAGGTCGCCGCCCTCGACGCGTACAACAAGCTCCGCGCCGAAACCGGCTAGCCGAGCGCCGCCGCGAACCTCCGGACGATCTCGCCCGCCGGCTCGACGGAGGTGATCGTCGCGACGCTCTTCCCCGCCTGCCAGCAGTCGGCCGACGTCGCACCCTTCACGGACGCGCCTCGCAGCCGGAAGGCCGAGCGGAGCGAGTACCAGCCGCGGATCCAGTGCTTCGTCGTCCGGCCCTTGAGCATCCACCGGCCGATCGGCCCCGCCTTCGTCCCCATTCGCTCGATGAACGGCGTCCGGATGACGGCCAGCGGGACGCCCGTGATCCGCTCGGTCGGGACGATGTCGTCCTCGTCCGCGTCGAGGATCGCTTTCTTGTAGTCCGCGTGCGCCGTGCATTCCGCCGTCGCGATGAAGCGCGTCCCGCACTGGACGCCCGCATACCCGAGCGCGAGCATTTCACGGAACAGCTCGGCGCTGCCGACGCCTCCCGCGCAGACGAGCGGGAGCTTCAGGCTCGCGAGCTCGTCGTGGAGCTCCTCCGGGCTCCTCTTCCCGAGGTGCCCGCCGGCGCGACGGTTCACGCAGATGAGCCCGTCCACGCCCTCGGCCGCCGCCTTCTCCGCCCAGCGCCGGTCGATCACGTCGTGGTAGACGACGCCTCCCGCGCTCTTCACGCGTTCGACGACCCAGCGCGGATTCCCGAGGGCCGTCACGAAAAAGCGCACGCCCTCTTCGAGCGCGACGTCCACGTAATCCGACATGCGCCTCGCGTAGACGGAGCCCAGCGACTTCTCCGTCAGGACGTTCAGACCGACGGGCTTTGCCGTCAGGGAGCGGATCTCTCTCAGCCCGGCGCGGAAGTCGCGCTTGTGGACGAAGACGAGGGAAAGCGGCTGGACGACGCCGATCCCGCCGGCCTCCGACACGGCGGCGACGAGCTCGGGGTTCGAGCACGGGTACATCGCCCCGCAGATGAGCGGGACCTCGATGCCGAGCGCTTCCGTCAGGGCCGTCTTCAAGGCCTCACCGGCCCCGCGAGCCAGACCGCCCGCCCCTTCGCGACGATCTCGCCCGCGTCGTTCGTGAGGACGCTCTCCACGGGGACCTCCTTCTCGACGATCTCCGTGAGGATCGGCGCGTCGCAAGCGGCCGTGATCGTCCCGCGCGCCTTCCGGAGAAATTCGCACTCGATGCGGACGAGAATCGTCCGCATCCCGTCCGGCAACCCGAAGCCCAGCGCGAGCCCCGTCGTCATCTCGGCGAGATTCGTGAGCGCGATCGCGTGGATCGACGCGAGGTGGTTGCGGACCGCGCGCCGGTCGTCGATCGCGATGACGGCGCGGCCCGGCGCGAGGACGCGGATCAACGGCCGCACGCTGCCCGCGTACGGGATCGCGAAGCCGAAAAGGCGCGAAAAGAGCCACGGTCCGCCCGGCAGGCCGCGGAACCGCCTCCACCACACACGCAGGGTCGTCACCGAGGCGGCCATCCTTCCTCCGGGCGCGGATTCTAGGGGGTCGGGAGGCCCGTGCCTTCGAGGCCCCGTCTCTGGCATCCTCGGGGCGAGCAGCTCCATGGGACCCACCCTTCTCCGCCGCGTCGCCCTTGTCCTCCTCGTCGTGCTCGCCCCGCTCGCGCTCGACGGCTGCGTCTCGATCGGCGTCTCGCGTACGGACCTCTCCACTCCTCCCGAGCCTTCCGCGCCGCCGCTCGGCGCCGTGACGGTCGCCGTGTACGAGAGGCCTGCCGACCGGGAGGCCGATCGGCACGCTTTCTTCCCGGTCCTCTCGGAGCTCGTGCGGGTCGACAAGGGCGAAACCCTCGTCGCGCGGTCGATGAGCCCCACGTGGACGGCGAAGGACCTGCCGCCCGGCCGCTACCGCCTCCGCGTCACGAAGCGCATCGACGAGAAGGGCGACATCGTTCCTCTTTCGAATCCGGGTGATCAGGCGTTCGACGTGGCCGCCGGCGAACGGACCGTCGTCTCGGTCGTCCTGCGGAAGGTTCCCGTCTTCTGGATCGTCGTCGCGGCGATCACGGTCGTCGCGATCATCGTCCTCGTAATCATCGGCATCGACCGGGGAAACCTCCCGAAGCCTCCCCCGCTCCCGCCCCTGCCGCCCGTCGCCATCGTGATTCCGCTCGGCCCGCGCGGCGGCGAGGGCGGGCCCACCT
>JBAUSZ010000194.1:0-4293 GCA_049581965.1 Thermoanaerobaculia bacterium | reverse complement strand
CCGGTGCGCGGCTCCTGCGGGCGGGCCTCGTTGACGCGAAGCGCGCGGCCGTCGAGCTCCTGCCCGTTGAGCGCGCTCATGGCCTTCTGGGCGTCCGCGTCGGCCATCTCGACGAAGCCGAAGCCCTTCGACTGGCCGGTGTCGCGGTCGGCGATGACCCGCGCGGACTCGACGGCGCCGTAGGCCTCGAACGTGGTGCGGAGGACGTTATCGTTGACGGAGTACGGGAGGTTTCCAACGTAGAGCTTCATGAGAACGAGTCCTGTTCCTGCTTTCTTTCCGGAAACGGTTGAGCGGACCGCGCGAGCGGCCTGCGGGCGTTGAAGATGGTGGGGGGGTGTCGGGGTGGCGGGTCCTTCTGTCCCTGAAATGACAGCATCGGCCCCGGAGAAAGTCAAATCGGAGCTGGGACGGGAGGCGTAGAAAAGTCGTGCCGACTCTCGAATTCGCGCTGGACCTGCCGGGGGTGACGCGGAGCGCCCTCTGGACCTTTCACGGCGACCCGGCGGTTCTCGAGCGCCTGACGCCGCCGGAGAAGAAGCTTCGAATCGTCGAGATCCCCGCGACGATGGGGCGGGGCGGGCGCGTCGTCCTCGAGGCCCGCCAGTTCGGCGTCCGGCTCCGGTGGATTTCGACCTTCGAGGAATGGGAGCCCCCGGCTCGCTTCGTCGACGTGCAGGTGAAGGGCCCGTTCACCTCCTGGCGGCACGAGCACCTCTTCGCGGACGGCCGTCTCGTGGATCGCGTGACGTACGAGGTGCCGCTCGCGCGGCTCGGAGGGCGGATCGTGGATGCGCTCCTCGTGCGCCCCGACATCGAGCGAATGTTCGCCCACCGCCACCGCGTCACCCGGGAGGCGCTTCTCCGATAGGATCGGAGGATGATCGCCTCCACGCTTCTCGCCGCGGTCCTCTCGGCATCCGTTCTCTCGCAGGCCACGACAGAGCTCGTCCAGATGCACGGCGAGAGCCAGCGCCCCCGCGTCACGCGCGGCGTCGACCAGGCGGCCTCCCTCTGGCGCGCCTCGGACGGCGACGGTGACGCCTTCGTCGCCTTCGCGAAGGAGAACTTCGCGTCCGATCCGAAGGTCCTCGACGGGCTCCTCGAGCGCTTCGAGGAGAACCTCGAGTCCCTCGACGGGCACATGCACGAGATCGGGCGCGACCTCGCACGGCGCACCGTCATCGAGACGGGTCCGATCCTTCCCGTCGACCGCCTCTTCGGCGCGTGGGATCCTGCGGCCCACGCCGGCGAGGACCTCTTCGCGCAGAAAATCGCCTTCGTCGCCCTCCTGAACTTCCCGCTCTCCACGCTCGAGGAGCGCCTCGGGAAGGGCGGCGACTGGACGCGCAAGCAGTGGGCCGAGGCGCGCCTCGCGAGCCGGTTCGAGACCCGCATCCCCGCCGACGTGAGGCAGGGCCTCTCGCAGGCGGAGGCCGACGCCGAGCTCTACATCGCCCAGTACAACGTCTGGATGCACCACGTCGTCGACGCGAAGGGGGCGCGCCTCTGGACGAAGGGGCTCAAGCTCCTCTCGCACTGGAACCTCCGCGACGAGATCAAGGCGAACTACGCGTCGAAGGACGGCTTCGCGAAACAGCGCGCGATCGCGAAGGTCATGGACCGCATCGTGACGCAGACGATCCCCGCCGCCGCCGTCGACAACCCCGCCGTGGACTGGGACCCGTTCACGAACGCGGTCACGCCGGCGCCGCCGTCCGAGGTCGAGGCGGGCGGGCGGCCGAAGAGTGCGGGAGGAGAGCGCGAGCCCGACACCCGCTACGCGAGGCTCCTCGCGTGCTTCAAGGCGGCGCGCGCCGTGGATCCCTACACTCCCGTGACGCCGTCTCTCATCCGGCGGCGCTTCGAGGTGGACCGCGAGATTCCCGAGGCGCGCGTCGAGGCCCTCTTCACCGAGATCCTGACCTCGCCGCTCATTCCCCGGATCGCCTCCGTGATCCAGAAGCGCCTCGGGCGAAGGCTCGAGCCCTTCGACGTCTGGTACGACGGCTTCCGCCCGCGCTCGCAATACCCCGAAGCGGAGCTGGACGCTCTCACGAAGGCAAGGTACCCGTCGGCGGCCGCCTACAAGGCCGACATGCCGCGCCTCTTCGCGGGGCTCGGCTTCACGTCCGAGAAGGCCCGCTGGCTCGCGGACCGGATCGTCGTCGATCCCGCGCGCGGGTCCGGGCACGCGATGCCCGCCGTGCGAAAGGGCGACGTGCCGCACCTGAGGACGCGCGTTGAGCCGGGCGGGATGGACTACAAGGGCTACAACATCGCGGTCCACGAGATGGGGCACAACGTCGAGCAGCTCTTCTCGCTCTACGAGGTGGACCACTGGCTCCTCTCGCGCGTCCCGAACACCGCGTTCACCGAGGCCCTCGCGTTCGTCTTCCAGGCGCGGGATCTCGAGCTCCTCGGCCTGCCCGGCCCGGACGCCGAGGCAAAGCGGCTCAAGGCCCTGAACGAGCTCTGGCAGACGTGGGAGATCGCGGGCCCCGCCCTCGTCGACATGCGCGTCTGGCACTGGATGTACGACCACCCCGACGCCACGCCCGCGGCGCTGAAGGACGCGACCGTCGCCATTTCCCGGGACGTCTGGAACCGGTACTACGCGCCCGTCCTCGGCGGCAGGGACGCGACGCTGCCCGGGATCTACTCGCACATGGTCGGGTACTTCCTCTACCTGCCGGACTACGTTCTCGGCCACCTCATCGCGAACCAGGTCGAGGAACACTTCGAGAAGTCGGGCAGGCCTCTCGGCGAGGAGTTCGAGCGCGTCGCGCGGTTCGGCTCCGTGACGCCCGACCTGTGGATGAAGAACGCGACGGGCGGGCCCCTCTCGGCCAGGCCCATGTTCCGGGCGGCCGAGGCGGCCCTCGAAGCCGAGAAAAAGTAGCCGGCGGCCGGGAACTTCTTCTCCCCGCGCGGGTCCAACCCGGCAGGAGACGATGACGTGCCCGCGCGGATCCTCGCCTTCGAAGCCCCCCGGGGGGACGACGCGAGTGGGAGAATCTCGTCCGTGAGCGCATACGTCCACGCGAGCGAGCGGGACTGGCCGGGCGATGAGCGGGCCGTCAGCCGCTTTCTCGCCGGGGACGTCCTCGGCTTCGAGCAGATCGTCCGCCACTACTCGGGGATGGTCTTCTCGCTCGCCGCGCGCCTCGTGGGGCCGATGGACGCCGAGGACGTCGTCCAGGAGACGTTCCTGAGGGCCTGGCACGGCCTCGAGCGCTTCCGCGGCGAGTCCAGCCTCAAGACGTGGCTCTACGCCATCGCCCTGAACCGAGCGCGCGCGCGGCACGGAACGCTCTCGCGCCTGAGGGCCGTCTTCACGCAGGGGAAGACGAAAGAGGACGATCCCTTCGCGTCCCTCGACGATGCCGCCGACCCCGCGCTTTCTCCCGAGGAGAACACCCTGATCACCGAGCGCCGCCGCCGGCTGCGCGAGGCCCTGCGCACGCTGAGCGACGAGTTCCGCACGGCCGTCGTCCTGCGCGACCTCGAGGGGCTCTCGTACGAGGAAATCGCCGAGGTCCTCGGCGTGCCGATCGGAACCGTGCGGAGCCGCCTCGCGCGCGGGCGCGCCCTGCTCAAGGAGAAGCTGTCGTGAGCGCCCGCCCCGACGTTCCCCGCCTCGCCGAGGAGGAACTCGACCTCCTGATCTCGCGCTCCCTCGACGGCGACCTCTCGCCGGAGGAGGAGCAGCAGCTCGAGCGCCTCGTCGCCCTCGACCCCGCGGCCGCGCGGCGCAAGGGCGAGCTCGCCGCACTCGTGGCCGACGTGAAGGCCCTCCCGGAGCCCGCGACGCCGTTCGCCCTCTCGACCCGCGTGAACGCGAACGTCGCCGAGCGCGCCGGTCGGCCGGGCTCCCTCGGCGGACGCTTCGGGTTCTTCCCGGCCCCCGGCTTCGCGAAGGCCGCGCTCGTCCTCCTCGCCATCGTCGGCGCCGCGATCGCGATCCTCCGCCCCGCGCCCCGGCGCGCCGTCGAGGGGCCCGTCGAAGTCCTCCTCTACAACCCGCAGCAGCCCGCCTCCCCGGCTCCCCAGACCCTGATCGCGGAGGCGAAGCCCCAGGCGAAGATGCAGGCCCGCCTCGACGAGAAGGCCCGCCGGCAGGAGGCGGACGAGCTTCGCAAGGAAGCGCCGGCCGAGGGAAGCGGCGGGAAAACGAGCGCAGACAAGAAGACCGCCGCGAAGCTCGAGCAGGCCCCCGCCGACGCGGCGCTGTCGGCCGACTCGTCGAACGTCGTTGCCGACGCCGCGCTCGCCCCGGCTCCGGCCCTGCGG
>JBAUSZ010000193.1:0-7250 GCA_049581965.1 Thermoanaerobaculia bacterium | reverse complement strand
GGCGCGAGCACGAGGCGGAGGGCCGCGCCGAGGAGCATGGCCGCCCGGGCCACCGCGCGGACGAACACCGGGGCGTGGCGCGCGAGGTAGCGGAACTGGTTTCGGACATAGAGCGGGCGGAAGTCCCGCCACGGGACGGCGTCCATCGCGACGCCGCCGACGTGTGTCGCGCGCGCCGACGGCACGTAGCGGATCCGCCAGCCGCCCTCGTGGAGCTTCGCGCAGAGGTCGACATCCTCGAACCACGCGGGCGCGAATGCGGGATCGAACCCCCCGACGGCCTCGAAGGCGGCGCGACGGACGAGGAGGGCCGCGGCGGCGGGCTGCTCGACGTCGCAAGGCACCTCGCGCGACTCGTCGAGATAACGGTCGCGGCGGTAACCGGGGTTTCCGGGGAAGAGGCGGTCGACGAGGAGAGCCTCGCGGAGGATCGCGCCCAGGCGCGGCAGGCGGCGAAGCTGGAACTCTTCCTGGCCGTCACCCGTGAGACGCGGCGCCGCGGCCGCGAGGGCCGGGTCGGCGTCGAGGGCCGCGAGGAGGGCGGCGAGCGCGGCCGCGCCGTCGACGAGGGCGGCGTCAGGGTTCAGAAAGAGGATCGTCTCCGACGGCCCCCCCTCTCTCGCGGCGAGGTTGCAGGCGGGCCCGAAGCCGAGGTTGGTCCCCGCGTCGATCACACGGGCGCCGGCGGCGCGGGCGGCCTGGGCCGAGCCGTCCTTGGACGCATTGTCCACGACGACGAGGGGCACGCCCGCGGGCACCGACTTCACGGCGGCCGGAAGGTGTGCGGCCGAGTTCCAGGACACGATCGCGACGAGGACGCGCGGGACGCTCAAGCGCGACGATGATAGTGCGGGGAGCAGGAGGCGGCGCTTGCGGGGTGGCGTGTCCGGCTCCGTCGCGCGTGAACTCGCGGAGCGGGGGCAACACGCGCGTGCGTCGCGGAGCACGCCGCCCCCGCGCCGCTTAGAATCCTTCCTCCATGATCTCCAGAGATTTCCTTAGAAAGGAATTTCAGCGGCTGCCCGAGCTGTACCGCGGGCGCAACCTGCCACCCGGCGCGCTCGCCGAATGGCAGGAAATCGACGCTGTCCGGCGGATGCGCATTACGCAGATGGAGGCCGCTCGCGCCGCGCGAAACTCCCTTTCGCAGAAAATCGGCGCGAAGCGCAAGGCGGGCGAGAGTTCTGCCGCCCAGGAACAGCAGTCCAAAGAGATCGCGGCCCAGATCTCCACGCTCGAAGAAGAAATCAAGGCTCTCGACGCGCGTTTCGCTTCCATTGAAGAGACGCTCCCGAACGTCCCGCACGCCTCCGTCCCGGAGGGCGACGACGAGACCGCGAACGTCGTCGTGAAGACCTGGGGTGAGCCGACGCGCTTCGACTTCCCGCCACTCGCGCACTGGGACCTCGGGCCGGCCCTCGGCATCCTCGACTTCGAACGCGCGGCAAAAGTGACCGGGTCTCGCTTCACGGTGCTCAAGGGAGGGGGGGCGCTCCTTTCGCGCGCGCTCATCCAGTTCTTCCTCGACGTCCACACGACCGAGCACGGCTACACCGAGGTCCTGCCGCCCTTCATCGTGAACGCGCTCTCGCTCTTCGGGACGGGCCAGCTTCCGAAGTTCGAGGCGGACCTCTTCCGCCTGCAGGGGACCGATTGGTTTCTCGTCCCGACCGCGGAGGTGCCGGTCACGAACCTCCACCGCGACGAGATCCTCGCGGAGGCCGCGCTCCCGATCTCCTACTGCGCGTACACGCCCTGCTTTAGGGCCGAAGCCGGCGCCGCCGGGAAGGACACGCGCGGGATGATCCGCCAGCACCAGTTCGACAAGGTCGAGCTCGTGAAGTTCGCGAAGGCGGAGAGCTCTTACGACGCGCTCGAGGCGCTCACGAAGGACGCCGAGTCGATCCTCGAGAGGCTCGAGCTTCCCTACCGCCGCGTCGCCCTCTGCCGTGGCGACCTCGGTTTCGCCTCTGCGAAGACGTACGATCTCGAAGTCTGGCTCCCCGGACAGGACGCGTACAAGGAGATCTCCTCCTGCTCGAACTTCGAGGACTTCCAGGCGCGGCGCGCGGCGATCCGCGTGAGGGTCGAGTCCGGGGGAAAGCCGCGCAACGAGCTCGTCCACACCCTGAACGGCTCGGGTCTCGCCGTCGGGCGGACGCTCGTCGCGATCCTCGAGAACTTCCAGCGAAAGGACGGCTCGGTCGCGATTCCGAAGGCCCTCCAGCCCTACTGCGGGGGGAAAAGGGAGATCGTCCGGGCCTGACGGGTCCGGCGGGGGAGGAGGGATTCGAACCCCCGGTACCTTGCGGTACAGCGGTTTTCAAGACCGCCGCCTTAAACCACTCGGCCACTCCCCCGGACCTTTCCGCGCAGGACGATTATGTCCTCTCCCTGCTAGACTTCGCGGTCCGGCACTGAGCTCGGACAGGTGGGTGAGTGGCTTAAACCAGCGGTTTGCTAAACCGCCGTAGGGCTTTAAAACCTTACCGGGGGTTCGAATCCCCCCCTGTCCGCCAGCATTCGCCTGTGGGCCCGAAACTTTCCGGTCCGAGAGCCCGTAAGAGTCGAGGGAGACAGCAGTTGCGCCGGAGGGGAAGGGTTTCATGAGCACGCGGGTAAAGGCGGCGATCGGGATCGGGGTCGTCGCGATCCTGGCCGTCGTCGTCTGGGCGTCGATCGTCCGCAAGGACAAGAACCTCGTGCGGGTCACGACGGCGAAGGTCGCCAAGGTGCCCCTCGTCGCGACCGTGAGCTGCAACGGACGCGTGCGCGCCAAGACGAAGGTCGACATCTCGTCTCAGGTCATGGGCCAGATCGTGACGCTCGCCGTCGTCGAGGGCGACCACGTCAAGAAGGGCGATCTCCTCCTCCAGATCGACAAGGCCCAGTACGACGCCAACGCGCAGGCGACCCAGGCCGGTCTCGACGCCCTCTTCGCGCAGCGCGAGGCGGACCGCTTCGCGCGCGAGCAGGCGGCGCGCGACCTCGAGCGCACGAAGAAGAACTTCAAGGCCTCGATCGAGTCCGAGCAGAACCTCCAGAAGGCGCAGCTCGCGCTCGACTCGGCGAAGGCGAACGAACGTGCAGACGAGCGGCGAATCGAGCAGGCGCGGGCGAACCTCATGGCGAACAAGGACAGCCTCCGGAAGACGACGCTCGTCTCGCCGATCGACGGTGTCGTGACGGCCAAGCCGGTCGAGCAGGGCGAGAACGCGATCGTCGGCACGATGAACAACCCCGGGACCGTCCTTCTCACCGTCTCGGACATGTCCGTCGTCGAGGGCGAGATGGAGGTCGACGAGACCGACATCCCGCACGTGAAGCTCGGCCAGAAGGCGAGCCTCACCTTCGACGCGTACCCGGACAAGAAGTTCGACGGCGTCGTGACGGAGATCGGCGGGAGCCCGATCACGAAGTCCGCGCTCGGAACCGACTCCTCGGCCGTGAACTTCAAGGTCAAGGTCCAGGTCGCGAACCCGCCGGAGAACATCCGCCCCGGCTTCTCGGTCTCCGGAAAGATCGAGACGGATCGTCGCGCGGCGGCCCTCGCGATCCCGATCCCCGCGCTCGTCGTGGCCGACCCGGCCTCGCTCGAACGCGCGAAGCCCGGGAAGAAAGACGAAAAGGCGACGCCAGCCGCCGGCGCGGCGGTCGCGGCTCCGGCGCCGGCAGGGCCAGCCGACAAGAAGAAGGACGTCGAGGGCGTCTTCGTCGTCTCTAAGGCCGGTACCGTCGAGTTCCGGAAGATCAAGACGGGGATCAACGCCGACCTCCAGACCGAGGTTCTCGAAGGCCTCGCGGAGGGCGACGAGATCGTCACGGGGCCGTTCAAGGCGCTCCGGCAGCTGAAGATCGGCGACCGCGTGAAGGTGGACAACTCGGCCCCCGCGGCCGACGCCTCCAAGAAGTCCTGAGGCGGCCATGCTCGTCGGGGAGCTCCTGCGCGTCGCCTGGAAGGCGGTCACGGCGCACAAGCTCCGGTCCTTCCTGACGCTCCTCGGCGTCATCATCGGGGTCATGACCGTCGTCGCCGTCGTGGCGGTCATCTCGGGCCTCAACAACTACGTCGCGACGAAGATCTTCTCGCTTTCGCCCGACGTCTACGCCGTCACACGCTGGGGGATCATCACGTCGCGCGAGGAGTTTCTCGCGGCCCTGAAGAGGAAGCCCATCTCCAAGTTCGAACTCGAGCGGGTCTTGAGCCTCGCGAGGTCCGCGGAGCGGATCGGAGCCTCGTCGGGAACGACGCGTCTCGCGCGCTACGGGAGCCGCAAGCTCTCCGACGTCCAGGTCTCCGGGACGACGGCGAACATGAGCGAGATCCGGAACCTCGACCTCGAGGCCGGGCGGTTCTTCACGGAGACCGAGAACGAGCACCGCGCCTACGTCGCCGTGATCGGTTCCGACGTCAAGGACGAGCTCTTCCCGCGCCTCGACCCGCTCGGCCGCACGCTCACCCTGAACGGGATCCCGTTCGAGGTCATCGGCGTCCTCGTCAAGCAGGGGTCCGTCCTCGGCCAGAGCCAGGACACGATCGTCTATGTCCCGCGCGAGACGCTCTGCAAGGCCTGGGGCGCGAACCGCAACATCAACATCCTCGTCCAGGCGAAAGGCGGCGTCCCGGGGGTCCCCGCCTCGATGGACGAGCTGCGCTCGATCTTCCGTGCCCTCAGGCACACCGAGCCGCAGGCGCCAGACCCCGTTTCCTTCGTGAACGCCGATGCCGTGCAGGTCGTCTGGAAGACGATCACGGCGGCCGCCTTCGCCCTCCTCGTCTTCATCAGCGGGATCTCGCTGGTCGTGGGCGCGATCGTGATCGCGAACATCATGCTCGTCTCCGTCATCGAGCGGACGAAGGAGATCGGCCTCCGCCTCGCCGTCGGCGCGAAAAAGCGCGACATCCTCTTCCAGTTCCTCCTCGAGGCGGGCCTCCTCGCCCTCGGCGGGGGCGTCGTCGGCGTCTTCCTGGGCTGGGTCATTGCACTGTGCGTCGATGCGTTCTCGCCGCTCCCGACGCTCGTCACTCCCGGGCTCGTCGTGGGAGGCCTCGTCCTCGCGACCCTCACGGGCATCGTCGCGGGGGTCTTCCCGGCGATCAAGGCCAGCCGCCTGACGCCGATCGACGCCCTGAGGTTCGAGTGATCCGCCGCTTTGTCGACGCGTTCCGGCGCATCCTCGCCGAGAACCTGAGGTTCGCGATCATCGCGCTTCGCGCACACAAGCTCCGGGCCTTCCTCACGATGGTCGGGATCGTGATCGGCGTCTGGACCGTCATCGGGATGGTCGCACTCGTGACCGGCTTCGACCGGTCCCAGACGGAGGCCTTCTCGTCGTTCGGGACGACGCTCGTCCAGTTCCAGAAGTTCGAGCCACGGTTCGGGCCCGGGCACCGCACGGAGGAGGAGCGAAAGCGCCGGGACCTCACGCTCGAGGACGCCCAGGCGATCGCGGAGCTCTGTCCCTCCGTCAAGGCGGTCTCGCCCGAGCGGTACATGTGGACGCCCTCGGGTGTGAAGGGGAACGGAAACGAGGCGAACGCCCCGTCGATCGCGGGCGGGAACCAGAACTACGCGATCTGCAACAACTGGGAGATCAAGGACGGCCGCAACATCACGGAGGCCGACGTCCTCCACGGGACGGACGTCGCGGTCCTCGGGCAGGACGTCGTCGAGTCGCTCTACAAGGGCAAGGACCCGCTCGGCCAGACGCTCACGATCAACGGAAAGCGCATGGAGGTCGTCGGAACGTTCGAGAAGAAGGGATCCTCCGGCTTCGGCGGGCAGCCGGACAACTTCGTCCTGATCCCGTTCTCGACGTTCGACCGTCACTTCCCCCAGACGAAGAACTCTCACGACGACACGATCCACATCGCGACGATCCCGCGCTCGCCCGAGCTCGTCGACAAGGTCGTCGAGGAGGGGACGGCCGTGCTCCGGGCGCGGCGGAAGGTGCCGTTCAACGCGCCGAACGACTTCGCGATCTTCACGGCCGAGAAGATGCTCGCCCAGATGCAGGCCGTGACGAACGCGATCTCGGGCGTCATGGTTCTCATCGCCGCGATCGCGCTCCTCGTCGGCGGCGTCGGCGTCATGAACATCATGCTCGTCTCCGTCACGGAAAGAACGCGGGAGATCGGTCTGAGGAAGTCCGTCGGCGCGCTCCGGCGGGACATCTCGCTCCAGTTCCTCACGGAAGCGATGACGCTCACCGCGCTCGGCGGCGCCGTCGGCGTCGTTCTCGGCCTCCTGACGGCGCTCGTCGTGCGCAGCGTCTCGAGCCTCCGCACGGAGACGCCCCTCTGGAGCATCCTCCTCGGCCTCGGCGTGTCCGTGTCGATCGGCCTTTTTTTCGGGATCTACCCCGCGATGAAGGCCGCCCGGCTCAACCCGATCGACGCCCTGCGCTACGAGTGATGTCCTCGAGGAGTCCGTTTCCGGGAGGTGCCTTCCCGGTTAGGATCCTGCCGTGGCCGCAGTTCCGAAAGACGTGCAGATTCTCGGCGACGAGCTCGCGATCGTGTGGGCGGACGGCGCCGAGACCTACCTGAAGCTCGTGGACCTGCGCCGCCTCTGCCCGTGCGCCTCCTGCCAGGGCGAGGCCGACCTCCTCGGCCGGCTCGCGAAGCCGCCGGAGAAGCCGCTGACCTCCGAGTCGTACGTCGCGCGCGGAACCGCGCCCGTCGGCGGCTACGCTCTCCAGATCTTCTGGGGCGACGGGCACGCGGACGGGCTCTACACGTATGTGCGGCTCAGGGCCTGGGGCGAGAACCCGCCCGAGCTGCCGCCGGTCACGGCTTTTCCCCTGCTCCCGACGGTTTAGCCTCCAGCGCCTTCTTCACCGGCCTGCCGAGCTCGGGGAAACCCTTGCCCTTCGTCGCCGAGACGTAGAGGGCCGCGACGGCGCGCGGGCCCGCGGCGAGGGCCGCGAGGAACTTCTCGCGCCCGACCAGGCGCAGGAGGCCGTCCGTCATCTGGGCGCCGACGATCGCCGGGTAGCGCTGCCAGAAGTCGCCCTTGCCCGCGTTCGCGAACATCTCCTGGCGCTGCGGCTCCTTGAGCTTTCCCTCGAGGAGAAGCTCGGCGGCCTTGTTCCAGCGGTTGAAGTTCCGCGCGATGGGCTCTTCGAGGAGCGGCGAGAGCGGAAAGAACTCGTCCGGCACCAGGAAGAGCGTCCCGGGGCCCTCGGCGACGGTGCGCGCGAGCAGCGCGTCGAAGTCGAGCGCCTTCTCGCCGTCGGCCGGCCACGCG
>JBAUSZ010000192.1:0-2569 GCA_049581965.1 Thermoanaerobaculia bacterium | reverse complement strand
GCCGCGGAGATCGACGCGATCGGCATCGTCGACGCGACCCTCCTCGCGATGCGCCGGGCCCTCGAGAATCTCGCGCGCGCGGGAGCCATTCCAACGCTCGTCCTGTTCGACGCCGTCCACATGCCCGGTCTCGATGTCCCCCAAAGGGCCTATATTCGGGGCGATGCCCGGGTGGCGGCGATCGCGGCGGCGTCGATCGTCGCCAAGGCCGCGCGCGACGCACGCATGAACGAGCTCGACGTCGTGTTTCCCTGTTACGGTTTCGCGTCTCACCGGGGCTATGCGACGCCCGAGCATTGCGCGGCGCTGCGCCGTCACGGCCCGAGTCCGGAGCATCGCCTCACGTTCGACCGCGTTCTCGTGCGCCGCCGCGCCGTGACGCCGCGGGCGGCCTGACGCATGGCGGCAACGAAACGCGACGCCCTCCTCGCCTCGGCCGAGAAGAGCCTCCAGAAGGGGAAGGTCGATTCGGCCCTCAAGGACTACCTCAAGGTCCTCGAGGAGACGCCGGGCGACATCAACATCCTCAACAAGGTCGGGGACCTCTACACGCGCCTGAACCGTAACGAGGAGGCGGTCCCGTACCTCACGCGGATCGCCGAGCACTTCGCGCGCGACGGATTCTTCCTCCGCGGCATCGCGATCTACAAGCGAATCAACCGTCTCGATCCCGCCAGGCTGGACATCTACGAACGACTCGCGGAGCTCTACGCCAAGCAGGGGCTCACGACGGACGCAAAGAGCCAGTACCAGGTTCTCGCGGACTACCACGCGCGCAGCGACAACCCGATCGGCGCCATCGGGATCTACCAGAAGATGGTGCAGATCGACCCGCAGAACATCCAGCTGCACGTCAAGCTGGCGGACTTCTTCACGCAGGCGCGGCGCAAGAACGACGCGCTGAAGGAGTACGCGGTCGTCGCCACGCTCCTGCGCGACCGCGGCGCCGTGGACGAGGCGATCCAGGTCTACGAGAAAGCCCTTCACATGGCGCCGGACAACGCCGAGATCCTGCGGTCGTTCGTGCCCGTTCTCCTTTCGGCCTCACGGGCGGGGGAGGCCCGGGGGCTCGTGAAGCGTGCCCTCGAGACGACGCCGCGGTCCGTGCCGCTGTTCTTGCTCGCGGCCGAGGCCGCGCTCCAGGACTCCGACGTGCAGGAGGCGCAAGAGTGGCTCGGGAAGGCTCAGGGGATCGAGGCCTCGAGCGAGGAGGTCCTTCAGCTCGCGATTCGAATTCAGCAGGCGGGCGGCTCGTCGACGCTCACCTTCGAGGCCGCCGCGGCACTGGCCGACCATGCGATGCGCCGGGGCGAGGCGAAGAAGGCCCTCGGGATTCTCGTGCCCCTGGCCGAGGCGTCGCCCGGCCGCGAGGACGTTCTCACGCGCGTCGTGCAGGTGGCGGAGACGGCGGGCGACCAGGCCGCCGTCATCCGCTGGCGCTCGGCACTCGTGGACATCTACAAGCAGCAGAACCGGATCGGGGATGCCGCAGAGGGACTCCGGACGCTCCTCAAGCTGGTCCCGGACTCGGCCGAGTTCCGGACGCGCCTTTCCCAGCTCGACCCGTCGCTGGAGCGCGGTGTCGACCGGAGCGGGTCCCGCGAGCATCCGGCGCTCGCGCGGGGCCTCGAGGCGAGCGCATCGCGCCGGCGTCCGGCCGAAGAGGAGGCGCCCGCGCCGGTCGAGGCACCGCCCGCGGCCGCCGAGTCCGAGTCGATGCCGCTCGAGACGAGCGCGCCCTTGATCGTGCCGCCTCTCGAGATCACCGGCTCCCGCCGGGCGCCGGCGGCGCCGGTATCGCCGATTCCGCCCCCGCCGTCGTTCTCGGTTGCGCCGCCCCAGGCCGAAGCCCCCGGCGAGTTCATTTTCGAGCTCGAGGACGGGGACCTCGTTCACGATCCCGGATCGACGGGTCCCGTACCCGCGGCCGTTCGCCGGCTGTCGCAGCCCGGGACGTCGGCATTCGACCGCTCCGGAACGGGCAAGCGCCGGCCGTCGTCGCCCGCGCTCGGCGCGCTCGAGCAGCTCCCGGAGGTGCCTCCGCTCTCGACGGCGCCGAACTTCGGCGCCGGTGCCCTCGAAGTCCCGCCTGCCATGGAGGCCGACGTGACGCCGGTGCCGGCGGAGCCGGCCGTGGAGGCCGAAGTTCTGGTCGAGCCGGCGGGGGAGCCGATCGCGGTGCCCCTTCCCGCCGCCGAGGCGCCGGGCGAGCGGCTCCCGCCGCCTTCGGAGGAAAGGCCAGCCGTGCTGTCCTCCGACGCGATCGAGGGCGCACTCGGCGAGGCCGAGGTCTTCCGGAAGTACGGGCTCTACGACAAGGCGATCGAGCACCTCCGAGCCGCGCTCAAGGGCGCGCCGGCGACGCTCGTGCTGCGCGAGAAGGTATTCGAACTCGCGCTCGAGGGTGGCCGCCGGAAGATCGCGCTGGCCGAAGCGGAGCGGCTCAAGGGCTACTACCGTGCCGAGGGCCGCGAGGACCGTGTCTCGGCGATCGACGGCCTGCTCGTCGAACGGACGTCCGTGCGGAGCGAGGGACCTTCCCCGGCGGCACCCAGCGCGTCCGCCACGC
>JBAUSZ010000191.1:0-6235 GCA_049581965.1 Thermoanaerobaculia bacterium | reverse complement strand
GGCGACGAGCGTGGACTTGCCGGCGCCCGACGGCCCACGCACGACGGCCGCGCCACGCGGACCGACGACGGCCCCTGCGTGCAGGACCTGCCAACCCCGGCGCCCGAGAAGGACGGCGGCCGGCGCTTCCAGGAGGCTGCGGGCGAGGAAAGAGAGAAGAGGGGAGGACGAAGAAGGAGAAGAAGATTTCTCTGAAAGCAAGAGGGAGAGAGCGGGAGCAAGGTGCGCGACGACGCGCGCTCGCGCGAAGTCGATCGTCACGTCTAGCGCGCCGGGAACTTCGCACCTGAATTCATGCTCTTCGTGCGTCCACTGCTGCTTTTCTTCGAAGGTGAAGGCGGCGGCTTCGCCCCGCGGCAAAGCCGGTGCTGCGGGGCCAGTCTTACTCGCGCCTTCTGAGAAATCCTCTCTGTCCATGCGCGGCGAATGCCGCGCTTGCAGAATCGTCATCCGAATTCCGTCGCCACGGGCCGCAGGCACGGGGTCCCAGAGTCTGTCCGCCAGCTCGAAAACGAGCGGCTCGTCCGACGTGAGCCGCACGAAGTCCCCGGGAGGCGCGTAGACCCGCTGGACCGCTTTCGCCGCGTCGGTCATGCGCGCGAGCTTGTCACGTCGACGGTGGCGAGGGACTCGACAGAGTCCGCTCCGCCCTGTAGGGTCATGGCGACGCGGAGGTCCCCCGGTGAAAGCCTTCCGGCCAGGCCGCCTCGCCCTCGTCCTCTTCCTTCTCTCGTTCTCCGCGGCCGCCGGCGAGATCCGCGTCACGGTCTCCATCCTGACGGCCGAAGGGAAGTCGGTTCCCGCCGCGGGCGCGGTCGTCTGGGTCGTCGATCCCGCCGCGGCCCGCGCGGCCGCTCCCTCCGCGAAGCCGAAGATCGCGTCGAAGGCCAAGCGCTTCGACCCGCACGTCGCGGCGGTGCCGGCCGGCGGCACCGTCCAGTTCCCGAACCTCGACGGGATCTATCACAACGTCTTCAGCCTCTCGGAGAAGGCGCGCTTCGACCTCGGCCTGTACCGCAACGGCGCCTCGCGCGCGATGACGTTCGAGAACCCGGGAGTCGTCCGGATCTACTGCAACATCCATCCGCAGATGGCGGCCGTCCTCGTCGTAATCGACGGCGCGATCTGGGCGCAGGCGGGCGCCGACGGGACGGCCGTTCTCGCGAACGTGCCGGCGGGGAGGGCGACGGTTCGCGCGTGGGACGAGAAGGGCGGCGACTTCGTCGGCGTCGTGGACGTGCCCGCGGGCGGTTCGGTCCCTCTTGCGGTCTCCCTCGACGGGTCTCTCTGGCGCGAGATCGGCCACAAGAACAAGTACGGGAAGGATTACCCTCCTCCTGACGACGATGTCAACCGGTACTGAAACGGGCCGCTCGACCTCGAGCGAGGCCACGCGCGTCACGCGGACTTCCACCGAGGCGACATTGGTGTTGCCGCCGCCCGCCACGCAGTCCCCGAAGTCACGGGCGGCGCGTGGCGCCACTCTCGCCACGAGATTCTTCGTCGCCGCCGCGCTCCTCGTCGTCGCGACGCTCGGCGCCGCGATCGCGGTCGGCACGTGGAGGGCCAACGAAGCCGCCGAGAAGAGCATCTACGAGAGCCTGCGCGACCTCCCGGGTCTGTTCCGGTCCTGGGAGGCCGGCCTCGAGGAGAACCTGAAGCGCCAGCTCACGAGCGTGGCGGACGAGCCCGGGACGAAGGGCCTGTACGGGACGCGCGATCAGAAGACGCTCCACGACTGGACGGCCGACAAGGCCCGGGCCGGGAAGCTGAACGCCGGGACCGTCTTTCTCTTCGACGAGCACGGCGTCCTTCTCGACCGGAGCGATCAGGACGTCAACGACGCGAACCGCCGATCGTTCTCGTCGGTGAAGTGGGTCGCCGACGCGCTGAGGGGCGTGCCTTCGGCCGCGGTCATCCGCGAGAAGGCGAAGCTCTCCTACGTCGCCTCCGTCCCGGTGCTGTCGGGCGACCCGTCGGCGGGGGAGGGGCGTCTCGTCGGGGTTCTCGCGGCCGCCGTCCCGCTCGACGCGGGACGTGCAAAGGCGCTGCAGGGAATCACGAAGGGCGAAACGGGCTTCCTCGCGAACGTCGCGAAGCGCGGCGAGGCTCCCGCCCTCGAACTCGTGGCATCCACCGAGGGGTTCCGCGGCGATGCGCTCGTCCCCGCGCTCGAGGCGCAGCATGACGCCGTCGACGTGCTCTTCGGCCAGGACCGCCCGGTGGGGCCGCTCGACGTGACGGCCGCGGGCGACCGGCGCATCCTCGGGGCCGTCCCACTCCGGAGCGCGTCGGGCGAGACGCTCGGGGCCTTCGTCGTCTCGCGCTCGCGCGAGGAGGAGACGGCGGCCTTCCGGAGGATTCGCGACACGCTCTTGCTGGTCGGGGCCCTGGCTCTGCTCGTCGCGCTCCCGGTCTCGTTCGCGATGGGCCGGCGCATCGCGCGGCCCCTCGAGGAACTCGCGCGCGGCGCTGCGGCCATCCGCGAAGGGAACCTCGACGTGAAGCTGCCCGAGGCGGGTGGCGGCGAGGTCGGCGCGCTGGCCCGGGCGTTCTCGGCCATGGTGGGCGAGCTCAAGGAAAAGGCCGCCCTTGAGCAGATGGTCGCCGGGATCCGCCGCGAGGCGAACGCGACGCGGGGCGAAACGATCGCTGCCCGCGTCGGGGCGCCGGACGCGGCGGCGCGGGCCTTCGCGGGTCCCCGGGTCGGAACGCGCTTCGCCGGGCGCTACGACGTGACGACGCTTCTCGGGCGCGGAGGGATGGGGACGGTCTACCGCGCGGTCGATCGCGAGCTGGACGACGAGGTCGCGTTGAAGGTCCTCCTTCCGGCTGCGTTCGACGAGGGGTCCGGGGCCGCGCAAACGCTCCGGCAGGAGATCCGTCTCGCGCGCAAGATCACGCACCACAACGTCGTCCGCACGCACGACCTCGGCGAGGCCGAGGGGGTCCGCTTCCTCACGATGGAATACGTGCCGGGGACGACGCTCCGCGACATCCTCGATCGCCGCGGCGCCGTCGCGCTCGCGCCGGGCCTCCAGATCGCCAAGCAGCTCTGCCGGGGCCTCGCGGCCGTCCACGAGGCGGGCATCGTGCACCGCGACATCAAGCCTCCGAACATCATGGTGTTGCCGAACGGCGTCGTGAAGGTCATGGACTTCGGGATCGCGCGTGCGGCGGGCGCCGACGACTCCGGCGACGGTTCGACGGTCGGAACGCCGTACTACATGAGCCCCGAGCAGGCGCGCGGAGAGTCCGTGGACGAGCGGAGCGACATCTACGCGGTCGGCGTCGTTCTCTACGAAATGTTCACGGGAGCGCGGCCGATCGGCGGCGCGACCGCGAGCGAGGTCATGCGTCGCCACCTCTCGGAAGAGCCGCGCCCGCTGACGACGCTGCGCCCCGACCTTCCCACGCTCCTCGAGCGTCTCGTCGCCGCCTGCCTCGCGAAGGCCCCCGACCGTCGGCCGCCCTCGGCGTCGGATCTCGCGGACGCTCTCCTCCGCCTCGGCGAACAGCCGTGAGATCGGAGGCTACTTCGGCGGGAACAGGTCCCACGCCCGGATCAAGCTGAAGCCGATCTTCAGATTCCGGTCGGTTACGCCGCCGTTGTAGTCGCCGCCGATGAGCTGGTCGACGGTCGTCGCCTGCGAATTGCCCATCCAGAGCGCGAACCGGTGGTTGAAGACCTGCTTCTCGACGGAGGCCGACCACTGGCCGACCGAGTCCGGCGCGTAGTTCTTCTTCGGGACGTACTCGCCCATGACGGCGATCGACTTCGTGATCTTGACCTGCACGGCGACGGGCACGTTCCAGAGGTTCTTCTGGAACTGCGTGTTCTCCACGTAGCTCGGCGCGACCGCGAGCGTCACGCGGTCGGCGATCGTGTACGAGACGAGGCCCTGTCCGAAGAAGCCGTCTCCCGTGGCGCGTAGGCAGCCGTCCGCCAGTCGAGGCCGCCGCGCAGGCCCACGGCGAGGGGCAGCGCGGCCTTCGGCCGGAGCAGCGTCGCCTTAAGCGTGAACTCGTAGTCCGCGTAGTTGTTCACGCGGTAGACCTGCACGGCGAGGTTTCGAACGGGGGCGTACTCGACCCCGATCCCCGTGGCGGCACCGGAGTCGAGGCCGAAAAGGCTCCCGCCCCCCGCGTCCTTTGCGTTCTGGTTGAAGCGGTGCGTGATGTACGCCTCGAACGTTCCCTTCTCGTTCGTGAGCGGGGTCTGGGTCGAGACGAAGTGATTGCCGACCGTCGTCGCGACGCCGGGCACGTCCTGCGCCGTGGCAGGCGCGATCAGCAGGACGCCGAGTCCGGCCGCGGCGATGGCAGCCGCCGCTCGAACGGAGTACGCCATGTGGAAGCCCTCCTCGCGGGCATGGAATTACCACGTCGGGGGGGAAGGCGTCGGTGTCCTGGCTCACGCGATCAGCCTTCCTGACGGTCCAGGCCACGAGAACAGATGCTTTAGAGTCGCGGGCGCGATTCTAGTGGCCGACCGTCAGATGGGACCCCGCCCGCCACCGATCGCGTTGGCCCGTCCCGTCGGTCGTCACATTCCCCGGCGAGGCTCGTGATCGCGCGCCCAGGCCTTCGCGCTCTCCGGGCTCCAGCCGCGCTGGCGATCCCGTTCGGCTGCGCGACGGGCGTTCGCCTCGGCCTCGGCGAGGTGCTCGGCCTTCCACCTCATCGCCATCAGGATCCGGCTCCGGCCGCTCGGATGGTCGAAGAAGAGGACCTCTTCCAGCGGCGACGGGTCGAGCTTCCGGTACTCGCCGAGCTTCAAGTCGGTCAGCGCCTCCCCGTCCGGCTGGCCGGAGGCGTTGATGCCGAACAGATCCGCCTCGGCCTCCTCCACACGCGTGTAGGTGTTCAGGACGGGCGTCAGGGCGAAGAAATAGATCGAGAGGAGAATCATCGCGAGCGGCAGCCCGGCCGTATCGCCCACGCCGCGGATGTCCCAGGTCGCCTCCTTCCGCGCCGTCACTCGCTCGAATCCCCACTTCATGAGCGCGAAGCCGATCGCGATCACGACCGCGAGAAAGAGGAGCGACTTGTAGACGTGGTTCAGGACGAAGTGGCCCATCTCGTGGCCCATCACGGCTTCGATCTCGGCGAGAGAGCAGCGGTTGAGCAGGTTGTCGTTGAGGCTGATCCGCATGGTAGCCGCGAAGCCGCTCACGTTGGCCGACACGCGCTTCGTCTGGCGCGAGGCATCGAAGACCCACACGTCCTGCGCGCCGATGCCCTGGGACCGGGCGAGGCCCAGGATCCGGTCGCGAACCGCCGGGTCTGTCAGGCGGGTGTACTTGTTGAAGAGGGGAGCGATGAAGACGGGCCCGATGAGCACGGAGAACATTACGAGGGCGATCGCGGCGACGGACCCCCAGAGCGCCCAGGTCCTCTGCAGCCTGCGGACGACGCCATAGAGGGCGGCCACTCCCAGCCCACCCAGAAGAAGACCGACGGCAAGCGCCTTCGCCTGGTCCCCCATCCACGGCCCGAACGTCTGGTTCGCGAGACCGTACCGATGCTCGCGCACGTAGCCCTCGTAGATCGTCATGGGCAGGAGGACGGCCGTCGTCACGAGGAGGTACTGAACCCAGTACAGAAAGGTCTGGGCCGGGCGAAAACGGACGAGACGCTCGGCCAGGTTCCGCATTCGGCTTGCGAGTCCGGTCCCCAGAAGAGCCAGATTGACCGCGACGCCGAGGAGGAAGTCCCAGAGCTGGAGCCAGTATCCGCCCTCGAAATAGGCGTCGGAGCGGGCCCGGTCTTCGCCGGCCACCGTGGCGAGGTACGCGTTCGTCGCGGCGACCGGGTCGAAAGACGCGGGACCCTGTCCTCACGCTCCACGTGGCTTGAATGCAGCCCGCCACTTCAGACACGCCGTTATGGGGTCCGGTATCGCCATGTCGCCTCCCAGGAAGTCCCATTTCATCAATCGCTGCTCAGTTCCACTGACGATATCGCGACTCACTCGAGACTCCGTTACTCGACGGCCTTACGTAAAGTGGTGGGCGCTCTCGCGCAAGCGGCGCGCCGCGCTCCCGGCTCTCGACTGCGGCGCGCTGATCGGCTTTCCTCTCGGCGTACCCGGCCCACCATCCACCCCCGCGTGCACGAGCTCCGGCGTGCGGGGCGGTGGTGCCGGGCGCTCCGCAGCGCACGCGGCGCGCGGGGCCCCACGTTCTCCTGCCCGTCACTCACTATGTTCTCTGAGTGCCGTTACGAAAGGTAG
>JBAUSZ010000190.1:0-1595 GCA_049581965.1 Thermoanaerobaculia bacterium | reverse complement strand
GAGCAGGGCAACGCGCTCGTCCTGCCCTCGTCCTCGTCCTCGTCGCGCCCGAGGTTCCTGAACTCCTGGGACCGGTTCCTGCTCCCGCTCCCGTTCTCACGCTGCGTCGTCGTCTTCGCGCCCGCCGTGGAGCGCGCAGACGGCGAGAGCGAAGAGGCGTTCCTCGGGCGCGCCGGGGCCGCGATCGACGCCGTCACCGACGAGGCCGACCGCCTCTGCGGCGTGTCGGGTGCTCCCCGCGAAAGGGCGAAGAAGACGTGACTCTTCCCGTCGCGCTCGCCGACGTCGAGGCCGCCCGGCGGCGAATCGCGCCGTACGTGCACGTCACGCCCGTCCTGGCCTCCTCGAGCCTCGATGCCCGCGTGGGCGCACGGGTCTTCTTCAAGTGCGAGAACCTCCAGAAGGTCGGTGCCTTCAAGGCACGCGGCGCCTTCGCGCGCCTCACGCTCCTGACGCAGGAGGAGCGGCGCCGCGGTGTCGTCGCCTTCTCGTCCGGCAACCACGCGCAGGCCGTCGCGCTCGCGGCGCGGACGCTCGGGATCTCCGCGACGATCGTGATGCCGCACGACGCGCCTGCGCTCAAGCTCGCCGCCACCCGCGGGTACGGCGCCGCCGTGAGGATCTACGACCGGGGGGCCGAGAGCCGCGAGGCGATTGCGGCGGAGATCGTCGGAAGGGAAGGGCGAGTCCTCGTGCCGCCGTTCGACGATCCCGCCGTCATCGCCGGCCAGGGCACCGCGGCTCTCGAGCTCCTCGAGGACGTCCCGGACCTCGATCTCCTCGTCACGCCCTGCGGAGGCGGCGGCCTCCTCTCGGGCTTCGCGGTCGTGGCCGCGGCGCTCCGCCCCGCGATCGGCCTCTACGGCGTCGAGCCGGACGCCGGCGACGACTTCAGACGCTCGCTCTCGGCCGGCCGCCCGGTCTCGATTCCCGTTCCCGCGACCATCGCGGACTGCCTCCAGACGACGCAGCCCGGCGTCCACACGTTCGCGATCGTCTCGGCGCTCGCGAAGGGGATCCTGACCGTGAGCGATCTCGAGCTTCGCATCGCGATGTCGGTCCTCTTCGTCAGGATGAAGCTCGTCGTCGAGCCCGGCGCCGCGGCGGGATTCGCGGCGCTCCTCGCGGGCCGGGTGCCGGGCGCGGCCGGCCGACGAGTCGGCGTCGTTCTCTCAGGCGGCAACGTCGACCCCGAGATCTTCGGCCGCCTCGTGGCGGGACTGCCCGACGGCTCCGTCTAGAACGCCAGGTTGACGCCGGCCGCGATGCGGATCGTGTCGGACTTCAGGCCGAGGTCCTTGACGGCGTCCACGTCGAGGAACGTCCAGCGCCCGTCCAGCCAGACCGACAGGCTCTCCCCGGCGCGCACGTCGACTCCCGCGCCTCCGTGCAGGCCGAAGAGATTCTGCGAGGCGTATGGCGACCCGTCGGAAAAGCCGGCGCCGTGCGGGTTGACCCAGTGGTATCCGATCCCCGCGAGGAGGTACGGCTGGATGCGGTGCGTGTAGAGGAAATAGAAGAGCAACGATCCTTCCACGGGGACGTGGTCGGCCTCCACGCGCCGTTGCGCGGACACCCACGACTGACGCTCGTAC
>JBAUSZ010000189.1:0-14533 GCA_049581965.1 Thermoanaerobaculia bacterium | reverse complement strand
GACGCGCATCGCGCCCGGGCGCGGGCTCGGAAGCGGGCGGCTCCACGCGCCGCCGCCCCGGCCGCCCCAGTAGCTGTTCACGATGACGGTGGGGGGCCTGTACCCTCCCGGGCCGAACCCCCCCCGGTGCCAGCCGCCGTACGCCGGTCGCCACCAGCCGGCCGGCCGGAACCATTCACCCCAGCCGAAGCTCACGCTGAAGAACGGGTAGCTCCACGAATAGCCGAAGCCCCATCCCATCCACGGGTTGTAGTGGGCAGAGAGGCCCCACGTGTATGGACGGGGCCACCAGTAGACCGGCCCGACCCACGGCCGGTAGGTCCAGCCCGTACCCCAGACGACCGTGCCCCGCCACGGATAGACGCCCGTGTAGCCCGGTGTGTAGCCGACGGTGACGAATTCCGGCGTCGCGTCGTAGATGCGCACGTACTTGACGTTGTAGACCGGCGCGCTCGGAGGGATCGCGTCGATGTCGTCGGAGGGAACGTCGTCCGCGACGGCCCACGGGCCGTCGGGAGCGTCGCCGACGAACCACACCGCGTTCTCGCACGCGTAGTACCGGTTGCGGATCTGGAGAACCGAGGTCGACGCGTTCACGGCGTACGCCGTCGCCGAGCCGTCCACCGGGATGAACTTCGGCGCGCCGTCCCACTTCACGTCGAGCGTCGCGTCGGCGCGGCGGACCGCCGTCGTCTGAGGAATTTGTGCATCGAGGACCGCCTCCTCGGCCTCGTCCGTGCCGGCGACCGCGGCGCGCACGTCGCCCGAATCGGAGTCCGGCGGGATCTTCGCGAAGCTCTCGGGCAGCGCGTCGGGCGCGACGTAGGCCCAGCCGGCGCCCGACGCGAGGGACTTGCCACGGAACCAGCGGCCGGCGAGGAGAACGTAGAAATCCTGCCTCGCGACGTCGAGGAGGACGTCGCCCTCGGTGTTCTCGACCGCCAGGAGGCTCCCGTCCGTGCCTGCGACCGGCTTGAGGGACGGCTTTCCCTCCGTCACGACGAGTTCCGTCGGCTCCGTCGCGACGACGATCTTCGGAGGGGCCGACGCCTCGGTGCCGTCGTCGCCCGCCGCGTCCGTGTCCTCCTTCTTCTGTTCGGCCTGGGCCCTGGCGGCGAACTGCGCGATGTCGGCCGGCGGTCCGCCGATCGTCCGCCAGGGGCCGAGCGGGTTTGCCGCCTCGTACCACCAGTTCTTCCCGCCCGAGAGGTAGTACCTGCCGCTGCGCGTGTCGTTCACGAGGAAGAAAGACGCGTTCACGGCGACCCTCACGGGCGCGCCCTCGACCTCTCGGAACCCCGGCTCGCCGTCGAAGAGGAGGAGGACCGACGGCTCCTGGGCGAACAGAATCTGTGGCGGGTCGTGCTTGAGACCCTCGGCGCTCCTCTTCTCGCGCTCGGCGACCTTCACGCTCTCGAGAAGGCGGTCGTACGAGAAGACGAGGTCCCATTTCGGAACCTCGGACTCGAGGCTTTCGGTGAACTTCCTCTCGTTCTCCGGCGTGATCCCGGGAAACCGCACCCGGCTCACTTTCATGTCCAGGACGGACACCTGCCGCGCGTCGCGGTCCACCGAGACCCGGGCCCCGAAGAAGACGACGCCGAACTTCGGCGCCGCCGCGCCCTTCTTCGTGAAGGAAACCGCGGCGCGGCCGGTCAGGCGGTCGCCCCGGAAGGTCTCGGCCTGGGGCTGGTAGAGGACGATCGTGTGGCCCCTCGGAGTCGTGAACTCGCGCGGCCAGTCGGAGACGCCGGCTTGCGCGCGGGCTTGCCCACCCCGCGCGAGCGCCGCGAGGAGGATCAATGCCGAGATTGAGACTCTAGATTGCATTTGGGTCTCCCCTTCCTATGATGCTCCACCGGGAGGCGCACCGTGATCCACGACAGCATCCTCGGCACCATCGGCAACACCCCCGTCGTCCGCATCAACCGCCTCGCGCCCGCCGGCACGACGATCTACGTCAAAGTCGAGGCCTTCAACCCCATGAGCTCCGTGAAGGACCGTCTCGCGATCGGGATGATCGAGGACGCGGAGAGGCGCGGCGTCCTCAAGCCGGGCCAGACCGTCATCGAGCCGACCTCGGGCAACACGGGAATCGCCCTCGCGATGGTCTGCGCCGTCAAGGGCTATCCGTTCGTCGCGATCATGTCGGACTCCTTCTCCGTCGAGCGCCGAAAGCTCATGAAGGGGCTGGGCGCGAAGGTGCTCCTCCACCCCGCCGCGGACCGCGCGACCGGGATGGTCAAGCGCGCGAAGGAACTCGCGGACCAGCACGGCTGGTTCATGCCGCAGCAGTTCGAGAACCCCTCGAACCCCGCCTACCACCGCCAGACGACCGGGCCGGAGATCCTGCGCGACTTCGCCGGGAAGCGGCTCGACTACTTCGTCTCGGGCATCGGGACGGGGGGCACGCTCACGGGCGCCGGCGAGATCCTCAAGGCGGCACGGCCCGACGTTCGCATCGTCTACACGGAGCCCGCGGGCGCGCCGATGGTCTCGCAGGGCAAGTGGGCGCCGCACAAGGTCCAGGGCTGGAACCCCGACTTCGTCCCGGCCGTCTTCAACACGAAGGTCTACGACGAGGTCGTCCTCGTGAACGACGTCGAGTCCCGCGACGCGGCGCGCGCCCTCGCGCAGAAGGAGGGGATCTTCTGCGGTCTCTCGTCGGGGGCGACGTTCGCTGCGGCGGTCAAGGTCGCCGAGAAGGCTCCGAAAGGCTCGGTCCTCCTCGCGATGCTCCCGGACACGGGCGAGCGGTATCTTTCGACGTTCCTCTTCGAGGGAATCACGGAGGAGAGTGACGCCATCCCGACCTGACCGGCGCCGGACGCTGCTCGCCGCCGAGCGGGCCACGGAGAATCTGTCCCGCCACGGGCGCACGCGGGTCGCCCTCGGCTTTCCGAACGCCTACGAGATCGGGATGTCGAACCTCGGCTTCCAGTGGGTCTACCGCCTCTTCAACCGCGAGGAGAACGTGGCCTGCGACCGCTTCTTCCTGGAGGACGACGGCGACCTGCGCGGCCCGCGCACGTTGGACACCGACACGCCGCTCGGCGACTACCCGCTCGTCGCGTTCTCGATCTCGTGGGAGATGGATTACGTGAACTTCCTCCGCCTCCTGCCGGCGGCGCGCATCCCGCTCGAGCGGGAGGACCGTGGCGAAGGCGACCCGATCGTCCTCGTCGGGGGCGACTGCGCTCGCATCAACCCGGCGCCTCTCGCCCGGTGGGTCGACGTTTTCGCGATGGGCGACGGCGAGAAGATCGTTCCCGCGATCGGCGAGATCCTGCGCCGGGACCTCACGCGCGACGCGACGCTCGCAGCGCTCGCCGACGTCAAGGGCCTCTACGTCCCCGCCGTGCACGGCGCGCGGGCCGAGGCCTCCGAGGACGGCAGGATCGTCGTCCAGCAGTTCAAGGCGGCCGAGGGACCTCTCCGCGAGCCGCCGCACACGACGATCCTGACACCGCACACGGAGCTCTCGGACAAGCTCCTGATCGAGATCGCGCGCGGCTGCTCGGAGATGTGCCGCTTCTGCTGGGCCGCGTACGCGATGGCCCCGCAGGTGCGCGTCTCGGCCGAGAACGTTCTCGCGGTCGCGCGGCGCAACCGTCCCCTCACGGGCCGCGTGGGCCTCATCGCGACGGCCGTCGCCGACCACCCGGAGATCCTCCCGATCCTGCGCGGCCTTCAGGCGCTCGAGTACCACGTCGCCCTCTCGTCCGTGAAGATCGACGCGATCTCGGAGGAGATCCTCGCGATCCTGACGGCGCAGGGCGAGCGCGCACTCGCGATCGCGCCCGAGGCCGGAAACGAGCGGCTTCGCCACGCGATCAACAAGAAGGTCTCCGACGAGATGCTCTTCGAGAAGGTGCGTCTCATCGCGCGCTCGGGGATCACGCAGCTCAAGCTTTACCTGCAGGTCGGGCTGCCCGGCGAGACGGACGCGGACGTCGATGACATCGCGCGGCTCGTCGACGAGCTGAGACTCGTGTTCCTCGAGGAAGGGCGCCTGCGCGGCCGCGTCGGGACGCTCGTTCCCACCGTGAACGCGTTCATCCCGAAGCCACACACGCCGTTCGAGAACGAGAATCTCGACGACCCCGAGGCCCTCGACAGGAAGATGAAGCGCCTCGACGCCGCGTTCCGGAAAATGCCGAACGTGACGTTCCGCGGGATGCCCGTCGTCGAGGCGATCTGGGAGGCGTGGCTCGCGAAGATGGGTGGAGAGGCGACGCCGATCCTCCTCGAGGCCGCGGCGGGGACGCCCGTGCGCCGTCTCGTGAAGACGCACAAGGAGACGCTCCTCTCCGTCGTTCGCCCGTCCCGCGCGACGCTCTCCGAAGCGGACCCCGCCCTCCCGCGCGGCGTTTTCGACCCGCACGCGCGCCAAAGCGCTCCGTGGGGCTTCATCGCGAAGAGCTGACGAGCCGGCTACTTCGGACTGCCGCGCGCCGCGCGCACGCGGCGGACCGCGGCGGCGACCGCGTCCGCGGCCCAGTCGACCTCCTCCGCCGTCGTGAAGCGTCCGAGGCCGAACCGGATCGACTCGTGCGCCTCTTCCTTCGTGAGGCCGATTCCGAGGAGGACGTGGCTCGGCTCGACCGACGCCGACGTGCAGGCGGAGCCCGCCGAGACGGCGAGGTCGCGCGTCTCCATCATGACGGTGTCCGACGGGGCTCCAAGAAAGCGCACGTTGAGGTTGCCCGGGAGACAGGCCGCGGCGTCGCCGTTGCGCGAGACGCCCGGAACGGCCCCCGCGAGAGACGCCCCGAGCCGGTCGCGCAGGCCCGCGACGCGCGCGGATTCGGCCGGGCCCTCCGCCTTCGCAATCGCGGCGGCGGCGCCGAAACCGACGATCCCCGGCACGTCCAGCGTCCCGGGCCTCAGGCCGCGCTCGTGGCCGCCGCCGAAGAGGATCGGGTCGAGCGTGACCCGGGGATTCGAGGCCCGCACGAAGAGAGCCCCGGCGCCCTTCGGCCCACAGATCTTGTGCGCCGAGAGCGAGAGGAGGTCGACTCCCGACGCGTGGACGTCGATCGGGACCTTCCCCGCCGCCTGGACGGCATCCGTGTGAAAGAGAATGCCGCGCGCCTTGCAGAGACCCGCGATCCCCGCGACGGGGTTCAGGGTCCCGATCTCGTTGTTCGCGGTCATGACCGTCACGAGAACCGTGTCGTCGGCGAGCGCGGCCGCCACCGCCTCGACGGCGGTCCGTCCGAGCCGGTCCGGCGCCACGAAGGTGACGCGGAAGCCCTCGGCCTGAAGCCTCCGGCAGGGGTCGAGGACGGCACGGTGCTCGATCGCGGAGACGACGACGTGCGCCCCGGCCGCGCGGCGCGCCCGTGCGGCTCCGAGGACGGCGAGGTTGTTCGCCTCGGTCGCGCCGGACGTGAAGACGATTTCCTTCGCGTTGGCCCCGACGAGGTCCGCAACCTCCTCGCGGGCCTTCTCGACCGCCGACCCGGCCCGCATGCCGAAGACGTGGCTGCGGGAGGCCGCGTTCCCGAAGGTCTCCGTGAAGTACGGGCGCATCGCCTCGAAGACGCGCGGGTCGACCGGCGTCGTCGCGTGATAATCGAGGTACACGGGAACCTTCGGCGGCACGGAGACACTGTAGGCTTCCATCGCCACGAGCTTCAAGGCCTTCCCTGAGACGAAATGAGCAAGGAGTCGCGACCCTGGCCCCGGGACACGAGCCGCGAGGCGTTTGAGCGCCGGGCCGCGGCGCTGCGCGCCCTCGGCACGGAGCGCCGTCTTGCCGCCGGGCTGGCTCTGTGTGACGAGGTCCGAGCCGGCCTCCTGGCCGCGGCGAAGGCCCGGCGGCCCGGACTGTCCGATGAAGCCGTTCGCCGGGTCGTTGCCCGGGAGCTCCTCGGCGACGAGCTCTTTGCGCGTGCCTTCAACGGATCCGGCGCGGTATGACCTTCGCCGCGTTTCTGCGACGGGTGATCGAGGCACTCGACGCCTGCGACGTTCCGTACATGGCGACGGGCGGCGTGGCCCTCCTCGCGTATGGAGAGCCGCGCTTCACAGCCGACGCCGACCTCGTCATTGCGCCGACGGTGGCGTCTCTCGAATGCTTCCTGAGCCGACGGGATGCCGACTGGTATGTGTCTGCCGAGGCCGCCCGCGAGGCTCTCCTCGAGCGCGGCATGTTCAACCTCGTGGAAACCACGACCGGCTGGAAGGCGGACCTGATCGTGGTTCCTGACGACGCCTTCTCGGCGGAGTCATTCTCCCGGAGGCGCCCGATCTCCGCCCTCGGTGTCACGCTCGTCGGCATTTCGCCCGAGGACCTCGTCCTTTCGAAACTCCGGTGGGCCGCGACGACGGACTCCGAGCGACAGATCCGCGATGTTTTCGGTGTGCTCACGATTTGCGGTACCACCCTCGACGAGAAGTACATGCGGCGTCTCGCCCGCGACCTCGGCGTGGAGTCCACTCTCGAGAAGCTGCTTCGTGACTTGCGGCGGCCGGCATGAGGCACGTCCTCGTCGCGACCAGCGAGCGCCACGGCCTGCTCGACGAGCTGCGCGCGCTCGCGCCGCCCTCGACGACGTTCCTCGGCGAAAAGGGGCTCGAGAGCGTTCTCGAGCGGCTCGGCCGCTCGGCGCGAATCGACGCCGTCGTGACGGACGACCCGGAGATGGTCACGGAGATCTTCCACGAGATTCCCGGCGCGCTCCCCGTCTACCTGGTGCGGCCGGACGAAGAGGCCGCCGCGGTTCTCGCGGGTCTCGACGAGCTGACGGCGGGCTAGGTTTCGGCGACGCCCTGCGCCCGCTTGTACTCCGTCCGCATCTCGGATTGGAGGCGGCCGAGGCGGTACGTGTCCCGATTCACGAACTTCCCCCACGGGGCGAGCGCGGGGTGGATCCCTTCGATCTTCTTCCACACCTCCTGTGCGAGGAGGCGGTAGTCGGGATGCCCCTGCGGCATCGAGCGCAGCTCGCAGAGGTGGACGGCCTCGCGCAGGTTGAGCGTCATCCGCCAGCGGACGCGGAACGCGAACGGCACGACGTACTGGGCCTCGTGCGGATGCTCGCGGGCGACCGCCTCGTGCAACGCGGCAGCCTCCTCCATGCAGGAACGGAAGGCCGGCTCGCAGCCGGCCTCGGCGATCTCGGGCGGCGTGTCGAAGCCGTGGATGGTCGTGAAGGGTTGGCGCTCCTGCGAGAGGAGACGGTGCCGGTGGAGGTCGCGGTAGATCCCGAAGTTCCCGAGGAGGTCGAACGTGTAGGACGCCTCCTCCAGCGCGCGAGGCGGCTTGTCCCGCCGGTTCTGCCGCTCTCCCGCGAGCTTCTCGTGCAGTGCCGCCGCCTCGGCGGCGGGCATCGCGGCGACGCGCTCGCGCACCTCGGCGAGCGGGCGGTCCGCAAACGGGTAGAGGAGCGCCGCGAGGACCTTTCCCTCGGCGCCGGGATCGAAATCGAGGAGCGTGACGGGCCCGGTCGCCGACGTCCCCGGCGGGAGGAGCCGGGCGGCGGCTTCGCGGGAGCGCGCGTCGCGACCGACGAGCCAGTCCCTCCGGGTCGCGCGTTTCACGAAGGACGGGATGAGCGCTTCGAGCTCGCGGTGCATCGCCGAACCGAGCGCGGCGCATTCGGCGAGCGGGCTCGCGTAGAGGCGGTTCAGGAGGTGCTCGAAGGCCTGCCCCGTTGCGAAGACGCCGAGGTTCGTGAGCGTCGCGCCGGGAAGGTAGCTGCGCATGACGTCGCACGCGTGCGCGCGCACGGTCGCGCCGTGGGCCCTCTTCGCAGCCTTCAGTAGCTCCTCGTCTTTCGCGACGTCCTTCCAGGCGAGCGCCTCGCCTGACTTCGGGTGCCGCACGTCGACGGACTCGACCGGGAGGACCTCCTCGATGTGCCGGATCAACGGGTCGATCTGCGTGGCGTACGTTTGGAAAAGGCGGTCCATGAGCGCCGAGAAGGCCGTGCCGTGACGCGACGCGAGAAGCGTCTTCTCGCGGTGCCAGAGAAAGTCGCCCGAGGCGTCCCGCTGGTCGAACCTCACGTAGCGCGTGGACTTCTCGAGGAACGAAATCCCGACCCGCGCGTCCTCCAGCGTCTGCGCCGCGACGTTCGAGACACGCTCGACGGCGACGTGCGCGGCCCCGAGCTGCGCGACGGAGTCGTCGCCGTAGCCGACGAGGACGCGGTCGTAGAACGCGCGCGCGCGCCGCAGCGACTCACCGTCGTCCTTCTCCGCTCCGCTCCCGAGGAGGTCCCCGGCAATCCCCCCGACACCGACGAACTCGTCGAGGAAGACTCGCCGCAGGCTCTTCGTGGTTCGGCTGTAGCGCGAGAAGAGCGCGCCCGACACTTCCTGCGGAAGCCTGAGGCCGAAGACGGGCATCTCCACGTTCGTGAAGAAGCGCTCGAGGACCGCCGCTTCCTCTCGTGTGAACTCCGCCGACATGCTGCGGCGATCTTAGACCCTCAGTTCGCCTCGATCCGGATCGCCGTGAGCGGGGTCAGCGCGCGACCCTCAACCGCGCCCGGCGCAGCGTAGACGAAGACCCAGTAGCTTCCGGGCCCGGAGCGAAGCGCGACGTCGGCACGCACGAGTCCGTTCGGGGCGGCGACCTCTCCGGTGGATCCGTCCTTGTACCGGAACGGCAACGCGAGGCGCGGCAGGAGCTTCTGCGATCCGGGCGGGTAGGCGTACGAACCCCGCCGGCGGATTTCCCTGGCCGTGAGCGGCCGCGGGAAACTCTCGTACGCGACCTCGACGACCGCGAGGCTCCAGCCCTTAGGAAGCTGAACGGCGACGGGCGCCGTCCGCCCCGCGCGCACGCGCCCCGAGGGAAGCTCGACCCAATCCACGGCGTGCCTCGTGAACTCCTCCGTCATCCGGAACTCCCCGCCCTCGAGGGCGACGCCGATCCCGACGTGCGTCCAATCCGGGTCGAGGATCGTCCGGCGGTGTCCGTCGTCGGGCGGGCGCTCGGCCATCATTCGTCCGTGTCCCTCGAGAACGAGGCCCGGGAGCTCGTCCTTGAGGAACGGTGGGCCCGTCCGAGACGTGCCGCTGAAGTTCTCGCCGTGCCAGTCGACGCCGCCGGCGTCCGCGAACCGGTCATACGGCGCGCGGCCCGCGAGGTCCCAGTGGCCCATGATTCCCGTCCGCGCCGCGTCGAGGCAGAAGTCGTCCCCCGCCTTTGCCGCAACGAGGTCGTACGCGACGGGCGGAACTCCCGCGGCGACACGGTCCGCGTTGATGCGGGCGAGGAGGGCCGCCTTGGCGTCGCGCGCTCTCTCGGAGTACGGCGCCGACGCGCGGTTCGGCCCGACCCGGGTGAGCGCAACGGGACCGCTCGCCGGCGGGCGCGAGGCGCAGCCCGCGGCCAGGCCGAGGAGCACGGCGAGCGATCGCGGCAGAAGCCTCCGGCGGTTCTGACATGCGCGCACCGTAGAATCCTAAGCCCATGATTCGTTTCGGAACGTCCGGCTGGCGCTCGATCCTCGCCGAGGAGTTCACATTCCCGAACGCGCGCCGCGTCGTGACGGCGATCGCGCGTGTCGCGAGGGCCTCGGGTGACCCTTCCCGCGGCCTCGTCGTCGCGTCGGACACGCGCTTCCTCAACGAGCGCTTCGTGGACGAGGCGTCCCGTGTCCTCGCGCGCGAGGGCGTCACGCCCCTGCGCGCCGACCGCGATGTCCCGACGCCCGTCGTCGCGTTCGCGATCCGCGAGCGCAAGGCGCTCGGCGCCATCAACTTCACGGCCTCGCACAACCCGCCCGAGTACAACGGGATCAAGTTCTCGACGGCCGACGGCGCGCCGGCCCTCCCCGACGTGACGGCGAAGATCGAAGCCGAGATCGCGCGGACGACGGAGGCCGACGCCGCGCCCGCGCCTCCCGCCACGACGCCGACGTTCGATCCGAAGGAGCCCTATCTCGAGGAGCTTTCCCGCCGCGTGGACGGCGCCGCAATGAGAAAGGCCGGCCTGCGCGTCGCCGTCGACCCGCGTTTCGGTACGTCGCGCGGCTACCTCGACGCGTTCCTCGTGCAGGCCGGCGTCGACGTCCATCTCATCAACGGTCACCGCGACCCGTACTTCGGCGGCCTCTCGCCGCAGTGCGACGCGAAAAACCTCGCCGCGCTCTCACGGGTCGTCGTCTCCGAGAAGCGCGCTCTGGGCCTTTCGACGGACGGGGATGCGGACCGCTTCGGAATTCTCGACGCCGACGGGACGTACGTGAACCCGAACCACTGCCTCATGCTCCTCGCGGACCGCCTGCTTTCGCTCCGGAGGGCCGGAGACGCGCGCGGCGTCGCGCGCTCGGTCGCGACGACCCACGGGTTGGACGCCGTCGCGAAGGCCTGGGGCGCGCCCCTCGTCGAAACGCCGGTCGGCTTCAAGTACATCGGCGAGCTGCTGCTCAAGGACAGGATCGTGATGGGGGGCGAGGAGTCGGCCGGCTTCACGATGGAAGGCCACGTGCCCGAGAAGGACGGCCCGCTCGCGTGCCTCCTCCTCGCCGAACTCGTCGCGCGGACCGGAAAAACCCTCGGCGCCCTGCTTCGGGACCTTTTCCAACGCGTCGGGCCCTTCTGGCCCGAGCGTGCCGACGTTAGGCTCGATCCGTCGCTCGCCTCTTCCGTGAAGAAGCGTCTCTCCGAGAACCCCGAGGCCTTCGCGGGGCTCGAGGTCCGGCGCATCGACCGGACCGACGGCCAGAAGCTCCTCCTCGGCGACGGGCGCTGGATCCTCTTCCGGGCCTCGGGCACCGAGCCCGTCGTGCGCATCTACGCGGAATCGGCAGACAAAGGGGAGACGAGCCGGCTACTGGGAGCAGCGAGAGAGTATGTTCTTGGAGGATAAGAGGAAGAGGGGATTCGCGCCGAATGGCCGGCGTCAAGGGCGCGCTTCGCGCGCCGCGTAGCGGTCGGAGACCCTTGACTCCGGCCATTCGACGCAAAGATTCTTCATCTATCGACGGCTGCATCAGCAGCCGCCGCATATAAGCAGAGAAATCCGGTTCTCTTCGGACGTCTCGGTTTACCAGGAGTCAGCATGTACGCGATCGACAGCATCCACGCCCGCGAGATCCTCGATTCCCGCGGCAACCCCACCGTCGAAGTCGAGTGCACGCTCGAGGGCGGCGCCTCGGGCCGGGCGGGCGTCCCCTCCGGCGCGTCCACCGGCTCGCGCGAGGCGCTGGAACTGCGCGACGGAGACAAGAAGCGCTATTCGGGCAAGGGCGTCCTCAAGGCCGTGAAGAACGTGAACGAGACGATCGCGCCCGAGGTCCTCGGGATGGACGCCCGCCAGCAGGCCGAGATCGACCGCCTCATGATCGAGCTGGACGGCACCGAGACGAAGAGCGCGCTCGGCGCGAACGCGATCCTGGGCGTGTCGATGGCGGTGTGCCGGGCGGCGGCGGAGGCCTGCGCGCTTCCGCTCTTCCGGTACATTGGCGGGACGGGCGCCGTCACGCTGCCGGTGCCGATGATGAACGTCGTGAACGGCGGCGCGCACGCGGACAATCCGCTGGACATCCAGGAATTCATGCTCGTGCCGGCGGGCTTCAAGACGTTCCACGAGGCGCTCCGCGCCGGCTCCGAGGTCTTCCACGCGCTCAAAGGCCTCCTGAAGGCCAAGAGCCTCGCGACGGGTGTCGGCGACGAGGGCGGCTTCGCTCCGGACCTCGAGTCCACGCGCGCGACCCTCGACTTCCTCGTCGACGCGATCGGCAAGGCCGGCTACCAGCCCGGTGTCAACGTCTTCCTCGCGCTGGACTGCGCGGCGAGCGAGTTCTTCGAGAAAGGCCACTACGCTCTCGAAGGGAAGAAGCTCGCGCCGCCCGAAATCGTCCCCTTCTACGAGGGCCTCGTCGCGGACTACCCGATCGTTTCGATCGAGGATGGCTGCGCCGAGGGCGACCAGGCGGGCTGGAAGCTCCTGACGCAGAGGCTTGGGTCGAAGATCCACCTGATCGGCGACGACAACTTCGTGACGAACCCGAAGATCCTGAGGCAGGGCATCGCGGACGGTATCGCAAACGGTCTCCTCGTCAAGGTGAACCAGATCGGGACGATCACGGAGACGCTCGAGGCGGTCCGGATGGCACAGACGGCGGGCTACATCACGGTTCTCTCGCACCGCTCGGGCGAGACCGAGGACACGACGATCGCCGACCTCGCCGTCGCGACGAACGCGGGCTTCATCAAGACGGGCTCCCTCTGCCGCTCCGAGCGGATCGCGAAGTACAACCGCCTCCTGCGCATCGAGGAGGACCTCGGAGAGACCGGCGTCTATCCCGGCCTCGCGGCCCGGAAGGCCTGAGCCCACGCGCTCTCTGCTTCCCGCCGGGAATTGAGCGAAAATGGCCCGTGCGCTTCGAACGAATCGTCGGCGGTGAGGGTCCGCCCCGCCTCGTCGGCGTCAAGCGCCTGCCGCAGCGACCCGTCCGCCCCGAGCCCGAGGCCGAGACACTCGCGCGCCGCGCACGGACCGACCACGGACAGGAGGCGCCCGCCGCGCGGCCCGAGACCCGCCACGTGCGGACCGCGTCGTTCATCGTCGTTTCGCTTCTCCTCTCGGCGCTCTTTTTTGGCATCTTCCTCGTGAGCGACCGGGGCCTCCTGCAGCTGCGCAAGCAGCGCCGCCAGATCGAGAAGGCCAAGGACGAGGTCGCCCAGCTCGAGGCCGACAACACCCGTCTCGAGGCCGAGCTCACCGCGCTGCGCACGGACCCGCGCGCGCTCGAGAAGATCGCGCGCGAGGAACTGAACCTCGTGAAGCCCGGCGAGATCGTGATCGTCCTGCCGGACGGGTGGGAGCGGCGCGTGAAGCCCGCTTCTCCCGCGTCCGCTACGCTCGACCCCCGCTAGGCTGACACGGCCCGCGGGCCGTGTCCGTAACGCTGCGTGGCGTATCCCGTCAGGAGCCCCACGATCGAGCCCGGAAGCATGATCTCGAGGTAGTGCGTGCCCTGAAGGCTTGCGACGCCGTACGCGAGGACGAGTCCGACCGCCGTCCCGAAGACGAGCGTGGCGGGGACGGACGCGACCTTGCGCGCGAAGACGCCAATCAAGAGGCCCGCGAGGAGCCCCTTGAAGGTGGACCCCATCACGATCGTCGCGATCTGCGCCCTCACGTCGGGCGTGAACCACGCCGTGAGCCCGTCCAGCGCGCCGAGCCCCGCCCCTACGAGCAGTCCGACCAGGATCTTGTTCATCGTTTCCTCCTGCCTGTTCTTTTCAACGTCCCTCGAGATTCCTTTAGCGCCGAAGCAGGACGAAGAGGCCGCGCGCGAGAAGGTACGTCGCGAGGAGGCCCACCGCGACGCTGTGTCTCTTCGCGACCCGCTTGGCGCGCTCAAGGATGTTCTCCTCATGGGCCTCAACGCGCCCGCCGTCGAGAAGCCGCTCCACGTCGGCCGCGAGCGCGGAGACGCCGGAGTAGCGCGCGCCCGGCTCCGGCGCCTTCGCGTGCGCCACAATCGCGTCCAGGGCCTTCGGCCGCACGGGAGCCGGCGGGACGAGCAGGATTGCATCGAGCAGAGCGCCGAGGCCGTAGACGTCCGCACGCGCGTCGACCAGCCCGCCCGCGGCCTGCTCCGGCGCCATGAAGCCCGGAGTCCCCGAGGCGTCCGCGGCCCCCGCGACGGGCCGCGCGAGGCCCCAGTCGAGAACGAGGACCTCGCCGAAGGACCCGAGCATCACGTTCGAGGGCTTGAGATCGCGGTGGACGACGCCGTTCGCGTGCGCGAACGCGACAGGCTCGCAGACGCGGAGAAAGACGCGCAGCCGCTCCGGCAGGGACGACCCGTCGAGCGCCTCATCGAGGCGCCGGCCGCGCACGAGCTTCATCGCGTAATACGCGCGCCCGTCCGCGAGGCGGCCCGCGTCATGGACGGGAACGAGCCCCGGGTGCTCGAGACCCGCGAGGACCCGCGCCTCGACCAGGAGCGCCTCGGCGGCCTCCCCGCCGTCGAGCGACACGTCGACGACCTTGAGCGCGACGCGCCGGCCGAGCGGCTCGTCCACGACCTCGAAGACGGCGCCCATCCCTCCGGCGCCGATCGGTCCGACGAGCCGGTAGCGCGTGCCCGAGAGGTCGGGCGTCCGGACCGATTCGCGGAGGCGACCGAGCGCGCCGTCCTCGAGCCTCACGCGGGCGGCTCCACGCCGAGGAGGGCGTGCACTTCGGCGCGGAACTCGGCCTCGGACGCGGTCAGCTCCCGGAGAACGTCGAGCACGGCGCGGCGGAAGTCGCGCCGTGCGGCCGCGAGCTGGTTCGTGACGTCGACGGCGGTCGTCCCGTGGCGGCGCGCGAGATCCTCGTAGCGCGGGCGCTCGGTCGCCTCGTCGCCCTCGAGGTCGTACGAGGAGAAGAGCGCGAAGCGCACGCCGCGCCCGTCCTTCGCGCACGCCTCCCGGAAGCGCTCGACCGCCATCGAGAAGACGCTGCGCGTCCACTCGCGCTCGAAAGCCTGCTCCGGCGAGTCCTGCGACGAGGCAGCCGCGGCCTCGTACGCCGCGCGCACCGCGTCGACGTCGAGCGAGAGGGCCGGCGCCC
>JBAUSZ010000188.1:0-3550 GCA_049581965.1 Thermoanaerobaculia bacterium | reverse complement strand
CGGCGGGGGCGGCGATCGCGGTCACGCTCGCGGGTGGCCTCGCGATCCCCGCGCTCCACACGGGCCTCGGCGGACTCTTCCCGCGCTACGACGGACCGAATCCCGTCGCCGTCGCGCTCGGGCCCGGCGGCCTCTTCGCGCTCGTGCTCTCCACCGCGCTCGCCGTCCTCGCAACGGTCACGGTCTCGGCGGAGCTGCGGGCTCTGATCGGGGCACTCCTCCGGCACGCCGCGCCACTCTCGCTCTTCCTGCCGTTGTTCTTCGGCGCGGCTGCCGCAGCGGCCGCGATTCCCATGGTGCTGGCCGGAAAGTCGCTCAAGACCCGCGACATCACGGTCGGGTGACGCTCGCAGCAGATCTTCTTAGAAGGGTGAATGAGCAATTCGCTTCTGAGCGGGGCCCTGCCGCGTCGTCACGCTCGGGACCATTCGAAGAAAATCTCTCTGCCACGGCGTGTGATCCGTGTTTTTTCTCCCGCGAGGCTCACGGCACAGGATTCAGCGGCGGCTCGCCGGCGAAGAACCGCACGATCTCCGTACAGGCGAGCCGGGCCATCGCGAGGCGCGTCTCGGTCGTGGCCGAGCCGAGGTGCGGGAGGAGGACGACGTTCGGAAGGTCGATCAGTGCCGCCTCGATCTTCGGCTCGCGCTGGAACACATCGAGCCCGGCACCGAAGAGATGCTTCGAATGAAGGGCGGCCGACAGGGCGGCCTCGTCCACGATCGGGCCGCGCGCCGTGTTGATCAGGATCGCCCCCTGCTTCAGCCAGGAAAGCTCCGCGGCGCCGAACCGCCCGCTCGTGACCTCCGTCAGCGGCGCGTGAATCGACAGAACGTCCACCTTCGAAAGAAATCTTCTGAGGTCCTCGTCACTCTCGCCCTTGTCGTGCGAAAGGACCTTCATCCCGAACGCCTCCCCCCGCCGCGCGACGGCCCGGCCGATCCGGCCCATTCCGTAGATCCCGAGGGTCTTTCCGGAGAGCGAGACACCGAGCAGCTCGCGCGGCTTCCACCCGTCCCACGTCCCCGAGCGCGCGAGGGTCTCCCCCTCGCGCAGGCGTCGCGCGACGGCGAGGATCAGGGCCCACGCGAGATCCGCCGTGGCCTGGGTGAGAACGCCCGGCGTGTTCGTGACGAGGATCCCGCGCGCCCGGCAGGCCGCGAGGTCGACGTGATCGACGCCGACCGAGTGACTCGCGACGATCCTCAGCCGCGGCGAGGCGGCGAGAACGTCGGCCGTGATCCGCTCGCGCGGCGTCGGGAGGAGCGCGTCGGCGCCCCCGAGGAGGGGCCATTCCGCATGCGGGAGATTCCCTCCGCCCGTGACGACCTCGTGCCCCGCGAGGAGCTCCGTCGTCGAGGGCTCGACGAGAGGCTGGCCGACGAAGACCCTCACGGCGTGCGAGCGGGCCTCACGAGGAGCCAGCCCACGAGGAAGACGCCACCGCCGGCGAAGAACATCCGCTCCTCGTACCTCAGGTCGTCGCGCAGGAGGCCGACGGCGAGGCCGAGACCGACGAGGACGATTCCGACGAACTGGAGAGCCCGGCCGATCGCGAACCTCACTCCTTCGCCCCCGGCGGACGCGCGGGTCGCGGCCTTTCGACCACCCGCACGGATAGGAGGCGGTCGTCCTGCTCAATCCGGTCCAGGGTCTCCATCCCTCCGGTGACGCGCCCGAAGAGCGTGTAGCTCCCGTCGAGGTGAGCCTGCGGCGCGAGCGTCACGAACCACTGCGAGCCCCCCGTGTCGGGCCCCGACAGGGCCATCCCGACGCCGCCCCGTCCGTACCGGAGCGCGTTGATCTCGTCGCGGATCGCGTAGCCCGGCCCTCCGGACCCGTCGCCGCGCGGGTCGCCCGTCTGGACGACGAAATCCGGGACGACCCGGTGAATCACGCGGCCGTCGAAGAAGCGCTTTGCGGCTAGCGCGCGGAAGTTCTCGACCGTCATGGGCGCTTCCTCCGCGTCCAGTTCGAGCTCGGCCGTACCGCGCTCCGTCTCGACGACCGCCGAGAAGAGCGCCTCGTTCGCGTTCCTCGCGAGACGGCCGTAGTCGGCCCCGGACAGGCGCGTCCGGAACGAAACCGGCCGAAACGAAGCGATCGGCACACCGTAGTGCTCCGCGAGCAGCCGCCTGGCCTTCTCCCGCGTGACGTCGTTCGCATCGTTCGCGTGCGCGGCCACGACGGCGCGTCCGGACTCGCCCCGCGCCGCGGCCGCGTCGAGCGCGCCGACCGTGAAGTCCGGCTCTGAGGCCTCGAACGCGGCGTCGAAAGCGGACTTCCAGGCGCGGCGAAGCTCTTCGCCTCCCTTTTCGAGGAGGGGTGCCGCCCGCGCGAGCGCGACGTCTCGCACCGCCGGATCGCGGTCGATCAGGCCGACCAGAAGCCATCTGGACGCTCCGGAAAGGGAGGGTTTCCGGGAAAGTGAGGAAAGGGTCGCCGCGCGCACACGCGCGGCGCGATCGGCGAGAAGGGTCGTCGCGAGAGGGTCAGTCAGAGCAATCCGCTCTTCGTCTTTCTTGCCGTCCTGTTCCTCTTTCCCGGCCAGGTACTCCAGCGCCTCGGCCGCGCCGAGCCGTTGTTCGAGAGTCCCGCCGACGAGCTCCCGGTCGATCCGCGCCGACGCCGCATCCGGCGCGCGCGGCGCATCGAGCCGCGTGAGGCTCACGAGAGCCGTCTGCCCCCGCCACCCCTTTCGAGGCAGGCTCTCCTCGAGGGCCGCCCGCGACTCGGGCGAGTCGGGCAACGCTCCGAGCAATCGAAGAGCCGCGACCGCGACCCCGGGCAGCGGGTCGTTTGCGCGGGCAACCCCCACCGAAGTCGCACTGCGGGCGAACGGATCGCTCCGGGAAAGGCCGCCTTTCCGAGAAAGCGAAAGAAGTGCCGTCAGTGCCTGTACGGAAACCGAAACGTCGGGGCTGCGGGCGAGCGCGACGAGGTCCTCGGCACTCTCCTCGTCCTCCAGCAAGCCCGCTGCGCGTGCGGCCCAGGAGACGACGCCCGGATCGTCACTCCCTCTTCTAAGCACCGCGCGAAGCGCGGGCGCCGACTCCCGCAGCGGCTTGCGCGACAGCGCGTAGACGACCGCGCGTCTCAGCTCGGGAGCAAGAGGCTCTTCTCCGAACACGGCCACGAGAGCCGCGAGGGTTCCCGTCTCGGGCATTCGGAACATCGCGAGCGCGCTCGCCGCCCGCGTCGAAACGGACGCGTCACGCCGCTCGAGCACGCCGACGAGAGCGCTCGTCGCGTCCTTGCCGCCCATCTTGCCGAGCGCCTCGGCGGCCTTCGCGGCCACCTCCGCCTCCGGGTCGGACAATGCCTTGCCGAGGAGCGGAACCAGACGCGCGTCGCCCGAGACACCCACGGCAAAGGCGGCGACACGCCTCACGGACGGCTCGGCGTCGATCAGGAGCGGCGGCAGCACGACCGACGCATCCGGGTCGCGCAGGCGTCCGGCGGCGAGGGCCGTCTTCGCCCGCAGCCAGGGGTCCGGCGAGGACGCCGTCCGGCCGGCGAGCAGCGGGTCGTAGGCGCGCCGGTCCTCCAT
>JBAUSZ010000187.1:0-7762 GCA_049581965.1 Thermoanaerobaculia bacterium | reverse complement strand
CGCCGGGGGCCGACGCCCAGCCGCCCGACCCGCTCGCCGCCGAGGCGAAGAAGCGCAACGCCGCGCTCGTCGCCGACGGCTTCAACATGACCCACGGCTGGAATCTCGAGCAGAGGGCCGTCCGCTTCGAGTTCCTGCTGCCGAAGGCCAGCGACGGGCACCGACTCGCCTTCTGGATGGAGACGAAGGGCGGCGAAGCTTCGGTGAAGCTCCTCGGGCCGGACGGTACGCCAATCCTCGCGTGGGCCGGCCGCCGGGGCGAGACCGACGTCACGCGCGCGCTCGCGGCGGGGAAGTACGTCCTCGAGATCGACCCCGCGAAGACCTCCGGGGGCCGCGCCCTCTTTGGCGTGAGGGGGTTCCTCGTGCATCGCTGCGAGCTGAACGCCGAGCGGGTGTCCGAACAGCCGGCGGCGCCGGAGAAGGGCTTCCACTGGCCGTACCTTCTCTACGTCCCGAAGGCGCTGCGCGCAGGCCACCTCCTCGTCGTCCCGAACAACACGGGGTACACCACGGACGACGTCGAGATGATCCGCGCCGCGACGTCGTGCGAGGTGCGGCGGCAGGCGGCCCTCGCCGACACGCTCGGCACCCCGCTCCTCGTGCCGCTCTTCCCGCGGCCGCCGATCGGGAACGACGACAACCTCTACCTCCACGCGCTGACGCGCGCGGCGCTGACGGCGGAGGCTCCTGCGGTCCGGCGCGTGGACCTGCAGCTCCTGGCCATGGCCGACGACGCGCGGCGGCTGCTCGCCGGGTGGGGCGTCGCCGTCGACGCGAGGATCCTCCTCTCGGGCTTCTCGGCGTCGGGGTCGTTCGTGAACCGCTTCGCCGTCCTCCACCCCGGGCGCGTCCTCGCGGTGGCGTGCGGGTCGCCGGGCGGCTGGCCGATCGCACCTGTCGAGAGAGCCGGCGAGGAGGCATTGCCGTACCCCATCGGCGTCGCGGACGTCGGCACGCTCGTGGGCGAGCCCGTCGACGGGCTCGCGTTGAAGGCGGTCGCGTGGCTCTTCTTCCTCGGCGACAAGGACGCGAACGACGCGGTGATCTTCCGGGACAGCTTCTCGAAGGCCGACGAAGAACTCGTCTTCCGTCTCTTCGGCCCGACGCCGGTCTCGCGCTGGCAGAAGGCCGAAGGCCTTTACGCCAAGGCGGGCCTGGACGCGCGCTTCGTCCTCGTCCCGGGCGTCGCGCACGAGGTCACGCCGGAGATCGACGCGGTCGTCGCGAAGTTCTTCGAGGAGAAGCTGGCGCGAGCTAGCGGCGCGTCCGTGCGATGAGGTCCATCTCGACGGGCGCGCCCCCGGGCAGGCCCGCGACGAACACGGTCGTGCGTGCGGGACGGCCATCGCCCATCCGCTTCGCGTAGACGGCGTTCATGGCCGCGAAGTCGTCGCCCTTCGTCATGTAGACGGTCGTCTTGACGACGTCGGTCCAGCCGAGGCCTTCGGCCTTCAGGACGGCTTCGAGGTTGTCGAAGACGCGGTCCACGGCCTGCTCGATGGGGCCCGGCGGCAGGACGGCGCCCGTCTTCGGGTCGCGCGAGATCTGCCCGGCGGCGAAGAGGAAGCCGCCCTCCACGATCGCCTGCGAGTACGGCCCCGCGGCCTTCGGAGCGCCGTCGGTCGCGACCGCGCGCAGCGGGGGAACGGCGGGCTTGGCGACGGCTGCCGGGCCTGCGGCCGACCGTGAGAGGGCGCTGCCCGTCGCGAGGAATGCGGCAAGAGCAAGAAGCGGGGACGTTCTCATGGGGCCTCCTTCAGTTTGCGGAGTGGAGCAGCCGCCCGATCAGGATGGCCGCTCGTTGCGTGGCGGGGAGGACGGACTTCACGTCGAGACTCTCGTCGGCAGCGTGCTGGCCGTCGCCTTTGACCCCGAGTCCGTCCGCGACAGGGAGGAAGCTGCCGATGAAGTTCGCGTCGCCGAAGCCGCCCGCAATCGGGTCCCTCTCGACGAGCGCCGGCTGACCCAGCGCGCGGTTCACGGCGTCAATGGTCTTCAGGAGAGACCTGTTCCCTTCGGTGACCGGCCACCCGGGAACGACGTCGTCGAATTCGACCTTGGCCGAGGTCTTCAGGAGGTTGGCGCCGGCGATCTCGCGCATGCGCGTCTTCGCTGCTTCACGCTCGGGCCCGTCGAGGGCGCGCAAGTCGCCCTTCACCGTCACCGTCTTTGCGACGACGTTGTATTTGCCGGCCGAGGTCCCGGCGCTCTTCGTCGAGTCGTACGCGACGTCCGTTCCACCGAGGAGCAGGCCGGGGTTGACGGTCACGTTTCCCGCGGAAAATGCAGAACGGAACCCGTCAAGGATCCGCGCGGCCTCGTAGATCGCGCCGGCGCCCCGGCTGGCTCGAAGGACGCCGGCAGAGTGGCCCGGCGTTCCGGTCACATCCAGAGACCACGTGCTGAGGCCTCTTCGCCCGAGCGCGATCGTGTTGGCCGAGGCCGGCTCGAAGCTGAGGGCGACGTCGCTTTCTTTCGCCGCTTCGACGATGTCGCGGCGCGACTCGGACGTGGGCAGGCCGGGGTTCTCCTCGTCTCCCGTCAGAAACACACGCACCGTCGAATTCTTCAGCAGGCCCGCGCCCTCGAGAGCCCTCAGGGCGAAGAGGATTGCAAGGTCGCCGCCCTTGATGTCCATGACGCCCGCGCCGCGGATCACGCCGCCGTCGTTCTGGAAGCGGTGGCCCTGCCCCTCGAAAACGGTATCCATGTGGCCGATCAGCAGGACTCGCTTGCCGGACGGCTTCGGAGAGACGCGCTCGGCGAGGAGGTGACCGCCCCGGTGCATCGCCTCGGGCATCGGGATCCAGCGGGTCACAAACCCGAGGGCCTGCAGCTCCTTCTCGAAGAAGCGGCCGACCCCCCGGACGCCCTCCGCGTTGAACGTTCCGCTGTCGATGTTGACGACCTTCTCGAGAGCGGCCATCTGCTCACCGAGGCGCGCCTCGACGGACGCCGCCAGCTTCTTTTCCGCCGGATTCAGGTCCTGGGCAGGTGAGGCGTGAGCTGCGAGGGCGGCGAAGAGGACGAAGACCTGAACACCCCTCACGGTGCGACACATGAGCCCCTCCTTCTTCAATGTCGAAAGCGAGTCTCAATGTATGTCGCGGATCGCTCACGCGCCAGGAGAAAGCCCGGGAAGCGTTCACGCAAAGAGGCCGAGGGGGGACCCGTTTGAGGATCCCCCCTCGAAATGGTGGACACGGTCGGAAAGAATTCGAACCGCGTCTGAGATCGCGCTGTCGTTCTCGCTCATTGAGTTCGATCGTCCGGTCTACCAGCAGATTGCTCATGACGTGGAGAGACTTCACGCGCTGGGGCTGAGCCTCAACAAGATCGCCCTTTGGCCGTCAGGGGCGTCGCCTGGGCTGCCTGGGGCCGCCGGCTTCAGAAATCTCTCTTAGAGTTTCTGCCCTTTCGCAGGCTGTCCGGGCAGCAGGAAGGTTTTCGGGTACTTCCCTTCGCCGCAGACCTTGAACGAACCGAAATCTCTGTACCAGAGGCCGTCGGGGGCATCCGGCTCGGACTCTCGCCAGAGCTTCAATTGATACAGATCTTCGACGGTGATCTTTCGCTCACGCAACCTGTCGAACAGGTGGCCCCGCAGCGCCGGAGGGAGGTTCTCCCATTGGATTTTCGGCATCAGCCGCCGAAGGTCATGCGGGCGAGGTCTTCCTTGAGGCGTTGCTGTTCGGCCGTGTTGGAGGACCGCGTCAACCGGTCGGCCAGATCGAAGAAGAGCTTTTTCTCGCGCTCCCGGGCTTCCAGGCCAGCCTCGATGAGGTCGACGACGACGCGATTCGCGCTCGTCTTGTTCGTCTTCGCCAGGGCCTTCACGCGGCGAGCGACTCGAGGCGGAAGGCTGACGCTCTGGCGGACCGGCTTTTCAAGTGTTGCCATGCAAGCAGACTACACCAGAATGAAGCTACATGCACCATGGACCACGGCGCTTATGCGCCTGGCCGTGCGCGTCATCGTGAAGACGTGAGCGCCGCCGAACGCACCCCGCGTAGTCGCCGTTAGGTTCTCGGCAGGAAAAGGCCGAGCGGGGGATCCGTTTGCAGATCCCCCCTCGAAATGGTGGAGGCGGGGGGAGTCGAACCCCCGTCCGAAGCGCCCGAACGTCGAGATTCTCCACGCTCAGTCCGGAGTTGTTTGTTTAACCGCCGCGTCTTCAGGTCCGGACGACCGGGCGCGGAAGCGATCCTGAAACTCTCGGTTCGACCCTTCAGGCGGCGGGGTCGACCCCAGCCCGGATTTCGCGTCAAGCGCCGAGGCGCCCCGGACAGGCTCCCCGGCGCCCGCCGTGGCTAATTAAGCCGCGAGAGCGAGTTCGCTGTTGTTGGCAGCTAGTTTTTGACCGCCGTTTTTACGAGCGAGCGGCCGTGCTCGGCGTGCTCCTCGATCGCTGAATGCCCCGTCGAAACCGGGACGCCCCCGATCGAGATTGATTCTAACACGCGACGCTTCGGTGCCATACTTGCACGCAGATCGATCGAAACGAAAGCCCCCGAAGGAAGGACGTGATGAAGCGCATTGCCTTCTACTGCGGAGTTCTTCTTCTCGCGTGCGTCGCCGTGGAACACCCCACCGCCGGGACCGGCTCCTTCGGCACCGACGATCCAGAAGGAATGCTTCCTCCCGAGTGCTGGGTCGCGAGCATCAGCCTCAAGAACATCGGGAAGGACCTGCCGACGCCGGCCGCGACGTACGTGTCCAGCGGCAAGTGCAACATCCGTTATAGCTACAACACCAGAGGGGTCGAGAGCACGTTCGACAAGACCAAGGTCGTGTCCACGATCGACTGGACGGCCGAAGGGACGTATCAGCCCCTGCAGAAGAACACGTGGGAGGACATTGCCATCCGGCAGGTCTATCTCGACCGGCCCGGGTTCGTCTCGCAGGGGACGCTTTCGGGATGGGTCACGTGCGCCAAGGACCCGTGGCGAGAGCCGGACGGGCTCGCGTGCGGCTCCCCCGGCTTCAAGACGGCCGGAGCCATCGAGCCTGCGGTGGCGAGGTTCTACGGGAAAGCCCTGCGCGTCCCGCTCACGTCCAACCTTTCCGCCCCGCAGCGCGCGAGCCTGAAGGGCCAGTACCAGGCGGCCGTCCAGAAAGCTCAGCAGATCAATGTCGTCGCGTCCTCATCCGTCGAAAAGCAGTCGTCGAACGCGTTCGCTTTTCAGCCCGCCGTGCCTTCCGTCACGTCGCCGGCCGCGAATCAGGTCTTCTTCGAAAAGGTGCCGATTCCCATCAAGCTGACCTCGCCGAGAGCGCTCAACGCCACGGGCTATCTCGTCAACCTCGAGACGAAAGACGCGAACGGCGCCTGGAGGACCCATGCCACGATTCCGGTGGGAGTCGCCCAGGCTCAGTCCGCGACGGGATACACGGGGTTCGGCGCCGGAGCGCCGCCCGCATTTCTGGCTCTTCCGGGGAAGTGGCGGCTGAACGCACAGATCTCGTCCCCAAAGGCCTCGGGCCCGAGCGCATGGGTGGAGTTTTCCGTCGTGTCGAGCACGCGAACAAGAAGGAAATGAAGCCGATCGAGCGAAAAGGCACGGGAGTCGCCATAATTCACGGGTGACGCGCGCGCCGGCCCGGTTCCTCGCCGTCCTCCTCGGCGCGATGCTCTCCTCTCTCGTCGCGGCCGGTCGCGCGGACGCCTTGGACGCGTCGCTCGTGCGAGACGGCAAGCCGCCCGCGGTCGTGCGTGTCGAGGAGCGCGACGGCAGGACGCTTCTTCTCGTGAACGACGTGATCGCCGCCCTCGAGGGCTCGATCACCTGGGACCAGCGCACGCGCTCGTACGAGGCAAAGGTTGGAGGCCGGACCGCGGTTTTCGGGGCCGATGCGGCCATCGCCGTCGTGGAGTCGAGAGTCCTCAACCTGACGTCCCCCGTGCGCTCGACGAGCCTCGGCGCGTGGGCGGAGCCCGACTTCTTCGTGAAGGTGCTCGGGCCGCTCACGGGCGAGACGCTGGCATGGGACAAGGCGACACGCACGCTCTCGGTCCATCGCGTCGACGTCACGGAGATCACGGTCGAGCCGTCGGTCGCCGACCTCGGCGAGCTGACGAAAGTTGTCCTGAGGTTCTCGCAGTCGCCGTCCTACGCCGTCGAGACGTCGGCCGACCACGTCGTCCTCCATTTCCCGGGCGCGCGACTCACGGGCCCGCCGCCGGAAAAGCTGCTCGACTCGCCGCGTCTCTCGCGCCTGCTCGTGCGCGGGGGCGAGGTGACGCTCGTGTTCCGAGAGACGGGCCTCGCCGCGAACGTCTACGCGCTCGGCGCACCGCCGCGTCTCGTCGTGGACGTCACGCGCCCGGCCTCCGTGCCCGGGCCGGGCGCGCCGTCGTCCCCCGCGTCCCCGCCGCCGCTTTCGGCCGCGCCCCGGAAGACGGTGAAGACCGTCGTGATCGACCCGGGCCACGGCGGGACCGAGGAGGGAGCAAGGGGCCCGGGCGGTTCGCTCGAGAAGGACGCGACCCTCGCGCTCTCGAAGGTCGTGCAGGAGACACTCCAGCGCCGCGGCTACCGCACGGTGCTCACGCGTTCGACGGACGCGACCGTGGGCCTCGAGGACCGCGCGACGGCGGCGAACGCTGCGAAGGCGGACGTATTCCTCTCGATCCACTGCAACGCGTCGCGCGCGGCCTCGGCGCACGGGACCGAGGTCTACTACCTGTCGCTCGACGCCTCCGACCGCGCGGCCGCCGCGCTCGCCGAGAGCGAAAACCGAGCCACGGGAGGAGGAGCCTCCGCGGAGAAGAACGCGGCCGTGCGTGACCTCGACCTCATCCTGTGGGACCTCGCGCAGAACCAGCACCTCGGCGCCTCGGCGCGCCTCGCCGAGATCGTCCAGGCCGACTTCAACCAGCTTCTCGGGATCACGACGCGGGGCGTCAAGCAGGCGCCGTTCCGCGTCCTCATCGGCGTCAACGCGCCCGCGGTGCTCGTCGAGGTCTCGTTCATCACGAACGCCGACGAGGAGCGCAAGCTCACGTCCGAGGAATTCCGGCGGCAGGTGGCCGAGACGCTTGCGGGGAGCCTCGAGACGTACTTCCGATCCGCCGACGGCGCGGCGCCCGTCCCCTTCGTGCCGAAGGCCGGCAAGAGCTGAGTCGCGCGTGGCCCGCCGCTTCGCGCTCGCGCTCGTCGCGATCCTCGTCCTCTTGATCGGGGCCTTCGCCGCGATGCGTGCCTGGCGGTCGCCGAAACCGGGGGCGCCTCCCGCGCCGCGCCCGACGGCGGTCGTGCCGCCCACGCCGATCCCGGCGCGCAACGTGACGCTCTGGTTCGAGTCGCAGACGGGCGACGGGGCCCTGCATCCCGAGTCGCGCGACGTGCCCGCCGCCTCGGACGACGTCGCCTTTTTGCGCGCGGTGGCCGCGGGCGTCGTCGAGGGGCCGCGCAGCGAGGACCTCCTGCGGCCGTTGCCCGAAGGCTGGACGCTGCGCGGGGCGTATCTCCTGAACGAAGGCGTGGCCGTTCTGGACCTCGGGCCGCCGCGGCCGCCCACCCCGACCGGAACGCCGGCCCCGGAGCCTGCGCCGACGCCGTTGCCGGCGGTTCGGTGGCAGGCGGGAGGGCACGAGGAGGACGCGGCCGTGCAGGCTCTCGCCGTCACCGTGTCGAAGAACATGCCCGGTGTCACGCGCCTCGTCCTCCTCGTGGGCGGCGAGCCCGCCGAAACGCTCGCGGGCCACGTCGACCTCGGGCACCCGATCGCACCCGACCTGACGCGCGCCGTCGAGGAG
>JBAUSZ010000186.1:0-16817 GCA_049581965.1 Thermoanaerobaculia bacterium | reverse complement strand
GGCGAGGGGCGAGCCACGCGACGAGCCGACCGGAAAGAGCGGGCAGGACGAGCAGCGCCGCCGCTCCGGCGACGCAGGCTGCGCCCGCCGCGCGTCCGAGGACCGGTGTCCCCCGGTTGACGAGAAGCCACGCGGAGCCCGCGACGCCCGCAACGAGGAGCGTCGCCGTGTCGAGGAGCTTCACGAGGGCGAAGACAGCCGCCGAGCGCGCCCATGTCGCGCCGAGGACGGCGCGGAGCGACGCCCACGTGCCGATCTCGCCGCTCCGGAAGGGCATCACCTGCAGGAGGAACGTCGTCGCCCCGGAGACGGACCACGCGCGGCCGAACGGCACCTCCTCGCCGCGCGGCAGGAGAAGGTTCAGCCGCACCGCACGAGCCGCGAAGGCGAGGACGTTGAAGACGAATCCGAGCGCGACGAGGGAGGGGGAAGCGGAGGAGAGCCGAAAGAAGAGTTCTGCTGAAGAGCGGCGAAACGCGAGGGCGAGCAGCACGAGAAGCGCCGCAGCAAAGGCCAGGGAGAAGATCTTCTTAGAAAGGGTAAGAGGGGCTCGGCGCGCACCCCCGGCGTTCGCGTCGAGCGGCGGCGGTTCCATGGCGCGCATCGCTCCATTCACCTTCGAAGAAACTTCGGACATCGCGGTGGCACCGAAGTCGCCTCGACGCGCTCCGCCGGCGCCTCAGCGTTTTTCAGCAGAAGTCTCCCGGTCTCCACTCCCCGAACCCTGCCTCCGCTTCTCCACGACCAGCTCCTCGAGGAGAGCCCGGTTGATCGAGATGAGGTCGGCGAGGAGGCCGGAGAGGAAGCAGACGACCGCGGCCACGAAGAGGACCGCCGCGAGGAGGAGGGACTGGAGGTGTCCCGCGGGATTCTGGCCGGCCACGACGAACCACGCGTAGCGGGCGACGAGGGCGATGCCCGCGAAGGCGAGGAGCGCCGCGAACCCGAAAAAGACCGGCAGCGGCTTGTAGAGCGCCGTGATCCTGAGGATGTTCGCGCCCTGGACGAGGACGTAGTTAGAGGTCCGGCGGATGAGGCGGGACGGCCGCACCGGCGGGTTCGTGCGCACGGGCACGGAGGCAACCGCCATCTCCTTGTTCCCCGCCTGGATGAGCGTCTCGATCGTGTACGTCATTCGCGAGAAGACGTTGAGCCGCATCGCGGCCTCGCGCGTGAGGGCGCGGAAGCCGGACGTCGCGTCGGGCACGTCGGCGCCCGAGGCGCGCCGCACGACCCACGAGCCGAGGCGCTGCGCGAGGCGTTTGCCGGGCGAGAAGTCGTCTTTCGTCGCGACGCCGCGGTCGCCGACGACGATCTCCGCCTCGCCTCGGAGGATCGGCGCGACGAGGGTGGCGACGTCGCCCGCGGCGTACTGGCGGTCGGCGTCGGTCGAGACGATGACGTCGGCGCCGGCGCGGAGCGCCGCGTCGAGACCGGCGCGCCACGCAAACGCGAGGCCGCGGTGGATCGGGAGGCGCACGACGTGGTCCACGCCCGCCCGCCGTGCGGCCTCGGCGGTGCCGTCGGTCGACCCGTCGTCCACGACGAGCGTCTCGACGGCATCGAAGCCCTCGAGGCTCTTCGGAAGCTCCGCCAGGGCGGCTCCGATCTGCTCCGCCTCGTCCCACGCCGGGATCTGGATCACGAGCTTCATGACGTGGCTGGAAGAGGTTAACAGGGAGCCGTGATATGAAAAGCGGCCCAACAAGGAGGCCGCATGAGTTTTCCCGACGAAGAAGAGAAGGAGCCCGATTTCTCGGACGTGAAGAGCGGCAGTGGGTCGACCGCGGGCGCGCCTGCAGGCCAGACGGCCACGCGCACCTACACCGTGGTCGGCGGCGACAGCCTCTCGAAGATCGCGAAGAAGATCTACGGCGACGCGAGCCGCTGGAAGGAGATCTGGGAGGCGAACAAGGACAAGGTCAAGAACCCGGACCTCATCCACCCCGGCCAGGAACTGAAGATTCCCGGCGCGTGACCGAGAAGGAGATGACGATGAGAAACCGCTTTGCCCTGCCTGTCGTCCTCGTGGCCGCCGTCTCGCTCGGCGCCTGCGCGAAGAAGGAGCCCCCACCTCCGCCCCCGACGCCCGTACCGGCCCCGACGGCCGTCCCGACGCCCGTGCCGTTCAAGGTCGCGGCCGTCGACCTCGGGAAGTCCATCGGTGACGACAAGAAGATCAAGGAAGCCGCCTCGGTCTTCGGCCCGAAGGACACGATCTACGCCGTGGTCTCGACGGAAGGCGTCGCCGCGAAGGCGACGCTGAAGGCCCGCTGGACCTACGGCGCGAAAGGGACGCTCGTGAACGAAGAAGCGCGCGACATCGCGCCGACGGGCGCGGCCGTCACCGAGTTCCACGTCGCGAAGGCCTCGGGCTGGCCGGTCGGCCACTACAAGCTCGAGGTTTCGGCCGACGGGACCGTCGCCGCGTCGAAGGAATTCGAGGTCAAGAGGTAGCCTTCTCGGACGCTTCCCAAGAGGGGGCGCGGGCCGGCCGCGCCCCCTTTCTTCTCACCGAAACGCGGAGGCGTTCTCGCGGGCGTAGTCCTCGAAGGAAGTGGCCTTCCGGCCGGTGACTTTCTCGATGTCGCCGGAGATCCGGGCCGCGCCGCCGCGCTTGTAGAACGCGAAAAGGTCGACGAGCGCCTCGACGACGGGCGCCGGCGTTCCGGAGCCGCCGAGGGCCTTGCGGAAGTCGTCGTCCGAGATCGCCACGTACTTGACCGGCTTGCCGAGGACCCGCGCCAGCGTCGCGGCCATGTCCGCGTATGTGAGGGCCTCGGGCCCCGTCAGCTCGTAGGCCTTGCCGGAGTGGCCCGAGCTCGTGAGGACGGTCGCCGCGACGCGGGCGATGTCCCGGACGTCCACGTGGCTGATGCGAGTGTCGGCGGCCGGGAAGTAGAACGCCCCCTGCGACTTGATCGCCGCGGCCTGCTGGTTCGCGAGGTTCTGCATGAAGCCGTTCGGGCGCAGGAACGTGAAGTCCATCCCCGAGGCCTCGATCTCCTTCTCGACGGCGCGGTGCATCTTCCCGAAGGCATATCCCTCGCCGGGCGCGTCGATGACCGACAGTTTCAGGATGTGCTTCACGCCCGCCGATTTGGCCGCTCGCACGACGGGGAATTCGCTCGGCGGGTTCGGGCTGAGGAGGAAGAGACGGTCGATGCCGACGAGGGCGGAGGCGAGGGTGTCCGGCCTCGCGAAATCGGCGACGGCCGGCTCGACGCTCGCCGAGCGGGCCTTCTCGGCCTTGTCCTTCGATGTGTAAGCGGCCCTGAACTTCTCGCCGCGCTTCGAAAGCTCCCTCAGAAGCTCCGTTCCGATGTTCCCGCTGGCTCCGGTGACGAGGATCATGTGTTCTCCTGTCGCGTGTCGGGTTCGCTGTGAGCGCTACGATCCACTTGGTCGCCCGGATGGGAGGTCGACGGTCGATGAAGGTATCTTTCAGGTTTTTCGCGGTCCTGCTGCTCGTTTCCGTCCCGGCCGGGCCTCTGCGCGCGCAGGAGGGCCCGCCGACGGAAGACCGCCCGTTCCGCGAGCCGGACCTCGTGGAGCTCGTGACGCTCGATCCCACGATCCGCCTCGACGTCCGTTATGCGGGGAAGAAAAACGAGTTTGGCCGGCCCTTCTACTCCGAGGCGCGTGCCTTCCTCCAGCGCCCGGCCGCCGAGGCTCTCGTACGCGTGCACCGTGCCCTGAAGGCGAAGGGCTACGGTCTCCTCGTCTTCGATGGGTACCGCCCGTGGTCCGTCACGAAGCAGTTCTGGGACCTGACGCCCGAAGGCAAGAAAATCTTTGTCGCGAACCCCAAGGACGGCTCACGCCACAACCGGGGCGGCGCGGTCGATCTGACGCTCTACGACGTCTCGACCCTCCGCGAGGCCGACATGGGGGGCGCATACGACGAGATGACGGCTCGCTCGTATGTCACGTACGGCAAGGGCCCGAGGGAGGCCCTGGCACGCCGCGACCTCCTCCGGGAGACGATGGAGAAGGAGGGTTTCTTCGTCTACCCGTGGGAGTGGTGGCACTTCGACTGGAAGGACTGGCGCGAGTACGCCGTACTCGACGTGCCGTTCGCGGCCATCGGGGCGCGCGCGCCCGTTCCTGCCGCACGCTGAAGCGATGGCCTCGTTCCGCCAGCGCGTCCTCATGAGGCTCGTAAACCTCTACCCGCCGTATCTCGGCGCGGGCGTGCGGGTCACACATCCGAAGGACGACCCGCACACGATCGTGGTTCGCCTGGGGCTCCACTGGTGGAACAAGAACCTCTTCGGGACGCAGTTCGGCGGGTCTCTCTACTCGATGTGCGACCCGCAGTTCGTCTTCGTCGTCCTCAAGTGCCTCGGTCCCGGCTACCTCGTCTGGAGCAAGGCGGCCCGAATCGAGTTCCTCAGGCCGGGCCGCGGCGACGTCACGGCGAGAATCCACGTCCCACCGGAGAAGATCGAGGAGATCCGCGCGGCAGCGGACCGAGGCGAGAGAGTCGAGCCCGAGCTCGTGGCCGAGGTCGTGGGGGAGGACGGCGACATCGTCGCGCGCGTGACGGCGACGCTCTGGGTGAAGAAAAAGGGGGATTCGGGCGCCTCTTGACACGCAAGTTCGGCATGACGCGCCAGGCCGTCAGCCAGCACCTTGCCGTCCTCGAAGCGGCGAACCTCGTCGCGACGGTGCGCCGCGGACGCGAGAAGGCGCATTTTCTCAACCCCGTGCCGCTGCAGCAGATTTACGACCGCTGGATCCGCAAGTTCGAGCGCTCGCGTCTGAAAGCGATCGCGGAAATGAAATCGAGGCTGGAAGGGACCCATGGCTAGAGCGACGTTCGTCTACGTCACGTACATCGCGGCGCGCCCGGAGAAGGTCTGGAAGGCCCTGCTGGACCGCGAGTTCACCCGCCAGTACTGGTCGCGCGACAACGTGTCGGACTGGCAGAAGGGGTCGCCCTGGGAGCATCGGAGGGCCGATCCGGCGCGCACGGTCGACATCCTCGGCGAGGTGCTCGAGGCGAAGCCTCCGAGGCGGCTCGTCCTCACGTGGTTCGCCCCGCGGGACAGGGCCCGGAGGGAGCGCCACTCTCGCGTCACCTTCCAGATCGACCCCGTGGCCGACATGGTGCGCCTGACGGTGACGCACGACCACCTCGAGGCCGCTTCCGAGATGCAGCGCAAGATCACGGAGGGCTGGCCGCGCGTCCTGTCCAGCCTCAAGTCTCTGCTCGAAACCGGGCGCCCGCTCGACACGTGGGCAGGCCGCTGAAAGAAAGGAGAACCTGATGCCCGACATCCTTCATCGCGTGGGAGTCGCCGCCCCAATGCCCCGCGTCCGACGCGCGCTCGCGTCCATCGAAGGCCTTCGCGGCTGGTGGGTGTCGGACACGAAGGGAGTCGCGCGCAAGGGCGGCACGATCGACTTTGGGTTCTGCCGAATGAATGTTGTCGAGGCCGCCGGGCGCCGCGTCCGCTGGCGGTGCGTCGACGGTCCCCCGGAGTGGGTCGGTACCCGGGTGACGTTCGACCTCGCGTGGAGGGACGGGCAGACGATCGTCCTCTTCAAGCACACGGGCTGGAAGAAAGCCGTCGAGTTCATGCACCACTGCTCGACGAAGTGGGCGACGTTCCTCCTCAGCCTGCGCGACCTCGTCGAGACCGGGAAAGGGCATCCGGCGCCCTACGACGTCAAGATCCACGTCGGAGACTGAGCGGCGGCTGAGGCCGCGCTCGCTGTGCTATCCTCCGCCGCTCCGGCGGAAACGCCGGAAATGCTCTTTGGAGAAGACGATCCGGGTCGAGGTCGGGGCTCAAAAAGACGTTCCACAAGCGAACGGCCCCCGGCGGCAGCCCTCGGAGAGACAAAAGCGGAACACTCAGGCGCTTAGCTCAGCGGTAGAGCACTACCTTGACACGGTAGGGGTCAGCAGTTCGATCCTGCTAGCGCCTACCAGCCGCCCCCTCTCCCGTGCCGCCGCCGAACGGCAGCTCGAAGGCGCTTAGCTCAGTCGGTAGAGCACTTCCTTCACACGGAAGGGGTCAGCGGTTCGAGTCCGCTAGCGCCTACCAACCTCTCGCACCCCCTGCAGCCCAGAAGCAGACCCGACGTCGTTTTTCTTCTGAGAAGGAAGAGAGGGTCGAGCCATGTCTGCGGTCGCGAAGCACGAGGCGGACGGCGTCATTCGGTTGACGCTGCCGGACGGCACGGTCAAGGAGGTTCCTCGAGGGACCACCGGCCGCGACGTCGCCGCGTCGATTGGCCCGCGGCTCGCGAAGGACGCCCTCGGCGTGAAGCTGGGCGATCGTGTCCTCGACCTCTCGCGTCCGCTCACGGAGTCCGGGAAGTTCGAGGTCGTCACGCCCAGGCACCCGGATGCGCTCGAGCTCTACCGGCACTCGACGGCTCACCTCTGCGCGAACGCGGTCAAGCGCCTGTTTCCGGGCGTGAAGATCGGGATCGGCCCCGCGATCGAGAACGGCTTCTACTACGACTTCGACCCGGGCCGGCCCTTCACGCCCGAGGACCTCGAGAAGATCGAGGCCGAAATGAGGAAGATCGTCGCCGAGGACAACGTCGTCGTCCGCAAGGAAATGTCGAAGGCGGAAGCCGTCGGGATCTTCGAGGCGCAGAACGACCCCCTCAAGGTGGAGATCGTCGCGGGCATTCCCGAGGGGAGCCTCTCGTGCTACGAGCAGAAGGACTTCATCGACCTTTGCCGCGGCCCGCACGTCCCGTCCACCGGGAAGCTCGGCGTCTTCAAGCTCACGCACGCCGCCGGCGCCTACTGGAAGGGCGACGAGCGCAACCCGATGCTCCAGCGCATTTACGGAGCGGTCTTTCTCACGCAGAAGGAGCTGGACGAGCACCTTGCCCGCCTCGAGGCGGCGAAGGCCCGCGACCACCGCAAGCTCGGCAAGGAGCTGGGCCTCTTCGTCTTCCACCCGTGGGCACCCGCGTCGCCGTTCTTCCTGCCGAAGGGGGCGACGATCTACAACCTCCTGATCGAGTGGATCCGGGAGCTCTACGTGAAGTACGGCTACCAGGAGGTCCTGACGCCGCAGATTTTCGACGAGGAGCTGTTTACGACGTCCGGGCACTCGGGCAACTACCGCGAGAACATGTTCTTCGTCGAGGTCGACGAGCGCGAGTTCGGCGTGAAGCCGATGAACTGTCCCGGCCACTGCCTGCTGTTCCGGTCGCAGGCGTGGAGCTACCGCGACCTGCCCGTTCGCTACGCGGACTTCGCCCGGCTCCACCGCTACGAGAAGTCCGGCGTGACGCAGGGCCTCACGCGCGTCCGGTCCTTCTCGCAGGACGACGCGCACATCTTCGCGGCTCCCGAGGCGATCGACCGCGAGGTCGCGTCGTTCCTCACGTTCGTCGACGAGGTCTACGGAGCGTTCGACTTCAAGGACGTGGACATCTCCCTCGGACTGCGGCCGGAGAAGCGCGTCGGCCGTGACGAGATCTGGGACCGCGCCGAGAGGGTGCTCGAGGCGGCCCTGAAGGCGACGGGACGGCCGTATGTCGTGTCCCCGGGGGACGGCGCGTTCTACGGGCCGAAGATCGACTTTCGCGTGAACGACGCGATCGGGCGGCCGTGGCAGCTCGGGACGTTCCAGTGCGACTTCAACCTTCCCGAGCTCTTCGACCTGCACTACACGGCCGAGGACGGGAGCAAGCGACGGCCCGTCATCCTCCATCGCGCCATCCTCGGGTCGCTCGAGCGTTTCCTCGGGATCCTCATCGAACACACGGGCGGCGACTTCCCGTTCTGGCTCGCGCCGGAGCAGGTCCGTCTCGTGCCTGTGTCGGAGAAGTTCAATGAATACGCGGAGGGGATTCTTAGAAAGGTAAAAGAAGCCGGGATTCGGGCCAGCATCGATGCTCGCAACGAAAAGCTCGGCGCGAAGATTCGCAACGGCGAGCTCGAAAAGGTCCCCGCCCTCCTGATCGTCGGCGAGAAGGAGGCCGCGGCGGGCACCGTCTCCCTCCGCGTCCGCCACGGCGGGGAATTCAAGGACCAGAAGATTGAAGATTTGCTTCGAATGATGAAGAACGCGGTGGACGGCCGGAGCCGCAACTGGCACGCCGGAGCCGCCGCTGCGCCGTCCCCCTCTTCACCTTCTAAGAAGATCTCCTAGCGGCCTTACGAAACGACGACAACCTCGAAGCAAGAGAACGAACGTCAACCGCTCGCCAACAGAAGGAGGAAATCCCCATCGCATTCTTCAGAGGTGGTCCCCGGATCCCCCCGACCAAGAACTCCCCGATCAACGAATACATCCTGCGCTTCAAGAGCGTCCGGGTGATCTCGTCCACGGGCGAGCAGCTCGGCGTCCTCGAGCCCCAGGCGGCGCTCGCGAAAGGACGAGAGGAAGGCCTCGACGTCGTCGTGATTGCCGAGCAGGCCGACCCGCCGGTCTGCAAGATCATGGACTTCGGGAAGTTCACGTTCGAGAAGAAGAAGAAAGAGCACGAGTCCAAGAAGAAGCAGAAGGTCACCCAGGTCAAGGAAATCAAGTTCCGGCCCAACATCGACGAGCACGACTACGGCTTCAAGTTCCGCAACATCGTCCGGTTCCTCGAAGAAGGGGACAAGGTCAAGGCGACGGTGCAGTTCCGCGGACGCGAGATGTCGCGCCTCGACAACGGGCGGAAGGTCCTCGACCGGCTCATCAAGGACCTCGAGGGCAAGGCGCACGCCGAGTCCGGGACCGAGATGATGGGAAACCGGATGCATCAGATCCTCAGCCCGATCAAGAAGCACTAGAGAACGTCCGCAAAAGGAGGCCTGTCATGGCCGGTCAGAAGAGAAAGACGCACCGGGGCGCCGCGAAGCGCTTCCACAAGACCGCGACCGGGAAGTTCAAGCGCGGTCACGCGATGAGGCGCCACATCCTGACGAAGAAGAATGCGAGCCGCCTGCGGGGCCTCAAGAAGGCCGGCCTCGTGTCGAAGGCCGACACGAAGAACGTCCGCTCGATGCTCCCTTACGCCTGAGCCGAACGCCACCTAAGGAGAATCAAACATGCCTCGCGTCAAGCGTGGACCCAAGAGGAAGAATCGCCGCGTGCGGGTGCTCGAGCTCGCGAAGGGCTACTACGGAACCAAGCACAACTGCTTCCGGATCGCCGAGCTTCAGGTCGAACGGTCGCTCGTCTACGCGACCCGCGACCGCAAGCAGAAGAAGCGCGAGTTCCGCGGCCTGTGGATCGTGCGCATCAACGCCGCCGCCCGCGACCACGACATGAGCTACAGCAAGCTCATGGCGGGTCTCAAGAAGGCCGGCTCGGACGTGAACCGCAAGGTGCTCGCCGAGATCGCCGTCGAGGACCCGAAGGGGTTCGCGTCGCTCGTGGCCTCCGCCAAGTCCGCCCTCGGGCTCCCGGCGGCGGGCGCGAACGCGCCCGCGAACGCCTAGCGCGCGCGAGCGGTGTCGGAGCTGCTCGAGACCGTCGAAGAGAAGCGAAGAGTTTTCTTCGAGGAGTTGAAGACCGCGCAGGGGAAGGCCGCGGCGAGCGGCCTCCTCCCGGCGGACGTGCGCGCGTTCCACGTCAAGTGGCTCGGCCAGAAACAGGGAATCGTCACGGACCTGCTGAAGGGACTCAAGGAAGTTCCGAAGGAACGGAAAGCCGCGGCAGGCGCCGCCGTCAACTCGCTCAAGAAGGACGTCGAGGCCGCCCTCTCTTCACTCGAGGAATCTTCGGTTCTCTTCGAGCGTCGCGAGAAGCAGAGGGCTCTTGCCGTGGACGTGACGCTTCCCCCGCGTGCCCCTCGAGTCGGGCGGCTGCACCCGCTGACGGTCGTCCGGCGCCGCATGGAAGAGGCCTTTTTCGCGCTGGGCTACGAGGTCGCCCGCGGCCCCGAGGTCGAGAGCGATTGGCTCAACTTCGGATCGCTGAACTTCCCGACCGACCACCCGGCGCGTGACGCCGTGGATACGTTCTTCGTGAAGGACGGCGGGGAAGGGCGCCACCGGCTCCTCCTGAGGACCCACACCTCGCCGGTACAGATCCGGACGATGCTCTCGCAAGAGCCGCCGATCCGGATCGTGATCCCGGGCCGCGTCTACCGCAAGGACGACATCGACCCCCGCCACTCGCCGGTGTTCCACCAGCTGGAAGGCCTCACGGTGGGCGAGGGCATCACGTTCGCCGACCTCAAGGGCACGCTCGCGGCGTTCTCTCGGAGGCTTTTCTCTCCCGAGACGAAGGTCCGCTTCGGCCCGACGTACTTTCCGTTCGTCGAGCCGGGTGTGGACGTGGCTGTCTCATGTGTCTTCTGCAACGGGACGGGCGAGGCGGCCGGCGCCCCGTGCCGCCCGTGCTCGGGCTCGTGCTGGATCGAGATCATGGGCGCCGGGATGGTCCACCCGAACGTGCTCCGAAACGGCGGGATCGACCCCGAGAAATACTCCGGGTTCGCGTTCGGCATGGGCATCGACCGGATTGCGTTCCTCGTCTACGGCGTCCCGGACCTGCGCCTCTTCTTCGAGAACGACGTGCGGTTCCTCGACCGGGTGTGGGCGTGACGTGAAGTTCGCTTACTCCTGGATCGCCTCGTACCTGCCTGGCCCCGCGCCCGACCCGAAGACCCTCGGCGAGCGCCTGACGGCGGTCGGGTTCATCGTCGAGGGCGTCGAGGGCACGGGTGACGGGACCGTCTACGATGTGGAGATCACGGCGAACCGCCCGGACGGCATGAATCACCGCGGGCTCGCGCGGGAGGCCGCCGTCGCGCTCGGCCGCGCTTTCGCCGATGCCGAGGCGTCGGCGCCCGTACCGGAGACGGGCGCGCCCGTCGGGACGCGCGCAGCCGTCGTCGTCGCCGAGCCGGCCCTGTGCTCGCGCTACTCGGCCCGGGTCGTCGAAAGCGTGAAGATTCGGCAGGCCTCCGGCGCCGTCGCCCGGCGCCTCGCCGCGATCGGCCAGGGTCCGATCTCGTCGCCGGTCGACGCGACGAACCACGTCCTTTGGGACATCGGCCAGCCGCTTCACGCCTTCGACCTCGACGCGCTCGCGAAGAGTGCCGATGGGCTCCCCACGATCGTCGTGAGGCGCGCGAAGGCGGGGGAAACGCTCGTGACGCTCGACGGCGTTGAGCGCACGCTCACGGCGCAGCACCTCGTGATCGCCGACGCCGAGAAGCCCATCGCCCTCGCGGGCGTCATGGGCGGCCTCGCAACCGCGATCTCGGAGAAGACGACCCGCATCCTGCTCGAGAGCGCGCACTTCCACGCCGGAGCCGTCCGGAAGACGGCCCGCTCGCTCGGGATGCACACGGACGCCTCGCACCGCTTCGAGCGCGGGACGGATTCCGAGGCGACGGTCGACGGGCTGAACCGCGCCGCGCGTCTCATCGTCGCCGACTGCGGTGGGACCGTCGCGAAAGGCGTGCTCGACGAGCGCGCGGATGCGCCAGCGCCCGCGAGGCCGGCCCTCCGTCTCGCGCGGCTCGAGGCGTTTCTCGGCATGGCCATCCCGGCGGACCGCGTCGTGGAGATCCTCCGCGACCTCGGCTTCGCGCCCGAGAGGGATGGCGGAGTCGTCCGCGTGGTGGTCCCGAGCTGGCGGGTCGACGTGACGGCGGAGGAAGACCTGATCGAGGAGGTCATTCGGTGCGAAGGCTACGACCGCCTTCCCGAAACGCTTCCCGCGGCCTTCGTTCCCAGGACCGTCACGCGCGAGGCGCAGTTGTCCGACCGCGCCCGCGACCTTCTCTCGGGAATGGGTCTTGTCGAGTGCCAGACGTACTCCTTCGTGGCGGACGCCGAGAACGCTCCGTTCGCATCCGCCGCGCCGGGCCCGCCCGTCGTCATCGACAATGCGCTTGGGGAGCCGTACACGACGCTCCGCGCGACGCCCGTGATCGGCCTCCTCCAGAGCGCGCGGCACAACGTGCGGCGGGGCCTGAAGGACCTCGCTCTTTTCGAGCTCGGGACGAGCTTCGGGTGGAATCCGGAGAGGAAAAAGGAGATTTCTGCCGAAGAGAAGACCGGGGGAGACGGGAGAATCATTGAGAAGGAAAGAGTGGCGATCCTCCTCGCCGGCGCCAGGAGCCGCCACTGGTCGCAGACGGAGCCGGCGATTTCGGATTTCTTCGAAGGGGCGGGAATCGCAGATGCGCTCATGAAGGGACTCGGCTTGGGAGGCGCGTCGGCCCCTGTTACCTTCAAGGAAAATCTTCGTTTCTCTTCGTTCCTCGCCTCGGGGCGTGCCGCCAGCATCCTGTGCGCGGGGCGCGAGGCCGGCTGGGTGGGCGTCCTCGAGCCCTCCCTCGCCGCCGCGTGGGACCTGACCGACCCCGTCGTGGCGGATCTCGACCTCGAGGTTCTCGCCTCGGCGTTGCCGCCCGCCGAGACGGCCGTCGAGCCGCCCTCGCGATTCCCTGGCAGCGAGGTGGATCTCACGGTGACGCACGCGCTCGCGACTCCCTGGGCCGTCCTCGAGGCCGCCGTGCGCCGCGGCGCGCCCACGGAACTCGTCGCCGTCGAGGCGAAGGGGCGTTACCGCGGCCCCGGCGTCCCCGAGGGCTGCGCCAAGACGACCATGACACTGCGTTTCGGGTCCCCGCGCGGCTCGCTCGCGCGCGAGGACGTCAATGGCTGGCGCGACGCGGCAGCCCGCCGCCTCCTCGCGCTCGAAGGGGCGAAGGTGGACGGCGTGCCCGCGCCGGCCTGAGGAGGAAACGTGAAGGAAGCGAAAGGGAAGTCCGAGAAGGCCGAAGCGCCCCTCGAGCCGATGCTGGAAGCCATCGAATCGCGCGTGGAGGCGCTCGCGGTCGTCGTCAAGGGCCTGGCCGCCGAGAACGCGCGGCTCAAGTCCACCCTCGCCGCCGCGAAGGCTTCGAGCGACGCCGGCGGCGAGGCCGCCATGCTTCTCGCGAAGTACGAGGACGAACGCAACGCGGTGAGGGAGCGCATCGAGCGCGTCCTGCGGGCGCTGGAGACCGGGGCGGGCGCGGACTAGGCGTAAGAGCGCATGCTATCCTCTCGGCGCGGCGCGAGCCGCGGGGAAAAATGGCGAAACCCAGCGTCACGCAGGTCGAAATCTTCGGGCAGACGTACTCCGTGAGAGCCGCCGGAGATCCCGGCTACATCCGGGAGCTGGCCGGCTTCGTCGACAGGAAGATGCGCGAGGTCTCGGAGCATGCGCCGACGATCGACGCCACGAAGATCGCCATCCTGACCGCTCTCAACATCTCCGACGAGTTCTACCAGTTCCGTTCCAAGTCAGGCTCCGAGGGTGATCCGGGCCGTCTCGCCACACGGGCGAGCCGCCTCGTGGAAAAGCTCGACGAAGTCCTGAAGACGTCTCCCTCAGCTCCGGCGAGGGCCGGAAACGAATCGATCGGCACCCTGCGCGGTGCGTGAATGGGATATGTCCTTGAACCGATATTCTTATCGTGGAGCCACCGCACATGGGCCGTCCTGTGACGCCCCTTCGGGGGAACTAATGGTCTGCCCCGGGGACTCCCCCTGTCTATTGACGGGTTCAATCGACTTTTCCCACACGGCCGAGGCGGGGGGCCCTTACCGGGCCACTCCGGAGGGAACTCTCCAGGATCCCGTCGCGCTCTAGTCCCGGATCACCCTCTCAAACGAACGTTTAGAGGGGGATAGACCCGTGAGTTCGATCCAAGTCATCGCCGTGGAGGCCGCGCTCGCGGTCTTCGCCGTCGGCGTCCTCATCTGGGCGCTTCGCTCGCGCGCCGCGACGTCGCTCGCGAGGGCCGAGGCCGAGCTCGAGGCCAAGAAGGTCCGGGAAGAGGCGAAGCTCGCGGCCGAGGCCGCGCTGCGCAAGGCGGAGGCCGCAGCCCAGAAGACCGAGCTGGACGCCAAGGAGCGCAACCTCAAGGCTCGCGAAGCCGCCGAGCAGGAGGCCGCCAGGAGGCGCGCCGAGCTGCTCGACCAGGAGAAACGGCTTCTCCAGAAGGAAGAGACGCTCGACAAGAAGATCGCCGCGGCCGAGAAGCGCGAACAGGATTCCGAGAATCGCGCCCAGAACCTCGGGAAGCGCGAGGCGCGCCTGGACGAGCTGGAGGACGAGGCCCGCGAGAGGGCCGACGCGATCGTCGCCGAGCAGCGCCTCAAGCTCGAGGCCATCGCCGGCCTCACGGCCGAACAGGCCAAGCGCGACCTCATCCGCGAGCTCGAGAACGAGGCACGCCTCGAGGCGACGGGCCTGGTTCGCCGGATCGAGGAAGACGCTGTCGAGAGCGCGAACTGGAAGGCGAAGCGCCTCCTGTCGATGACGATCCAGCGCATGGCGTCCGACCACGTCGTCGAGACGACCGTGTCGGTCCTCGACCTCCCGTCCGACGACATGAAGGGCCGGATCATCGGCCGTGAGGGCCGGAACATCCGCGCCGTCGAAGCCGCGACCGGCGTCGACATCATCATCGACGACACCCCCGAGGCGATCCTTCTCTCGTCGTTCGACCCGATCCGCCGCGAGGTCGCGCGCCGCGCGCTCGAGCGCCTCATCCAGGACGGGCGCATCCATCCGGCCCGCATCGAGGAGGTCGTCGAGAAGGTGCGTGAGGAGCTCTGGCAGGACGTCAAGGCGGCCGGCGAGGCGGCGGCGTTCGAGTTCGGGATCGCCGACCTCCACCCCGAGGTCGTCAAGCTCCTCGGGCGCCTCAAGTACCGCACGAGCTACGGCCAGAGCGTCCTGCAGCACTCGAAGGAGGTCGGCTGGGCCGCATGCCACCTCGCGAGCGAGCTGGGCGCGGATGTCGCCGTCGCCAAGCGCGCGGGGCTCCTCCACGACATCGGCAAGGCCGTCGACCGCGAGCAGGAGGGGACCCACCTCGAGCTCGGCCGGCAGATCCTCAAGAAATACGGCGAGACGGAGGCCGTCGTCCACGGAATGGAGTGTCACCACGGCGACTACGAGCCGCGCACGATCGAAGCGGTTCTCGTCAACGCCGCCGACGCGATCTCGGCCGCGCGTCCCGGCGCCCGCCGCGAGATTCTCGAGACCTACGTCAAGCGCCTCGAGAAGCTCGAGAAGATGACGGAAGGCATGAAGGGTGTCGAGCGCACGTTCGCGATCCAGGCGGGCCGCGAGCTGCGCGTGATCGTGGACGCGAAGAAGATCTCGGACGACGAGTGCCTCTGGATGTCCAAGGACATCGCCAAGCGCGTCGAGGCCGAGCTCCAGTATCCGGGACAAATCAAAATCACAGTCATCAGAGAGACACGGGCCGTGGACTTTGCGAAGTAAGGAAGAAGATCTTCTTAGAAGGAAAGAGGGGCGCTGCGCCCTATTTCCCTTCAAAGAAATCTTCCAGGCCGGTACATGAAGCTCTTGTTCATCGGAGATGTGGTGGGGAAGCCCGGACGGCGCGCCCTCGGCATGCTCGAGAAGCTGATCGCCCGCGAGCACGTCGACTTCACGGTCGTGAACATCGAGAACGCGGCCGGCGGGTTTGGCGTCACGGCCGAGCTCTTCGCCGACATGTCGAAGCTGCCCATCGACGTCTTCACGTCCGGAAACCACATCTGGGACAAGAAGGACTTCGTTCCACTCCTCGACGACCTCGAGAACCTGCTTCGCCCGGCAAACTACCCGCCCGGCAACCCGGGCCGCGGCTGGACGATCCAGACGACGGCCGCCGGGATTCCCGTCGGCGTCCTGAACCTCCAGGGGCAGGTCTTCATGGCGAACACGGACTCGCCGTTCCGCGTCGGCGACGCCGCGCTCGCCGAGATGCGCGCAAAGCGCCCGGAGATGAGGGTCGTCGTCGTGGACATCCACGCCGAGGCGACGTCGGAGAAGCAGGCGGTCGGCTGGTGGTTCGACGGGCGCGCGTCGTGCGTGATCGGGACGCACACGCACGTGCCGACGGCCGACGCCCGGATCCTGCCGAAGGGCACCGCCTACCAGGGCGACGCCGGAATGACGGGCGCCTACGAGGGGATCATCGGCTTCGACCCGAAGAACATCCTCGAGAAGTTCCTGTACCAGACGCCGCGGTCGATGGAGACGGCCACGCGCGACGTGCGCCTCTGCGGCGCGATCGTGGACGTGGATGAGGCGACCGGCAGGGCCCGGTCCATCACGCCGATCCAGGAGAAGCTGGCGGGCTGAGGCTCGGGCGGGAACGTGGACAAGCGCGCCCGGCTCCTCGCTCTCGCCGTCTTCGCCGCCGCGCTCGCCTTCGCGGCGGAGCCGCTGCTCACGGGTCGTGGCACCGATTTTCGCGCCTATCTCGAGGCGTCGGCGGCCCTGCGCGCCGGCCATGACCCCTACGCGGGCGTCCACCCGTACCTCTACCCGCCGCTCCTCGCGGTCGCCCTCGTACCCCTTACGTTCCTTCCGCCGTTTGCGGCGGCGTGGATCTGGGCCGCCGCCTCGGCGGCGGCGCTTGCCGCGAGCGCCGTCCGCGTCGCCAAGGGTTCGGCGCGTGTCCTCGTTCTCGCGCTCCTCTTCGCCCCATTCGCGGCGACACAGTGGAACCTTCAGGCAAACGCGTTCGTCCTCCTTTTCCTCGTCCTCGCACGTGAGCGGCTGGACAGCGGGTTCGAGGCCGGCGGGGGGGCGCTTCTCGGCCTCTCGATCGCCCTCAAGCCGTTCGGCCTGCTCGCCGCGGCACTCCTCGTCCTCGTGGGACGCTGGCGCGCGGCGCTCGCCGCGCTGGGCGCCGCGCTCCTCCCGTTCGCCTTCGTCGTGCCGTTCTCGGGCGTGGCCGGCGCGGCGAGTTCCGCCCGCACGGTCGGGAGAATCCTCTCGTCTTCGTGGGTGGAGACCTACGGAGGGAACGTCTCGCTGAACGGCTCTCTCGACCGGCTCCTCCCGGCAGGGGCGGGAGCGCCCCGGCAC
>JBAUSZ010000185.1:0-2825 GCA_049581965.1 Thermoanaerobaculia bacterium | reverse complement strand
CGTCGGGTCCGGCGTCCTCGCCGTGCGCCTCCTCCCCCGCGGAGTCGAGATCGCCGCCGGCGGCCTCGCGAGCCGCCTCGGCGCGGCGCTCTCGGCGCGTTCGTTCGCCCAGTTCGCGAACCACCGGGTCGTCTTCTGGCGCACGGCGTTCGAGATGACGGCCGACGAGCCCCTCTCGGGCGTCGGCCTCGCCGGCTTCCCGTACGAGTTTCCGGCGGCGTACGCGAAGAGGCACGGGTCGGTCACCGTGACGGACAGCGCGACGAACGCCCTCCTCGACGTGGCGGCCGAGTGCGGGCTGCCCGGCCTTCTCCTCGCGCTCCTCGCGACGGTTCCGCTCCTGTCGCGGGCCTTCGACGCCGCGTTCGCGCGCGGTCCGATCGACCCCGCGGCCCGCGGAGCGGGTATCGCGCTCGCGGGTCTTTTCGTCGCATCCCAGACCGGCTCGCACACGCGTTTCTTCGAGATCGGCCTCCTCACGAGCCTCGTCGCGGGTTTCATCGTCGTTCCGCGCCGGGACGCTCGCGACGCGCGAGCGCCCGCCAGCGGGAGCCGGCAGGGCACGAGGACCGCGGGCATCCTCGCGGGCGCGGGCATCCTCGGAGCGGCGTTTGCCGCGGCGCCCACGCGACGGCCCGAGGCGCCGTTCAAGACCGCCCTCTGGGCGGGCGTCTACCCCGCCCGGCCCGGCAACGAGTTTCACTGGGCCGGCCCCGTTGCGTACCGGGGCCTCAGGAGGGGTGAGACAGCCGCTTTTTTCCGCGTGCAGAACGCGCGTCCCGACGGCGCGACCGTCGTCGTGAGCGTCGACCTCGACGGACGTCCCGCCGAGCGGCTCGAGCTGACGGCCGGCGAGACGCGCGACGTTCGCGTCGACGTCCCGCCCGGTGGCACGGTCGTCCGTCTCGAGGCAAGCCCGACGTTCGTTCCTCGCGAGCTGTCGGGCGGTACCGACGCCCGCCGCCTCGGCGTTCGCATCGCCGCGGAGGGGCTGTGAGCCGGACGGCGACGGCGCTTCTCGCGAGCCTTGGCTGGGCAGCCCTCGCGTGCGGCGCGTTGCCCGTTCTCTTGCCCGCGCTGGCGGCCTACCGCTCGGCGGTAGCCGCCGTCGCGATTCTCCTTTTCGCCTTCGCGCTCGCCGCGCCGCGGCCCGCGTTCGTCGCCGCGCTCGTCTCCGCGACGGCTGCGGGCGTCTCCGCGCTCGCGTTCGGTGCCAGGGAACCCGCCGCCGCCGGCTCGATCCTCCTCTTCGGGTACCTCGCTGGCGCGGCCCTGCGCGAGGTGTACGAGCCGCACGCTCCGCCTTTCTCCTCGCCTCTCGTGGCCGCCTGGCGCGCCTTCGCAGCTCTCTCGGCCGTCTCGGGCGTGGCGACCTACGTGGGCTTTCGCACGAGCTACCTGCTCGCCCGCGGCGTTCCTCCGCCCCACACGCTGAACGGACTCGGCGCCGATGCCGGACAGGTGGCGCCCGCGATCCTCACCGCGCTTCTCCCTCTCCTGGCCGCCGCAGGCCTTCACCGCGCAGCCGGCCGGCTCGTGCACGCGGGCGGCCGCGTTTGGCTCGATCGCGCTCTCCTCGCCTCCGGCGGGGTCGCGGGCGGCGTTGCGATTTTCCAGAAGGCCGGGGCCCTGCCCTTGCTCCGCTCCGAGCGCTGGGCCGAGTGGCATCGCGTCCAGAGCACGTTCACGGACCCGTCGGCCGCAGGCGTCGCCGTCGCCTTGCTCGCGACGCCTCTTCTCGCGGGCGCCGCCGCGGGGGGCTGGGCGCGACGCCTCGCCTCGGCCGCCGTCGGCGCGGCACTCCTCGTCGTTCTCGCGGACTCTGGCTCGCGCGCGGGCCTCGTGGGCACGATCACGGCCGCCAGTGTCTTCGTCCTCTGGGGACTCACCCGCCTTGCGGCCGGCGCAGGACGCGGCACGCGCCGCCGCGTCGCCACGTCGATCGGCACGCTCGCGATCCTCGGCGCGTGCACGCTCGCGGCCGCCGTATCCTGGCCGCGGCCCGGGGGACGTTCTGCACTTTTCTCGCGGGTCGAGGCGCTTCTGCGAGCCGAGCCCGCCCCCTTCGAGCAGACGCGGGGGCGGCTCCTCCTCTACGAAGGCGCATGGGCCATCTTTCGCGAGCATCCGGTCGCCGGACTCGGGCTCGCGTCCTTCCAAATCGAGTTCCCCGACGTCGCCGCGAAGACACTCGGCCACGCCGTGAAGACGACCGACAACCCGCCGTCGCTCTACCTCGGGACGCTCGCCGAGTCCGGGCTCGCGGGCGCGGCGCTTCTCGCTCTTCTCCTCGTCGGCCTCGCGCGCGGCGCCGGGCGCGCGCTCGCCCTCGGCGGGGGCCACGGCCCGCTCGGTGATGCGGCCGCGGCCGCGTCCGTGATCGGTCTCCTCGTCATTTTTCTCTTCGGCTCTCATCTCGTCTACCCGGAAGTCGCCGCTTTCGTGGCCGTCCTCACGGGCCGACTGCCTCTTCGGGAGGACGGCCGCACGGCGCGACTTCTCGTCGGGCTCGTACCCGTCGTCCTCGCGGGCGCCCTCGTCTGTGCGCTCGGCGGTGTCGCCGCCCGCCTTTTCGAGACGCGGACGGCGGACGCCGCCTTCCGGCCTGCGCCCGACGCCGGCGTCTGGGGGATCGAATCGGAACCCGATGGCCGCCCGTTCCGCTGGACAGGCGCCGCCGCCGCCTGGAGGATCCCCGGTCCGCCCGAAGGAGGTGCCGCCACGATCGTCCTGCCGGTCCGCAACGCGCGAGAGGACGGGCGCCCGGTCGCTCTCGACGTCTGGGTGGACGACACGCCGCGGGGCCGGGTCTCGCTGCCGCCCGG
>JBAUSZ010000184.1:0-5414 GCA_049581965.1 Thermoanaerobaculia bacterium | reverse complement strand
CGCGTGAACTCGCTGCGCTCAAACAGCACGCGCGGGCGTCGAAGGGCACACAGCCCCCTCCAAGCCTGAGCGCTGATCAGGAGCCCGTGAACGGGACGGGGCGCGACGCGAGGATGGCCTCGGGGTTCTCGACGAAGAGACCCCGCTCGGCCTCGGCGCCCCACTTCTTGCGCACTCTCTCGCGCGCCGGACCCATCCGCGGGGGCCGCCGCGCCATGGAATGCGCGTCCGAGGCCACCGCGTGCACGAGGCCCATCCGGAAAAACTCCTCGCACGCCTTCTGGGCGGTCTTTCCGAAGTCGCCGAGGAGGCTGCCCGCCGTGATCTGGGCGAGCGTGCCCTTCCTCACCAGCTCGGCGAGCTTCTCCGGGTGCCGCGCGAAGGCGGGGTGGCGTTCCGGGTGCGCGACGATCGCGTTGTACCCGAAGACCTTCAGCTCGTGGAGCACCGACACGAGGGTCGGCGGAAGCGGGCCGGGGCCCATCTCCACCAGCAGGTAGTCGCCGCGTGCGAGGCCGGTCAGGGGGCTCGTCGGACCCTTGTTCGCGAGCGCGATCACCTCGTCCGCGTAGTAGTACTCGCAGCCCGGAAGGACGTGCGGGTTCCCTCCCAGCCGCTCGTTCAGGGCGTGCACGAGGCGCTCGCGGGCGACGGGGTTCGTGTTCACCCAGGTGCCCCGGAGGACGTGCGGCGTCGCGACGATCCGCGTCGTGCCTTCCGCCGCGGCCGCGCGGCAGAGCGCCACGGCCTCGTCCCACGACGCCGGGCCGTCGTCGATCCGGGGCAGGCAGTGGAAGTGAACCTCGATCACGACAACCGGAATTGTGACCGAACGGAGGGATCTAGAAGAAAGACTCTTTGATCACGACGACGTCGTCGGCCTTGAGCGTCGGGTCGACGTCCTTGCCCGAGAGCACCCTCTTGTAGTCGACCTCGGTCTCGATGTCCTTCCCGGAAGCGTCGCGCCGCTTGATCCGGATCGTCTTCGACGCGCGGTCGGTCACCCCTCCGGCCTTCGCGAGCACCGAGAGAAGTGTGATCCGGTCGTCGGCCGAGAAATCGACGGCGCCGGGCGTCTTGACCTCGCCGATGCAGAAGATCCGGATCGTACTCTTTCCCGGAATGTTCACGATGTCCGACGGGTAGATCGGGACGTTCCACATCTGCGAGGCGTTCCGGAAGAGGTCGTCGGTCGAGACCTCGAGGGTGTCCGCGAGCCCGTTGTCGCTCCGGCGAAGGACGTAGATCTTCCGCCCGGCCCCATCCGTCAAGCCTCCCGCGGCCGAGATGGCCTGCAGGAGAGTCCACCGGCCCGAGATGTTGAGCGACCCCGGCTTGTGAACCGCGCCGAGGACGGACACGGGCTTGTTCGCGAAGTCCTTGATGACGACCGAGACGTCGGCGCGATTCACGTACTTCGTCTTCAGAAGCGTCTCGAGCTGGCTGCGGATCTCACCCGCCGTCATCCCCGAGACCGTGAAGTCCCCGACCATCGGCAGCGCGATCGTCCCGCTGTCGTTGACACGCCGCTCCACGTTCAGGTCGGGAAGCTCGAGGACCTTGATCTCGATGAGGTCCCTCGGGCCGACCCGGTACTCGCCGGCCAGGTCTTGGGCGCGGGCGCCCACCGTGAGCGCCAGTGCGAAGCACAGAACAAGGGTGCCACGCGACGACCGCTTCATCGGAGCAAGTTTCCGCCGAGATTCAGAGACACGAACCACCGGAAGAAGGAGCGGTCGTAGATCGACACGTTGGAATTATAGCGGTCCTCGCTGCCCACGAACCTCACCTGGAATCGCGACGAGAAGAGAAAATCGAGGCCGCCGCCGTAATTCGTGGTGCTGTCCTTCCGGTCGACGAGCTGACCCCCGGGAACGAGAAAGGGCGTCGAGTAGTCATCCGTGCCCGCGCTCGCGAAACCCTGCAGCTTGAGGCGCCACCCCACCCGCAGGGCGACACCGCCTCCGTATCGCGTCGAGATGTAGTACGGACTCAAAAGGCCGTAACTCGGCCCCCGGCTCGCAAAGGCCTGGAGGTCGAACGGGCGGGCCAGCGTGTAGGAAACGAACGACGAGCCGGTCACCCCTGAAAACCGAGTGACCGTGGAGCCATTGGTCGGCTTCAGTTCGCGGTAGGCTCCGGACAGCCGCAAGAAGAACCTCTGGCGGTCGTAGTAGATGGTCCCGACGCCGGCCCGCGTTCTGTTGTCGTACTGCTGCGGCGCGCTGACGAACTCGGAACGGGTCTCCTCGTAACCGGCTGCAAGAATCAGGTCCTTGCCCCACCGGTATCGAAGCTCGGCTCGCACGCTCCGATCGGTCCGGTCGGTCTGGGTTGGATCGAAGAGGGCCACCTGGGCTCCCGGCCCGGTGAAGCGGAAGCGCTGGATCTGGCCCTCGCCGTAAATGAAGAAGCGCGAAAGGAGGCGGATCTCGGCGCCGAGTTTGGCCGATCCCAGGTTGCGGATCACGCGCCCCTGCGCCTCCGACGAGAAGAGAACGTCTTCCCGCGATGCGCCGGCAGATCCCTCGAGCGTCAACCGGTTGGCAAAGACGAGCAACGAGGCACCAGTCGTTCCGCCGAAGAAACGCCGCTCCTTCAAGTCCGCATACCAGGTGTACGCAGGAGAAATACCGGCGCGGATGAAGATGTTGGGCGTTACGGGCAGGATGAGACCGACGCCGGCGGAGACCACCGTCCGGAAATCACCTGTGGGATTCTCGGCCGTCCCGTACACGTTGTTGTCGTACGTCGCTTCCCGGACCGAGAGTTCCGGTGAGAGCCGGAGAGGCCCGAGATGAAAGCGGCTGTCGGCGATCGCGCGGTCGATCTCCTCGCGCGGCGAGAGGATTCGCTCTTGAGGAATTTCTGCTGAGGGCAATCCCAGCGAGGGGAGCTGTGCCGATAGCGGTCCCGCCAGGCCCGCCAGGAGCACGACGATGGCTCCGCCCCACCCGAACTCGCGCCAGCGGCCCAACCGACGACTGGTCGTCACCGCGCAGTGCGCCTTGCGCGCTCGTCCGCGAGGTCGCGAACCGCCTTTTCGACGTCGGGTCTCTTCAGGAGAGCCGGCGGAATCCTCGGCTCCGATCCGTCGGCCGCGCTCCAGTCTTTCGTCTCAACCTCGCAGACGAAGAGGTCGGCGAAAAGCTCCGGATGGCTCGGCCACGCATCGCCCGGAAGCTTCGCCATGTCGTCGAGCGCCCTGCGATACTGCTTGAGCGCGACGCGCGCCTGGGCCAAGGCAATCAGCCACTTCGTTGCCGCCGGCTCGCGCCGCGCGGCGGCCTCGAGGGCCTTGACGCGTTCGGCAGGCGGCAGCTTGGCGATTTTCTGCTCTTCCGTCTCGACGAGGGACGCCAGCGACGGGATCGAGAGGATGGTCGCCTGCGGAACGCGGGAGAGGAGAATCGCCTGGAAATCCCGCCGCGCCTCTTGCGGGACTGTCGCCTTCGCGTAGGCAGCGAAACGTTTCTCGACGTCCAGGAACCGCACGAGCGTCGCCTCGACTTCTGCGGGCCGTTTCGCGGCGTCCTGCGCGAGGGTCAGGTGCACGAGGCACTCCGACAGGGCATCCACCTGGTCGAGGAGCCCGAAACACGCGATCCGAAGCTGGTCGACCGCCTCGGGGATCCGCTTCGCCGCGAGAGCCGCCTCGCCAGCACGCAGGCGCTCGAGTGAAAAGTCGTCCGCGGCGAGAGAGAACGGCGCCACAGCGAGCGCGATCCCGAAGAGGACGGCAAAACGAGGGCGACGGCTCATTACGTTCCGAGTATTGTGCCTCATCCTCGGGAGGATCGACCGGCCCGGCTCGGCACGCCGGGGTCGGGCGCGAGCGATTCCCGCTCCAGCTCCACGGCCACGCTCCGCCGCAGCATCGAAATCGAGACGATGAGCCGCTGCGCGCCTTTCTCCCGCTCGATGACGCCGAAATAACCCCGGAACGGGCCTTCCTCGATCCGCACGGCATCGCCCGGGCCCAGCCAGGGGAACGGAATCAGCGGGGCTCCGGTTTCCTGCAGGTTGCGCAGCTGGCAAAGCTCGGCGTCGAGGAGAGCCTGGTCGGGCACGTCGAGAAGCCGCACGATGAGATTGCTGCGAAGCGCCTCGGCGCGGTTCGCGGCGCTCCCCCGGAGGAAGACGTAGCCGGGAAAGAAGGGGTTGTAGCTCGTGAAACTCCGCCCACCCCGCCGCACCCGCCGCTCCCACAGCGGAAGGTAGAAGGGAATCCGGAGCCCGGCGAGGTGCCGGGCCAGCGCCTTCTCCGTCCGGCTCTTCACGTGGGCGACGCCCCAGGGAAAGTCCGCGACGGGGAGCCGGAAAACGTCCTCGGGAAAGTGGTCTGCCTCGCGTCCGAGAAGCGGCACGGGAGGAGTATAGGCACGGCTCGCGGCCCCGTTCCTTGCGGGCCGCGGAATCGCATAAGCTCCCGGACGTGAAGAAGGAGACCGCGACCCCGCCCACACGCGTCTGCCTCCTCTGGCAGCACCCCCTCGCCCTCTCCGAGTTCCGGCGCGTTCTCAAGGACGAGCCGTTCGACGTCAGCGCGCTCCGTATCGAGCCCGGCCTCTCCGCATCCCTTCAGGCGACGCTTCCCGGCGACGCCGGCCTCTTCGTCGTGGAGCTCGACGCGGGCGGCTCGGGAGAGGAGATCATGCCGGGGCTTCTCTCGCTGGGCCTCTCGGCCAAGACCATCATCCTGGGGGAGGCTTTCACCGAAGTGACGTCCTTCCGGCTCCTCCGCTTCGGCGTCAGGGGAATCGTCACCTTCGCCGAGGCTTCGGAGCACCTCCCGCGCATCCTCCACGAGGTCCTCGCGGGCGGCTTCTGGGTGCCGAGAGCGCTCCTGTCGCGGTTCGTCGCGGCCACGGTGGCCGAGAACGTCCCCCGCCGCCCCGTCGGCCGCGCGCCGACGCTGACGCCGCGCGAGCGGGAGGTCCTCGACGAGCTCTTGAAGAACCTCTCCAACAAGGAAATCGCGAAGAAGCTCCACATCTCGGGCCGCACGGCCAAGTTCCACGTCTCGAACGTGATGTCCAAGTACGGCGTCAAGCGGCGCGCGGACCTGCTGCTTCTTTCGTTTCCGCAGCGCTGAGTCCCGTCAGGGCGTCTGCCCCCTGTCGAGGCCCCGGCGCGAGAACGTCACGACGACGCTCGTGGACACGGAGACGGGCCGCGCGCCGACGCGCGCCGGGCTGTAACGCCAGCGGCGGACGGCCTCGAGGGCCGCGTCGTTGAGGAGCGGAGATGCGCTCCGGAGGATGCGCGCCTCGTGGACGGATCCGTCGGCGCCGATCATCGCCTCGACGAGGACGTTACCCTCCGCCCGGGCGCGCCGCGCGAGGTCGGGATACGCCGGGGCGGGCGTCTCGAGAGGGACCGGCGGCGTGATGTCGAGTGGCTCGACGGTGGGC
>JBAUSZ010000183.1:0-21103 GCA_049581965.1 Thermoanaerobaculia bacterium | reverse complement strand
GGCCTGGTTGATCGGGTCGTCCCAGTACCGCGACTTCGCCGGGGCGGCGAACGAGCAGTTCAGGATGCGGATGTTGTACGTGGCCTTGTTGGCGAGGATCCAGTTGAGGCCGCGGATCACGTTGGCGTAGGTCCCGGCCCCCGTCGAGTCGAACGCCATGACCTCGACGAGATTGGCGTCCGGCGCGATGCCCAGCCAGGTCCCGTCGTCGGCCTGCTGGCTCCCCATGATCAAGCTCAGGATGTGCGTCCCGTGACCGTACTTGTCGTCCCCGAGGCCACCAACCTTGTTCGTGATCGCGTTGTACTCCGCCCGAATGGCTCGGTCGTGTTTGGACGTGTCCTGCTTTTCCGCGTTCGAGCCCGACCACCAGCCCGTATCGAGGACCGCGACGGTGACGCCCTTGCCCGTGATTCCCTGCTGGTGGAGCGTCGCCGCGCCGACGAGCGTGGGAAAGGAGGAATTGGGGTACGGGGTCCCAGCGACCTCGACCTTCGCGTCGCCGTAGACCCGCGCGCCTTTATCCTTGACGGCGCTCAGCTGCGACGACGTGAGCTCCGCCCCGACGGCGTCGATGATTCCGAGCTCGTGCGTGACGCTGCCGCCGACGCTCTTCACGAGCGCCTCCGCCTCGGCCGCGCTCGACGACTGGACGATCGTTGAAGAGACGGAGGGTCTCGAGGACCGGTGCCCCACGAAACAGACGAGCAGGGCAATGAAGAGCGAGCCGCAGATCCTCGAGAACCGGGTTTGTGTGAGCTTCAAGATGGCACCTCGTTGCCGCCGGCCAGGGTCGCTCTCAACGAGGGCATGCGGAGTTCGTCGAGTTCCACGGCCGCCGCGAAGTCCGCGGGCGGCAGCGCGCGCGAGTAGAAAAAGCCCTGGACCGCTTCGCAGCCGAGCCCCGTCGCGGACGCGAGCTGTCCCTCGGTCTCGACGCCTTCCGCGACGATGCCGAGGCCGAGACGGTGGGCCATCGCGACGATGGCCGAGACGATGACGGCGTCGTCTTTTCCGTCCTCGGCGCCCACGATGAACGAACGGTCGATCTTCAGCGAGTCCAGAGGGAACTGCTTGAGGTAGGCGATCGCCGACTGCCCGATCCCGAAATCGTCAACGACGATCCTCACGCCCAGGGCCTTCAGCTTGCGGAGCTGGGCGACGATGCCCGGTTCGCTGCGCAGCGTTCCGCGCTCGCTGATCTCGAGCTCGAGAAGGCCCGCGTCGAGGCCGGTCAGGGCGAGGACGCGCTCCACCTCGGCCGCGAGATCGCCCCTTTCGAGCTGGCAGCGCGAGACGTTGACGGCCATCCGGATCGGGGGAAGGCCGCCATCGAGCCACGTCCGGAGCTGGCGGCAGGCCGTCTCCAGCACCCACGTGCCGATCGGGACCATGATTCCCGTCTCCTCGGCGACGGGGACGAATTCCGCGGGCGACACCCAGCCGTTCTCGCCGTCCTGCCAGCGCAGGAGAGCCTCGGCGCCGAGAACCCGCCGCGTCGCGGGTTCGATCACGGGCTGGTAGTGAAGAAGGAGCTGCCTGTTCTCGAAGGCGGCCCGAAGGCGCCGGTCCATGCCGAGCTTGTAGTCCGCCGCGCACCGCAGCGAGGCGCTGTACGCGAGGAGCTGACCGCCGCCCCTGCGCTTGGCTTCGTACATGGCGGTCTCGGCGTGCTGAAGGAGCTCGCCGGGGTCCGTGGCGTCTCCCTGCGCGACTGCGACGCCAAGGCTCGCCCTCAGGTGGACTTCCGTTCCGCCCGCGGCGAGCGGCCGGGCCAGACCGACGAGCAGGGCGCGGCCGAGGGAGGACAGGTTCTCGGAGTCGACGGAGCCGGTCAGCATGAGGGCGAATTCGTCACCGCCGACGCGGGCGGCGAGCATGAGGCCCGGTGCCTGACCGGCGCCGACCCTGAGGTTCCGAAGGCCGGTCGAGAGCCGCTCGGCGACCTGGCTCAAAACGCCGTCGCCCGCGGCCCGGCCGAGGGTTTCGTTGATGTCGGTGAAGCCGTCCAGGTCGACCGTCAGGAGCGCGACGCCGATCTCGGGGGTTCGCGCCCTCGTCAGGTTCCGCTGCAGGATCCGGTAGAGCCCGAGGCGGCTCGGGAGGCCGGTGAGGGGATCGATCAACGTCTGCCGCGCCGCCTGCTCGCGCGCCTCGAACTCGGACTTGTGCGCCTCGCGGAGCAACTGGCGGAGCCGCTCCGACTGCGTGTTGGCTCTCTGCTCCCGGTAAAGGCAGAGGAGACGCCGGCTCACGATCGACCAGTCGAGGGGCTTCTCGGCGACGTCGTTCGCCCCGGCCTCGAGGGCGCGCTTGACGTCGCGCTTTCCGGCGCACAGCGCGAGCATCGGAACCTCGACCGGCCCGGACTTGCGCCGGAGCGCGGCGCAGAGGCGAGGCCCGGACCCGTCGAGGAAGGCTCCGTCGACCAGAACGGCGGGCGGACGCAGCCGGTCGAAGAGCGACAGGGCCTCGGCCCACCCGTCGGGCCGCGCCGTCCGGAACCCCGCCTCGGCGAGCGCCGCTTGCCCGGCCGAGAGGATCGATTGATCCGCGCAGACGAGGACGGTCCTGCCGTCTTCGCGGGCGACTTCGCGCACGTCTCCCTCACCCGGCTGCGGAAGAGACGCGAGGTTCGACTGGTTCACGCTCCGGGACCACGCAAGGCACGTGCCCTGCGCCGGAATGCGCTAAATCACTCTCCCGGAATGAAACTCCTCGTAGTCCTGTATCGCCACACACCTCAGGGGCGATTGGGCGTCGCGATTCCCGGACCCTGCAATCCCGGTTTCAGGACCGGGCGAGGCTCTCAGGCCCTCTCGTTCGCCGGCTCGATCCCGTGCTTCTTGAGCTTCTGGTAGAGCGCGCTGCGCGACAGGCCGAGAACGGCCGCGGCGCGCCTCACGTCGCCCTTCTGTCGGCGAAGGATCGCCATGATGTGGGCCCTTTCGGCCTGTTCGAGATTCACGCCCGACTGGATTCGCCTGGCTCCTGGCGTCCTCGGAGCCAGGACCTCGACGAGGTCCGCGGCCCTCACCGTGGCCCGATCGCCCAGAAGGACCGCGCGCTCGAGGACGTTTCGAAGCTCCCGGATGTTTCCCGGCCAGGCGTGCCGTTCCAGGGTCTGTTCCGCGTCGGGCGCCAGCTTCACGCCGGGAAAGCCCATCTCGGCGGAGATTCGTTCCAGCAGCGCCCGCGCGAGAAGCGTGACGTCTCCGGCGCGATCGCGCAGCGGCGGCACGAAAATCGGGATCGCGCTGATCCGGTAGAAGAGGTCTTCCCGGAACCTGCGCTCGTCGACGAGCTGCCGGAGGTCGTGGTGGGTGGCCGCCACGAGCCTCACGTCGACCTGCCGGTCCCGCACCTCGCCCACCCGCCTGAACCGCTGCTCCTCGAGAACCTTCAGCAGCTTGCCCTGAATCTGGAAGTCGGCGTCGCCCACCTCGTCGAGGAAGAGCGTGCCCCGGTGGGCGATCTCAAGGAGTCCGGGCTTGTCCGCGACGGCACCCGTGAACGCTCCCTTCATGTGTCCGAAAAGCTCGCTTTCGAGCAGCTCGCGCGAGAGCCCGGCGCAGTTGAGGTCGACGAACGCCTCCTCGGCCCGTGGACCGTTGTCGTGAATCCAGCGGGCGAGAAGGCCTTTCCCCGCGCCGGACTCGCCCTGCAGGAGCACGGTGTTGGCAACCGCCGCAACTCGTCGGGCCTGCTCGGCGAGCCGGAGGATCGCGGGGCTGCTGCCGACGAACGGGTTTGCGCTCTCTCGCGCCGCCCGCGAGCGCCCGGCGAGGCTGGCCCTCCGGATCCGCCGGTTCTCCACGGCCCGTTCGAGGACGAGGAGCAGGGTCGGAAGCTCCACGGGCTTCGTCAGGAACTGCTCGGCCCCCTCCTTGATCGTGCGGACGGCCAGGTCGATCGAGCCGTGCCCGGTCAGGATCACCACGGGAATCGACGCGTCGAGGGATTTGAGGGCCTGGAGGAGCACGAGACCGTCTCCGTCGGGGAGTTTGTAGTCGACGACGGCCGCGTCGGGCAGCGAGCGCTGCAGCAGTGCCAACGCCTCGGCGACGCCCCCCGCCTCGAGCGTCAGATGCCCGCTCTTGTCGAAGAACCTCAGGATCGAGGCCCGGATGACGCCGTCGTCTTCGACGACCAGAACCGTCATCCGGCCGGGACGAGGGTCTGCGCTCATCGACTACATGGTAGTTTATCGAAAGGGCTGGCACGGAAGGTGCGTCGGAACGCGGTCGTGGCCCGGCCTTTGGGTAGTGATGCACGTGCCGAGTTGCGCGAAAGCGCGTCGCGTGGAGGCGCTCTGAGCGAGTCGGGCGCTATCGACCCCGCGCGTCTCCTCGAGCAGCTCGGCGGGGACTGCGTTGGCGTCGAGAAACTGCTCCTCGGTTTCCTGAAAGAGGCCCCCGAGACGGTGACGCGGGTTCGCGGGGCTCTCGAGGCCCGCGATGCGCCCGGGGCGGAACACGACGCGCACCGCCTGAAGGGCCTTCTCGCTTGGATCTCCGCCCGGACGGCAGCCGCTCTGGCGGCCGAAATCGAGCGACTTGCGCGAACCGGAGACTTCGACGCCGCCTCGGATCGTCTCGAGGAACTCGTTCGCGAGCTGGACCGGGTCTATGCGGAGGCGCGGTCGGCGACCGTCGGCGCGACCGAGAGATGAGTCCCGGACGCCCTGCCTCGATCCAGCGAAAGCTCTCGCTGGCCATGATGCAGACGACCGGCGCCGCGCTTCTGCTCGCGATGACCGTGATCTTCTTGTCCGAGATCTTCGCCTTTCGAAAGCAGGAGGTGCGGCGGCTGTCCGAGCTGGGCGCCGTTCTCGGGATCTCGAGCACCGCGGGGTTGCGCTTCAACGACCCCGAGGCGGTCACGAAAGTGATCTCCGCGCTTCGCACTCAGCCGTCCATCGTCTCGGCGGGCGTCTACTCCCGATCCGGAGAGCTGTTCGCCGAATACCGGCGGGAGGACCCGTCGGCGCGATACGCGGAAGAAGCCCGCGCGCGGGTCGAGCGTCGTGTGGGGCCCGAGCCGTTCGCGCAGGAACGGCATGCCTGGAGCCTCGAGCGGCTCGACCTCTGGCGGCCCATCCTCCTGAACGGCGAGAACGTGGGGGTCATCCTGATCCGGAGCGATCTCTCGGCCCTGCGGGAAGCGCTGCGCCGCGACGCGGTCGTCTTCATCGTGGTCCTCCTCGGGGCGGGAGGCATCGCCTTCCTGCTCTCGCTCCACTTCCGAAAGGTCGTCTCGAGGCCGATCCTGCATCTCGCCGAGACGATGGGCCGGGTGTCGCGCACGCAGGACTACGCGATCCGGGGGATCAAGGAGAGCGACGACGAGCTCGGAGGGCTGATCGACGGCCTCAACGAGATGCTCGGCAGGCTCGAGGCGAGTGAGCGGGAGCTCAAGCGACAGCGGGACACGCTCGAGGAGCAGGTCGGCGAGCGCACGCTCCAGCTCGCCCGCGCGAACCGCGAGCTCGTCGACGTCGTCGCCGAGCTTCGCAGCGCCAAGGAGATCGCCGAGGCGGCGAGCATCTCGAAGTCGCGGTTCCTCGCAAACATGAGCCACGAGATCCGGACGCCCATGAACGGGGTCCTCGGAATGACCCAGCTGCTCCTGAAGTCGTCTCTCACGGCCGAGCAGAAGAGGATGGCGCAGGCGGCGCTGCAGTCGGGGGAGTCCCTGCTCGGCATCATCAACGACATCCTCGATTTCTCGCGAATCGAGTCGGGAAAGGTCGAGCCCGAGGTCGTGGACTTCGACCTACGCGCCGTCGTGGAGGAAGCAACGGAGCTCCTGGCGGCGCGCGCCGAGGCCAAGGGCCTCGAGCTCCTGTGCCTCGTCGAGGGCGCCGCGCCCGCGACGCTGAGGGGCGACGCGCGGCGGCTGAAGCAGATCCTCATCAACCTGATCGGAAACGCCGTCAAGTTCACCGAGAAGGGGCAGGTCGTCGTCCGGGCTCGCGTCGTCGTCGACGGGGCCCGGTCCGTCGTCGCCGGCTTCCAGGTCCGGGACACGGGTATCGGAATTCCGCGGGAGGCGGCGGCTCGCGTGTTCGAGGCGTTCGCCCAGGCCGATGGGTCGACGACGCGGAGATTCGGCGGGACCGGCCTCGGCCTCGCGATCAGCAAGCAGCTCGCGCGCCTCCTCGGGGGAGAGCTCGACTTCGAGAGCGTCCCCGGAGAGGGCTCGACGTTCCGGCTCACCGCGCGCTTCGAGAAGCCCGAAGGGGCCCGGCCGAGGGCCGTCCCGGGCGGTCTCAGCGGTCGCCGCGCCCTCGTCGTCGACGACAACGCGGACTGCCGAGCCGTTCTCGGCGGCCAGTGCTCCAACCTGGGCCTTCGGGCGGACGTCGCCGAGAACGGGCGCTCCGGGCTCGAGCGCCTGCGAGGCGCGGCCGCCGCCCGCGAGGCCTACGACGTCGTGATCGTCGACGAGAAGACGAAGGGCATGAGCGCCGCCGAGATGGCGGCGGCGGTTCGCCAAGACGTCGCCCTGAGAGCGACGCCGCTCGTCCTTCTCTGCGCCTTCGGCACCGCGGATTCCCGGAATCCCGAGGATGGGGATCTCTTCGCCGCGACTCTCGGCAAGCCGATCCGCGAGTCGCGCCTCGAGGAGTGCCTCTGCACCGTCTTCGGCGAGCCTCGGCCCGCCCGAAAACCGCCGTCGGGGGAGAGGTCCGCTCCTCGGACGTCTCCGGCCAGGCGCGTTCTCCTCGTCGAGGACAGCCCGGTGAATCAGGCGGTCGCCGAGGGGATGTTGCGGTTTCTCGGCTGCGACGTCACCCCCGCGGCGGACGGGCGCGAGGCCCTTGCCGCGCTCGAGTCGTCGCGCTACGACCTCGTCCTGATGGACTGCATGATGCCGGGCATGGACGGCTTCGAGGCGACCGCCGAGATCCGGCGGCGCGAGAGCGAAGCACCGGGTCGTGGCCGCACGGTCATCGTGGCCGTCACGGCCAACGCGATGGCCGGGGACCGCGAGCGGTGCATCGCGGCGGGGATGGACGACTACCTCAGCAAGCCCTTCCGCACGGACGAGCTCAACGCCCTCCTGACCCTCTGGACGCAGGCCCCATGAGTCACGGAGGGCCCGAATCCGCCCGGCCGGACCGCCGCGTCCGGATTCTCCTCGTGGACGACGACCGTGTGAACCGGGCTGTGGGGGAGGCGATGCTGAAGCGTCTCGACCACGACGTGACGGTGGCCGCGGACGGGCGCGAAGCGCTGGCCGCGCTCGACGAGGCCCGCTACGATCTCGTCCTGATGGACTGCGTGATGGCGGGCATGGACGGCTTCGACGTCACCAACGAGATCCGGCGGCGCGAGCGCGAGGATCCGCGCCGGGGCCGCACCCTCGTGGTGGCCGTGACGGGTGGTGCCGTCGCCGCGGACCGCCCGCGGTTTCGGGCGGCCGGGATGGACGATTGCCTCGGCAAGCCCTTCGCGCTCCGGGATCTGGACGCCCTCGTGACGCGTTGGCTCGGGGACCTCCCGCCCGAACCGGAGTGAATCCGCGACGCTCCCGTTCTCACCGCGCCTCGACGAGAGGATCGGGGACCGGGCGTCCGAACAGATAGCCTTGCATCTCGTCGCAGCCCCGGCGGGCGAGAAACGCCGCCTGCTCTTCGGTCTCGACTCCCTCGGCGACGGTCGTCAGACCGAGGCCGCGGGCCATCGCAAGGATGGCGGTCACGATCGCCACGGCGTGCGGCGAGCCCGGCAGGTCGCGGACGAAGCTCCGGTCGATCTTGAGGATGTCGACCGGGAATCGCGCGAGGTACGCGAGCGAGGAGTAGCCCGTGCCGAAATCGTCCACCGCGATCCGCACGCCCCGGTCCTTCAGGGCCCGCAGCTCCGTGAGCGCCGTGCTCTCCTCGTCCATGAGCACGCTTTCGGTGATCTCCAGGCAGAGCGCCTCCGGCGGAAGGGCCGCTTCCCGGAGGATGCTCGCGACGAGCGTGTCGAGGCCGGGCCGACGGAGCTGATGCGCCGATACGTTCACCGAGACGGCGAGCGGCCGCGCCCCCCCTCGCCGGGCGGCGGCTGCGAACGCGCACGCCTCGCGGATCACACGTTCGCCGAGCCCGTGGATCAGGCCGGTCTCTTCGGCGACCGGGATGAACTCGCAGGGAGGGATGTGACCGCGCTCGGGATGCTCCCACCGAGCGAGCGCCTCGAAGCCCACGACGGCTCGCGCGGAGTCCACCAACGGTTGGAAGTGAAGGCGAAGGTCCCCCCGGAGCAGGGCCTTCCTGAGTCCGCTCTCGAGCGTCAGGCGGCGGTGCGCCGCCTCGTTGATGGACGGGCTGAAGTACTCGAAGCGGCCGCGGGCGCCCCGCTTGGCCTGATGCAGCGCGGCGCCGGCGTTCGTGAGGAGGGTCTCGACGTCGTCGCCGTCCTGCGGATAGAGGCTGATGCCGGCGGTGGCCCTGAGGAAGACATCCCGCCCCGCGACCGAGAAGGGCTCGGCGAGTGAGGCGAGAAGGCGTTCGCCCAGAGGAACGGTGTCTTCGGCCCTTTGGATGTCCGTGGCCGCGATGATGAACTCGTCCCCGCCAAACCGCGCCAGCAATTCGTTGCGCGCCTCCGGGTCGCGGGCCACGTTGTCCGTGACGCGCAGCGCCTTGCGCAGGCGGTCGGCCACATCACAAAGCAACCCATCCCCCGCTGCCCTGCCGGAAGTGTCGTTCACTTCCTTGAGTGCGTCGAGATCGAGAGAACAGACCGCGACGACCGTCCCGCGGCGGCGCGCCGCGACGATCGCCGCCTCGAGCCACTCCGAGAGCATTCGGCGGTTGGGCAGCCGCGTCAACGCGTCGTGGTACTCCAGGAACCGGATCTCCTCCTCGGCTCGCCGCCTCTCGGTGATGTCGTGGACGATCCCCTCGACGCGCACGGGCCGGCCCGCCTCGTTGCGCAGGACCTCCCCCTGCTCGTGCAGGTGCCGGAGCGCACCGTCGGGGCGCAGGATCCGATAGCCGATCTCGTAGCGGCCGTTCTCGCGTGGCGCCGCCGTCTTCCGGGCCACGAGGGCCCGGTCCTCCGGGTGCACGAAGGCCAGGAAGTTGTCGTACGTGGGGGAGAAGCCGGAGGGCGACGTGCCGAAGATCTCGTGCGTCATCGGGGACCACGTCAGCTCACGGGAATCGATCTCCCTCGCCCAGTGCCCCAGGCGGGCGATCCGCTGCGCATTTGCGAGCCGCGCTTCGCTCTCGTGCAGCTCGCCGAGCGTGCGGGTCGCTCGCAGGAGGTAACGAATCCGATGCGGCAGCAGGGCCCAGGTCACCGGCTTGGTCGCAAAGTCGGTGGCTCCCGCGTTGAAAGCCTGGTTGATCGACTCGAGGTCGTCCAGGCCGGTCAGCATGAGCACCGGCACCACTTCGCCGTCCGCCCGGCCGCGGAGTCGCGAGCAAACTTCGAATCCGTCCATGTCCGGCATCATCACGTCGAGGAGGACGAGATCGGGCTTCAGCAGGCGGAAGGCGTCGAGCGCCGCGTGCCCTCCCTCGGCTTCCTTCACGCGGAATCCTTCGGGTTCGAGCGCCCCCCGGGCCAGGAGCCGGTTCACCGGATCGTCGTCCACGACGAGGACGAGCGGCGGGCCGGCCGACTCCCTCACGGACGCGCCCCCTCGCGGAGCCCCTGGATGGCGCGTTCGACCCGCCGGTACTCCGCCTCGATGGAGGTGACGTTCGGCGCGGGATCGAGGACGTCTCCTTTCCGGAGGTCTTCCTCGAGAGAGCGGCAGAGCCCGGCCAGGTACCGCGCGCCGACGTTCGCGCTGCTCGATTTCAGGGCATGGGCGATGGCGCGAATCGTCGCGGTGTCGCCCTGCGAGAGCGCCCCGCGCAGCTCGCACAACGTCGCCGGCGCGGTCTCGCAATAGAGGTCGAGCACGCGACCGAGGAGTGGCTCGCCGTCCTTCGTCAGCTTCCGGAGCTCCTCGAGGGTGGCGGCGTCCAGGGGTTCCGGAAGCGGGGACGGCTCCGTCCGCGCGAGCCAGCGCTGGAGGAGGGCCCGGAGGTCCGCCGGGCGGACGGGCTTGCCGAGATAGTCGTCCATCCCGCCGGCGAGGCATCGCTCACGGTCCCCGGCCATCGCGCTCGCCGTGAGGGCGATGACGGGCGTCCGCCGCCGGCCGGGAGCGGCGGCTTCGAGGCGCCGGATCTCCGCCGTCGTCTCGAAGCCGTCCATGCCCGGCATCATGCAGTCCATGAACACGAGGTCGTAGCGTTCGCGCGCGAGAGCGAGCAGGGCGAGGCGGCCGTCGGCGGCGACATCCACCGCGAGTCCCCACGAGGTCAGAAGCCCCTCGATCACGGCCTGGTTGACGGCGTCGTCCTCGACGGCCAGAACGCGTCCCGAGAAGGGCCGTGCGGTGCCGGCGGCGGGCGCTCTCTCCTCCTCGTGTCCGGCGGGACGAAGCGCCCGGATGATGGAATCACGGAAGGTGCTCTCGCGAACCGGCCGGAGCAGGGGCGCGGCCCGGTCGCCGACGAGCGCGCTCGCGGCCCCTTCGAGAGCGCTCCCCGAGAGGACGAGAAGGCGGGTCTTTCTCAGGTGCGGGTTTTCCTGGATCGCGCGAGCCACCTCGGCTGCGCCGTCATCCGCCAATTCGGGATCGATGACCGCGACGTCCATCGGCTCGCCCCGCGCGGCCGCCGCCCGGAGCTCGTTCAGCGCCTCGGTGCCCGACGCCGCGACGCCGGTGCTCATGCCGAGGCGCTCGGCGTACCGCCGCAGCACTTCGGCTGTCGTCGCGTGCGCGGTCGCCGCCAGGAGACGGCGCCCTCTCGTCTCCGCCGGCGCCGGCGGCCGCGGTGCGCTGGCCGGGACCTCGCCGAATCGCGCGACGAAGTGAAACGTCGAGCCCTTGCCCTCCTCGCTCTCGAATTCGAGGCTCCCCTCCATCAGCGCGGCCAGCCGCCGGCTGATGGCGAGGCCCAGCCCCGTTCCTCCGAACCGGCGCGTCGTGGACTCGTCCGCCTGGAGGAACTCGTCGAAGATCCGCGGGGCGGCGGCCGCCGAAATCCCGATCCCGGTGTCCCGGACGTCGAAGGCGACACGGATGCCCGACTCGCTCTCGGAGAGGCGCCGGACCCGCAGCTCCACCTCGCCCCGCTCGGTGAATTTCACGGCGTTTCCGACGAGGTTCAACAGCACCTGGCGGAGCCGTCCGGGGTCGCCCCGGAGTGGAGAGGGCAGCGCGTCCTCCACGAGACACGAGAGGAGGAGCCCTTTCGCGTGGGCCCGCGTCGCGAGGAACTCGGCGACGTCCTCTGCGACCTCCTGCGCGTCCATCTCGACGGGGTCCAGGTCGAGGCGTCCCGCCTCCATCCGGGAGAAATCGAGGATGTCGTCGATGATCGCGAGGAGCGACTCGGCCGACTGCTTCAGCGTCGTCACGATTCGCCTCTGCGGTCCGGTCAGGCTCGACTGCAGGAGCAGCTCGGTCATCCCGAGGACGCCGTTCATCGGCGTGCGGATCTCGTGGCTCGTGTTCGCGAGGAAACGCGACTTGGCCCGGCTCCCCGCCTCGGCGAGATCACGGGCGGTCGCCAGCTCGTCCACGAGACGCTCCAGCTCGGCGTTCGTGCGGGCCAAACGGCCCGTGCTCTCTCGCAGGTCACGCTCGACCCGCCGCTCGTGTGCGAACGCGAGCAGGCCCAGGACGACGACCACACAGAACGCACAGAGGCGCTGGGCGTTCAGCGTGGCCGCGGGCAGCGCGCCGATTCCCTCCAGCAGGAGATGCGCGGCCGGGACGAGCATGACGCCGGCCAGGATGGTTCCCCGGGGCTGGGCCGCAAATCCGGCATTGCCCGCCTCCTCCGGCGCCGGAGTGGCCCGATGAGCCCGGAGTCGTGCCGCCAGGGCGAGCGCGATGAAGGGAGGCAGCCAGAGCACGTCGAGCGCGAGGGACACGGCCGCGTCCGAGATCAGGCGAGCCCGCGCGAGGACTTCGCTGGCATCGGCCGCCGCCCAGAAGAGGACGGCCGCGAGCAGCGCGCCGTACGAAGCCCTCCAATCCGAAGTCGCCTGCCGGGTCAGGATGGCGAGGCGGATGAGCAGGTACGCGTCGAGCACGAGAAAGAGGAGTGCCCGTGAAACGATGACCTCGCTGCGACCGGGCGCGAGCGCGGCCGGGATGAGCGCGAGGTAGGTGAACAAGCCGAAAACGAGGACGATGGCGCTCGAGTCCTGGATGACCCGGTACGACGAGATGCGCGCGTCGAGGCGCGGGAGGTCGGGACGCTGCTCGAGCGACATCGCGGCGAACACGTAGAGCCCCATGTAGACGACGTTGCGGGCGAGCTGGAGGGACGGGCTCATCGGGGCCGCTCCCTGCCCGACGATGTCCATCACGTGGATGAGAAGCCAGAAGGATGTCCCGGCCACCCAGAGCCGCCAGAACCGGCGTTCGACGCCGCCGGTCTGGGCGCCACGGCTTCCGAGAAGGAAGGCCAGACCGCAGGCGAGGATCAGGGGCACGTCGGACCATACGGCGAAAGTCGACCGCGTAGCCTCCGAGGTCATGAGCGGCGAGGCGTAGACGGCGGCACCCAACAGGCCCGCGACGATCATCGAGACCATCAGGGGGTCTCGCAGCGTCACCCTCCACCAGGGCGAGGGGAACGACGCTTCGTCACGCCTCACGGGCAAGCTCCAGCAGGGCGGCCCGCACTCCGGAGAACTCGCGCTGGATCCGTTCGACGAGTTCCCGCGCCCCGGCGGTCGAACCCCCGTTGACCCGGGCCTCGTCGGCCCGCGCCTCGAGGACCCGGCAGAGCTCGCCGACGCTCGAGGCCCCCACGTTGAGGCTCGAGGACTTCAGCCCGTGCGCCGCGAGGCGGATCCCCCGCGCGTCGGCGGCCTCGAGGGAAATCCGCAGGGTCTCGAGCCGTCCGGGCGTGTCGTCGAGGTACGCCCGGGCCACCCGCGCGACGAGGTTGGATGTTCCGCTCGGGTCGAGCTTCCTCAGGTTCTCGAGAACCTCGGGATCGAGAGGAGAGAGAGACGTGACCGGTTCCGGCCGAGTCCCCGCCATCGCGTTCTTGCCGGGGTCACCGCGGTCCGGCGTCAGCCAGCGCCGCAGCATCTTCTCGAGATCGATCTGGTTGAAGGGCTTCGAGAGGTAGTCGTTCATCCCGGCGGCGAGGCACTCCTCCCTCACTCCCTGCATGGCGTGCGCGGTGAGCGCGATGATGGGCACGGGGTCGGGCGACGGATCGGCGGGCGCGGAGAGCCCCGATCTCCGGATCGCCCGCGTCGCTTCGTAGCCGTCCATCTCGGGCATCTGGCAGTCCATGAGAACGATGTCGTAGCGGGCCTTCGAGAACTCCTGTACGGCGCGGCGGCCGTTCTCGACGATCGTGACGTCGAGACCGAGGGCCTCGAGCATGGCCTTGGCGACTTCCTGGTTGACCGGGTTGTCCTCGGCGAGGAGGACCCGGCCGGCGAGCGGCTGGCCCGCCTCGGTGGCCTCCGGAAGACGGGCGCGCACGAGCGAGTCCTGGGTGGTGGACCGCTCGAGAGGGAGCGCCAGCCAGAACGTGGAGCCCGCGCCGGCCTCGCTCACGACCCCGATCTCTCCTCCCATCATCTCGACGAGCTGCCTCGAGATCGCGAGGCCGAGCCCCGTGCCTCCGTGCCTTCTGGCCGCGGATGCGTCCGCCTGGAAGAAAGGATCGAAAATCCCTGCCTGATCGTCGGGAGCGATGCCGATCCCCGTGTCTTCGACCTCGATCTTCACCCGCGATACGCGGCCGGTCTCGCCGAGGGAACGCACCCTGACGGCGACGCGTCCGCGGTCGGTGAACTTGACCGCGTTCCCGACGAGGTTCGACAGGATCTGGTGGATCCGGTTCGGATCGCCCCGCACGGACTTCGGGACCCGGTCCTCCACGGAGTGAAGGAGCTCCAGCCCCTTCTCGGAGGCCCGAACCGAGAAAAGTTCGACGACCTCCCCGACGGTCCGGCCGAGATCGAAATCCGCCTTTCTGAGCGTGAGCTTGCCGGCCTCGATCTTCGAGAAATCGAGGATGTCGTTGAGGACTTCGAGGAGCTTCTTCCCCGAGAAGTGCGCCGTCTCCGCGTACCGGCGCTGGGTCTCGGAAAGCTCCGTCGACAACAGGAGGTCGGTCATCCCGAGAACCCCGTTCATGGGCGTCCGGATCTCGTGGCTCATGTTCGCGAGGAACTGGGACTTCGCCCGGCTCGCCGCCTCGGCGTCCTCTTTCGCCTTCTGGAGGTTCGCCTCCGCGCGCTTTCGCTCGGTGATGTCCACGGCGACGCACGCGAGGCCGCTCGGGGCTCCTTCGTCGGTCTGGAGGGGCGACACCGAGAACAGGACCGGGATTTTCGTACCCTGCTTCGTGAGGTAATGCCGTTCGGACTCGCCGGCGGCGCCCGCTCCCGGCGCGCCATCCGGGCCTGCGACCGGAAGGCACAGGTCGGCGGCCTCTCCTTCTGCGAGCACGGAGGCGATCGGCTTTCCGAGGAGCTCTTTTTCTACGTAGCCCAGCATGCGGAGAGCGGCCGCGTTTGCCGCTTTGATCATGCCGTCCTCGTCCACGACGACGACGGAGTCGTTGAGCGACCGGAAGATGTCCTCCGTGTACTCCTTCGCCGCGTTCAGCTCTCCCTTCGACCTCCGGAGCGCCTCCGTCATCCGGTTGAACGAGTTGGCGAGGCGCTCGAGCTCGTCTCCCGTCGACACCTCGGCCTTCGCCGTCAGGTCCCCTTCGGCGACGCGCTGCGTGACGGCGTCGAGAATCGCGATCGGGCGGGTGAGTCGCCTCGCGAAGACCAGCGAGGCGACCAGCGCGGCCGCCACGCAGAAGATGGCGAGCAGGATCGTGCGGGTGTAGAGCTGGCCCAGGTCCGCACGGTACCTCTGGAGGGAGAGCCCGATGTGGATCCACCCCCACTCGATCCCGGAGTAGTCGAAGGGAAAGGAATAATGGAAGACCTCTTCTTCGACGATGTCGCTGCGGAGGAACCGGCTGGACGGCTTGCGCGCGCCGCCGGGATTCCAGTGCCCCTCGAACTGGCCGCGCCCCCACGCGGCCTTCGTGTTGATCAGGGACAGGCCGTCCTTTCGCGTGATGACGACGTACAGGATGGACGGGCTGTCCTTCACGACCTTCATGCAGTGGTCGATCGCCGCGCTGTAGTCTTCGGCGACGATCGCCGTCGCCGTGACCTGACTGATCGACGCCGCGATGCTCTGGGCCTGGGACGTCATGTTGTCGAGGATGATCCGCTTCTGGTACGGCAGCGTGAACCCCACGTAGAGCCCCAGCGTCAGGATCACGAGGAGCCACGAGAGCGTCGCCGTGTGGAGGAGGATCTTCCTCGGTGCGGGTCCTCTCATCCTTCCCTACTTCCTTCTCTCGAGGCTCTTGAGGAGGCGCTCGTGCTCTTTGAGCAGCGCTTCCACCGACGCCACGTACTCGGGTCTCCAGGGAATGAGCCTTCTCATCCGGAAGAGCCGGAGGAGCTGGTTGCCCTGGGGGTCCTCGTCCAGCGTCCCGAGAACCTCCGTCACGGACTCGCGGGCTTGGGGGTCGTAGTCCGAGCGGAAGACCAGCACGCCGCCGGCGACGTCCGGGGACTGCGCAACGACGACGAGGTCCCTCTCGATCTGAGGGTTGAGCTCCTTCACGACGTCGAACGACTGCCGGGTCGTCAGGCACGCGTCGGTCTGCTGGAAGAAGACCGGCAGAATGGCCTGCGAGGGCTTTCGGACCTCCTTGACGGTCGCGAAGAAGTCCTCGGCCCTGCGAAAACCCTCTTTCATGAGGAGCGTTTCGAGCCACATGAGGTGGATCGTGCGCGATTGGTCTTTCGACAGGGCCAGCCGCTTGTTTCGGAGGTCCGCGAGAGTCCGGAACCCGGAGTCCCGCCGGACGAGGAGGACGATCTGATGATACGGGCCGCGCTCGTTCGCCGTCACGAAGATCGGCTGGATCGCGACGCGGTCCCTGAGCTGGACGTACTCGTCGGAGATGAGGGCCGCGAGGTCGACCCGCTTCTCGAGAAACTCCCGCTCGGCGGTTTCCACGTCCTTCAGGATGAAGTTCTCCGACGTTCCGTCCCGGAAGTTCCTTTTGAGGATCTGTTCCGCCCAGACCCTCGTGATGCCGCGGGCCTCCTCTGTATCCACCTCGGTGAAGATCTGGGCGGTGTATCCCACGGCCAGATGCACCGGTTTCGTCGAGACCCGGTCGGCGGCACTGGCGGGGCCGCTGCAGAAAAGGGCGAGGGCACCGGCAAGGAACGCCCGCGCGCCGCCTCTTGCCGTCTTCAAGGTCATTTCGGAACCCTCCGGGCGAGCCGGCGGTCGAGGTCGTCGTGCTCCTTCTGAAAACCCTCCACCGCCGAGAGATACTCCGCCCGGAAGGGAGAAAGGCTGCTCATTCGGAAGAGCCCCAGGAGCTGCCGGCCCTCGGCATCGCCGTGCAGCGTCCCCATCACGTCCATCAACTTCTTCTTTTCCGTCTCGTCGAGATCGGCACGAAAGACGATCACGGCTCCGGCGGCTTCGGGTGATTGCGCGAGGGGGGCGAGCTCCCGTCCGACCTGCGGATTCAGCTCGGACGCGATGCGGAAGGCCTGCAGCGTCGTGAGGCACGCGTCGCTCTGCTTGAAGAAGACCGACAGGATCGCCGGGGAGGGTCCCTTCGTCTCCCTCACCCGGGAGAAGAAGTTCTCCGTCCCACGAAATCCCTCTCGCATGAGCAGGATCTCGAGCCACTTCAGATGGATCGTCTTCCCCTGCTGGACCGAGACACAGAGAGACCTGCTCTTCAGATCGAGGACACTTCGAAATCCGGCGTCGCGCCTCACGAGCAGGACGACGCTCTGATACACACCGCCGTCGTGGGCGGGGACGAAAACGGGCTGCATCGGGACACGGTGCCGAATGGCGACGTACTCGTCGGCGATGAGCGCGGCGACGTCCACTTCCTTTCGTCGGAAAGCGGCCTCGAGGCTCGCCTCGTCCGGGAAGACGAGGTTCCGGGCCGTCCCTTCGCCGAACCTCCGCTTCACGATCTGGTCCGACCAGACCTTCATGGCGTCTCGCGCCTCCGCGTCCACGTCCACGAAGACCTGGATCGAGTACCCGACGTTCAGGTGCGCGGGGCCGGCCGGCACGCTGTCTCCCGCGGCGACGCCCCCGCTCCGCCCCAGCAGGACGAGGAGCACCCATGTCAGGGCCGCCCGCCGCCACGGAATGATCGGCGCTGCCCGTGAAGCCGTCACGTCACGGCCTCCGGGCCCGCTTCAGAAGGAGCCCTTGGTGCTCCTTGAGGAGCGCCTCGACGGTCGCGAGTTGGGACTCTTCGAAGCGAACCAGCTTGCCCTGGCGGAACAGCGTGAGGATCTGCTTGCCCTGCGGGTCGTCGTGCAGAAGCTCCAGGCTCGTGGTGATCTGCCCCTTGTATCGGTCGTAGAAGGCTTTTCTGAGGCTGCCGACGGCCGACGCAAACGGCGCGGACGTGGCGACCGCCTGAAGCTCCTTCCCGAGCTGCGGGTTGAGTTCCGCCATCGTCTCGAACGCGCCCCGCGCGACGATGCAGGCGTCGGCCTGTCCGAAGAACACGGGCAGCACGGTTTGAGAGGATTTGCGCGTGGCCCGGATGCTCGCGAAGAACTGCCGCGGCCTCTCGGCCTCACCTTCCTTCATGAGAAGGGTCTCGAGCCAGATCAGGGGAATCGAACCATCGTGCTCGACTTCCAGGGCCAGCCTCTTGCCTCTGAGCTCGTGAAGCGTCTTGATTCCGGAGTCTCTTCTCACGAGCAGGACGAACTCGTTGAAGAGGCCCTTGAGAGGCGTGGAGATGACGACCGGCACGATCGGAAGGCGGTCTCGCGCGTCGAGGAAATCCTTGGGCAAGAGCCAGACGAAATCGACCAGGTCCGCCCGCAGCGCCGCCTCCATGGAGGCCTCGCTCTCGTAGATCTCGGCCTGCGACTCCACCCTCTGGTTCTTCCTGCGCATGATGACGTCCGCCCAGAGCTTCGTGGCCGCCTTGGCGTCCTTGAGGTCCACGTCCGCCAGCACGGAGGAGGAGAACCCGATCACGAGGCTCGGCAGCAAAGGCTCCGCGACGGACTGCCCGCCGGGTCGCGCGGTTTCGATCGACGGCGGCGAGCCTGACCGAGCCGCCGCGGGCTCGGCTCCAGGCGCAGCCCCTCCGACCAGCCAGAGCGCGCAGGCCAGCAAGGCGGGAGCCATCCGGCGTGCGTCTTCTCGGCGACTCGCCGCCGGAAGCTCCTTGCTAAGGCTTCGGTGCCTGCTCGAGGATGAACTCAAGCTCTCTCCCGACCACGAACTCCAGCCGGGCCTGGGCTTCGATGTGGTCATACAGGGTCTTCTCGTTGGCCGCGCTCATGAATGAGTCGACGAGTTGCGCCTCGATGACGTCCTTCGTCTCGACGAGCTCTTCCTGGTAGGCGCGTTCGTTCAGGTCGCGGTTCTCCCCGGCCGCCTTTGACGCCGCCTCCATCGCGTTCCTTTGCTCCTGGCCCCTTACCATCTGGATGAGGACGTCCTTCACCTGCAGCGCGATCCCTTCGCGGAAGAGGATCTCCTGCTCGCGGATCTTCCCGAGGCGCGCCTTCGCCTCGGCAACCTCCGCCCGCGTGCGGAAGCCGTTGAAGAGGGGAAGCTCGAGACCCACCCCGACGGACCAAGTGTCCTTGTTCCGGGGCGTCGCCATCCCCTTGTCGTAGGAGTTCTCGATGTGCGTCAGGTTTCCGATGAGGGCGACCTTGGGGAAAAAGCCGGCCTTCTTTTCGTCCACCTGGGCCTCGGTCGCCTTGATTCCTTCTTCCAGCCTCGCCCAGTCCGGACTGAAGGAGTAGGCGTTTCCGACGAGCTTCTTGAGATCCGCGGCGTAGGGCCGGAAGGGAATATCGGCGTCGAAAACGTCGATCTCCGAGTCCCACGGGAGGCCGAGGGAGTTCGTCAGGGCGGCCAGGGTCAGCCGCTCGTTTCCCTTGAGAAACGCGAGCGTCGAGCGGAGCGCTTCGACGACGGACTTGTTCCGCAGGTAGTCGGTCTTCTTCACGCGGGTCGACCCGCCCTTGTAGAGGTTCTCGGTGAGCTGCAGGGTCACTTCCATCCGGGCGAGGCTGTCGGCCGCGACCCGAGACAGCTTCTTGGCGAGGACCGCGCCGTAGTAGAAGCGCTTCACGTCGTAGACGACCTGGAGGTCCGTGCGCCGCGCCTCCTGCCGGGCGGCCGCCACGCCGCTCTCGGCCCGCTTCACGAGGGCCGGCCTCAGTCCGCCCGTGTAGACCGGGTAGACCAGGTTCAGCGAGGCGAGGGCGCTGTCCCTGCTCATGAGCTTGATGTCCTGCTCGGGAACAGTGACGGTCTGCGCAGGGACGCTGACCGGGAGCGGCCCCACGGGCGTGCCGGCCAAGATCGTCGTCGCGGGAACGGTGACCCTCATTTCCGGCAGGACGAAGTTCGGATCGTCGTCCAGCCTCAGGACGGAGGCCCTCGCGCTGAGCTGCGGCCAGTACGAGGAGAGGGCCTGCCCGAGCTGCGCCTCGGCAATCTCCACGCTGTAACGCGAGGCCGGCTTCGACCGGTTGTTCTCGCGCGCGATCTGGAGGCACTGACCGAGGTTGAGAACGCGAGCGTCGCCCCCGGCCGCGTAGTGGAGGGGGAAGACGAGAGAGGTCACGAGGAGCGTGGCGGCGCAAGAGAGTTTTTTCTTCATTGTCGCCTTCCGAGCCTGGACGTGGATCACTCTCGGTGATCGATTGAGTGCAAAGTGAGCAAGGACCGTGCCCTTCAGTAACTTGGGCCCCTGCGTTGCCTTTCCCGACCCGGAGCCTTTCTCCGGGTCGAGCCCGCTCACCTTGCGTCGCGATTCCCGGACTCGGAAGTCCGGAAATCCGGACTTCGTGGTCTTCTCGGTGCAGTTCGCGCCGACGAACCCGGACGATCGGCCAGAGAGCCGTTTGAACCCGGAGAGTCATCCAGCTTCTCGCAGCGATAGGATCCGGCCCAGCAACCGAGAGGAGGACCCCATGTCGAGCGTTCCGCCGCCCGGGTCCGGGTATCCGCCGCCCCCGCCGCCGCCCCCGCCCCAGGGCCCGCCGCCCTACGCCCCGGCCGGCGCCGGGCTCTCGTGGGAATCGCAGGCGATCGGCCCGGAGTCGTTCTTCGACACGGCGAAGATGTTCATCGCCGCTCCGGAGCAGGCCTGGAGACTCACGCGCGAGGCGGGCGACTTCACGCGCCCGCTGCTTTTCGCCTTGATCGTGGCGTGGGTTGGCGCGATCTTCAACGCCGTCTGGGGCACGATGTTCGGAGCGGGGCTGCTTCGGATGCTCCCGGCCCAGTACCACCGGTTCGCCATGATGGGCTCGGGCCGTGGGCTCCTCGCGAGCATCGTCCTCGCCCCGATAGGAATTGCGATCGGGCTCTTCGTCGGCAGCGCCATCTTCCACGTCTCGCTCATGATCGTGGGCGCCCTCTCGAGCTCGAGATCGCAGTTCGAGGGCACGTTCCGCGTCGTGTCGTACTCGTCGATCGCGCACATCGCGTACGTCATCCCGTTCGTCGGCGGGCTCGTCGCGCTCGTCTGGCGGATCTACCTCATGATGCTGGGCGTCCAGCAGCTGCACAAGACGACGCAGGGCAAGGCACTCGTCGGGATCCTTCTCCCGATTCTTCTTTGCTGCGCGTGCGCGGCGATCGTGATGATCTTCGCCGGAGCGGCGCTCTTCTCCGCGTTCAACCGGTGAGCATGGAGCCCGGCCGGCAGCTCGCGTTCCTCTGGGGCGGTGCCGCTCTCGCGTGCGCCGCGGTCGTCCCCTTCGCGGGCGACGTCGCGGCTCGAGCACCCGCCTGCGCGTTCCACGCGCTCACGGGCGTCGCATGCCCGACCTGCGGGGGGACGCGCGCGCTCCTCGCCCTCACGCGTCTCGATATCGGCGCCGCGCTGGCCTGGAACCCGCTCGTCGCGCTCGCGGCGCTTTTCTTCATTGTGGGAGGCCTCGTCGCGCTCGCCCGCGCCGTCTTAGGGCGAGGTGTCGTGGACGGCCCGCCGCCGCGCTGGGCC
>JBAUSZ010000182.1:0-17434 GCA_049581965.1 Thermoanaerobaculia bacterium | reverse complement strand
AGCGAGAAGGGAAGAATTCCTCTGAAGGAGAGAGTGGCGAGGGAACGCTCCATCCCGCGGACTTTACGATGAATCCGGGCGCGGCTCGCTGGAGTACCATCCGAATTCGATGACCACGCGGAGAATTCTCTTCTTCGCCTCTTCGGCCTCCATGTGTCTCCTGGTCGCCGCCTGCGGGAAGCCCGCTCCGGCACCCGTCTCGCCCACGCCCGCCCCCGAGCCGACGAGGGTCGTGTCGTCGATCCGGTTCGAGGACGTCACGAAGGCTTCGGGCGTCGCGTTCGTCCACGTGAATGGCGCCGCCGGGAAGAAATGGATGCCGGAGACGATGGGCTCGGGCGTCGCCGCCTTCGACGCCGACGGCGACGGCCGCATCGACCTGCTCTTCGTGAACGGCCGTTACTGGCCCGGTGACCCGAGGGCCGCGCGCCAGCCGACCCTCTCCTTCTGGAAGAACGTCACGCAGACGGGAGGCGCCGTCCGATTCGAGGACCGCACGCGAGAGGCCGGTCTCGCGATCTCCCTCTACGGCATGGGTGTCGCGGTCGGCGACGTGAACGACGACGGCGCACCGGACGTCGTGATCACGGGGCTGAACGACATCCGCCTGCTTCTGAACGACGGTCATGGCCGCTTCCGGGACGCCACGAAGGGCTCGGGCCTCGTGGGTACCGGCTGGGGGACGTCGGCCGCCTTCGCGGACTTCGACGGCGACGGCATTCTCGACCTCTTCGTTGGCCAGTACGTGAACTGGACGCCGAAGACGGACATGTACTGCTCGCTGGACGGGAAGACGAAGGCCTACTGCACGCCCGAGCGGTACGACGGCGTCTCGCCCCGCCTCTACAAAGGACTCGGAGGCGGAAAGTTCCGCGAGATCACGAAGGAAGCCGGCCTCGCGAACCCTCTCGGCAAGGCGCTCGGCGTCGCCGTGCGTGACTTCGACGGCGACGGACGCCCGGACGTCGTCGTCGTGAACGACACGTCGCCGAACAACCTCTGCCGGAACGTCGAAACCGTGAACGGCATCCCGAAATTCAAGGACGTCGCGATCGAGGCAGGCGTCGCCGTCGGCGAGGACGGTCGCGCGCGCGGCGCGATGGGCGTCGCCTTCGGCGACACGAAGAACGACGGCGGTGTGACCCTCGTCGTCGGAAATTTCTCGAACGAGATGTGGTCCGTGTGGAGCGCGGGGCCGAAGGGCGACTTCTTCGTGGACGAGTCCGTCCAGAGTGGCATCGGCCGCACCTCCCTCCTCCCGCTCACCTTCGGCGTCGCCTTCGCCGACTTCGACCTCGACGGGCTCCTCGACCTCGTGGGCGCCGACGGCCACGTCGAGACCTCCGTGCAAGACGTCCAACCCACGGTCACCTACCGGCAGGCCCCGCTGCTCTTCCGCGGCGTCGGCGGCGGCCGTTTCGCGGACGTCACGTCGCAGGCGGGGACGGCCTTCGCCACTCCGATCGTCGGCCGCGGCCTCGCGGTCGCGGACCTCGACGGCGACGGGCGGCCCGACGTCGTGATCACGGAGAACGGTGGGCCCGCGCACGTCTTCCGGAACGTGACCGAGACCCGGGCCAAGGCCGTGCGCCTCGCCCTCGCGACGAACGGGAAGAATCGCGGAGCCGTCGGCGCGCGCGTGACGTGCACGATGGGCGCCAAGAAACGCGTCGACGAGGTCTCCGGCGGCGACGGCTACCTCTCCGTCAGCGAGAGGACGATCACGATCGGCCTCGGCTCCGCCGCGACACTCGACGCCGTCGACGTGCGATGGCCGGACGGCACGACCGCATCCGCGAGGGACCTCGTGCCGGGCCTCTACCGCTGGGTCGAGGGCGGGGCACCGCAGGCTCCGAAGCACTAGGGCGCCTCCGAACCGCGGCCGAGCCCCTTCACCGCATCCGCACGTCCTCGAGATCCAGCTCGTGCTGGAGGCGGTGGAGGACGTCGTCGCCGATGACCTCCTCGTCACGCAGCTTCAGAAGCTGCTTTCGCTGGGCCTCGATCGCGGTTCGCCTCAGCTCGCGCGAGAGCTCGAGCGTCGCGTGCGCGGGCCCTTCCCCCTCGAGCCCCTTCAGCGACCTCACGCGCTGGACGTAGTCCTGCCGCACGCCGTGGACCTGATGCGCCTGCAGGTTGCGCTCCTCCATCGCCCCGTCGAGGTGGTCGAGGGCCGCCTCGGCCAGCGCGAGGCGCGCGTGGCGCTCCTCCCGTTCGCCGGAGCGGTCCTCCTCGACGCGCAGCCACGTCACGAGCGGCGCGAGCGTCAGGCCCTGGACGACGAGCGTCCCGAGGATGACGGCGAACGTGATGAAGATGATGAGGCTGCGGGCCGGGAACGGCCGCCCGTCCGCGAGGATGAGCGGGAGCGAGAGGGCCGCCGCGAGCGATACGACTCCGCGCATCCCCGCCCAGCCCACGATGACGACGGACTGCCACGGTGGATAGGGGTGCGTCGCGCGGAACCGGGGAGACACGTACCGAGGCAGGTACGCCCCCGGGAACATCCAGGCGAGCCGCACGACGACCATCGTCCCGAACGTCGCGAAGATCCCGTCCACGACGACGGGCCACGGCCAGTCGAGAGTCCTCAGGACCACCGGGAGCTGGAGTCCGATCAGGACGAAGACGAGCGCGTTCAAGAGGAAGATCACGGTCTGCCACACGCTCGTGCTCTCGATCCGCGTCCGCGAGGAGAGGATCCGCGGCACGTAGCGCCCCTGGACGACGCCCGCGGTCACGGTCGCCAGGACACCCGAGACGTGGACGTGCTCGGCCGCGATGTACGTCACGAACGACACGAGAAGCGACGCCGTCGTCGCGAGGATCGTGTCGTCGAGAAAACGCTGGGCCTGCGCGAAAAGCCAGCCGAGCGCGAGGCCGACGGCGACGCCACCGACGACCATGACGCAGAACTCCACGATGCCCGGCAGCACGGCAAGGTGGCCCGTGACGATCGCGGCGCTCGCGAACTTCAGGAGGACGAGACCCGTGGCGTCGTTCACGAGGCTCTCGCCCTCGAGGAGGGTGACGATCTGCCGGGGCAGGCGCACGCGCTGGGCGATCGCCGTCGCCGCGACGGCGTCCGGCGGCGAGACGATCGCCCCGAGAACGAGCGCTGCCGGCCACGGGACGCCCGGCACGAAGGCCACGACGACCGCCGCGACGGCCGCCGTAGTCGCGACGACGAGCCCGACGGCGAGGAGCGAGATCGAGATGAGGTTCGCGCGAAAGTCGCGCCACGACGTGAAGTAGCCGGCCGCATAGAGGATCGGCGGCAGGAAGAAGAGGAAGACGAGCTGCGGGTCGAGAGAGACGGCCGGTAACCCTGGAACGAACGCGACGGCCATTCCTCCGAGCACGAGGAAGATCGGGTACGGCACCCTCGCCTTGTGGGCCAGGAACGCGAGAAGCGTCGTGAGGCCCAGGAGCGTCAGGATCGTTTCGACCGATTGCACGGGCGGATTCTCGCTTATGATGCGCCCACTCATGGGGTCGGCGATCGTAGCGGGGGCGAGCGGTCTCGTCGGCGAGCACGTTCTGAGGCGGCTGCTCGCGGACGAGCATTACGACCGCGTCATCGCGTTCGTGAGGGGGCCCCTCAACCTCAACCACCGGAGACTCGAGCAGCGCACGATCGACTACGAGCGAATCGGCCGCATGTCCGCATTCCCCCGAGCCGAGGACGTCTACTGCTGTCTCGGAACGACGATCAAGAAAGCCGGGACGCCCGAGGCGTTTCGCAGGGTGGACGTGGAATACGTCGCGAAGCTCGCCGAGGTCTCCGTCCGCGCCGGCGCGTCCCAGTTTCTCCTCGTGAGCGCCGTCGGCGCCAACGCCCGGTCCGGCAATTTCTATCTCCAGTGCAAGGGCGAGGCCGAGGACATCGTGCGCGCTCTCCCCTTCCGGGGCGTTCAGATTTTTCGCCCGTCGTTCCTTCTCGGACACAGGCGCGAGCGGCGCGCCGGGGAAGCCCTGGGGATTGCCGCGGCGCGATTCCTCTCGCCCGCCATGCTCGGGCCCGCGCGCCGTTACCGGCCGATCCGGGCGGATGACGTCGCCAAATCCATGCTGGCGGTCGCGCGCGATTCGCCTCCCGGCGTCCACGTCTACGAGGCCGACGCGATGCAGTCGCTCGCCGACGAGGGCTGACCGCCTGCTCGAGCCCCCGTCAGGGCCTCCGGGATGCGCTTGTCGCGGGCGCTCCGGTAGCCGGCCTCGCGCTCAACGGCGTCGCTCGCTCCCCGGGAAACCCTCCACGACGACCTCGTACGTTTTCACGACGCCGCCCGGATCCATGAGGCGCTGCGCGAGGCGTGCGTCGTCCGAAAAGAGGAGCAGGCCCTCGGAGTCCTTGTCGAGGCGGCCGACGGCGAACCAAGTCCGGCATTCGGGCGGAAGTAGGTCGTAGACGGGCGTCGCCCCATCCTCGGCGGCCGTCGAGCACACGACCCCGCGCGGCTTGTGGAGCGCGAAGATGCGCGGTGCGCTCAACGCCGGAAGGCGCGCCGCTCGCTGAGCGCGCCGTCCCTAAGCACGTAGAGCCGGCCCGCGGCGACGTTCTCGAACCTCATCGCCGGCTCGATCGCCCCCGGGGGGATCACCTCGACCGTGGCCGTCGCCGCGCCACCCAGGCCGAAGTGCAACGGGACCCACGCCCCGGACGCGTAGGACGGCCGCAGGATGAACTCCTGCACCTGCCTCACGCCGCCGGCCGTCACGATCACTTTCGTCCCGAGCACGGTGCGTCGGTCCGCGCCGGCTACCGGCAGGATCTCGAGCACGTGCCCGCTCGACGCCGTCGCGTTGCGCAGAACGCGCACGCCTCCCGCGACGGCCGCGATCACGAGATCGACTCGCCCGTCGCCGTCGAGGTCGCCGGCGGCGAGGCCGCGCGCGCAAAGGCGCAGCGACGCGAGATCGCCCGAAGAGACCGTCGCGTCCTCGAGACGACCGCCGCCGGCGTTGCGGTACAGGACCGGCGGCTGCTTGTAGCTGCGGTCGCCGCGCGAATAAGGCCCGAGGTTGTCGCTCCCGAAGAGCCTCGCCAGCGACATGATCATCTTCGGCACGAGATGCCCCGACACCATGACGAGGTCGGGCCTCCCGTCGTCGTCGAGGTCCACGATGTCGGTCCCCCACTCTACGTACGGGAGCGACGCGCGCTCGATGCCCGAGGCTTCCGTCGCGTCGTCGAACAGCGCACCCTCGACGTTGCGATAGAGCGTCTTCGGCTCGCCCGCGAAATTCGTCACGAAGATCTCGGGCCTCCCGTCGCCGTCGAGGTCGCCGATCGCGACACCCATCCCGGCGCGGGCCTCCTTGAAGTCGCGCTTGCCGGCCCCCGCCTCGACCGTCACGTCCGCGAAGGTGCCGTCTCCCCTGTTGTGGTAGAGGACGTTCGTCGTGCGGTCGTTCGCGACGTAGAGGTCGGGCTTCCCGTCGCCGTCGTAGTCGAAGAAGACGGCCGAGAGGCCGCGGCCGCCCGTGTTGAGGACGCCGGCCTCCTTCGCCCGCTCGACGAACCGGCCGTCCGGCCCCTGGAGGTTCAGCTTCGCCTCCTGGCCCGCGTAGTCCTCCGGAACGCGAACCTCGAACTGGCCGAACGAGTTCTCCTTCGCGTAGTCCGTGTCGAGGTACCCGACGACGTAGAGGTCCACGCGCCCGTCCCCGTTCACGTCCCCGGCCGCGAGGCCGACGGCGTATCCCGGCGCGAGGAGTCCCCGCTCGGCGGCCACCTCGCGGAAGGTCCCGTTGCCCAGATTCTTCCAGATCTCGGTCTTGCCGACTCCCGTCACGAGGAGGTCGAGGTGGCCCTCTCCGTCGAGATCCACCCACGAGGCGCCCATCTTCCATCCGCAGGACCTGATGCCCGAGCGGAGCGTCACGTCCTCGAAAGTGCCGTCTCCCCGGTTGCGGTAGAGCGCCCCGCACGGGCCTCTTTCCGGTTTCTTTCCGTTCGCGGCCGAGCCCGTGAAGAAGAGGTCGGGAAACCCGTCGCCGTTGAAGTCCCCCATCGCGACGCCCGCCCCCATCGTCGCGAGATTGCGGCCATGGCGTAGGTCCGTGTCGAACTCGAAATTCACTCCGGAGCGCCTCGTGACGTCGACGAAGCGAATGGGCGCGAGGGGCGTCCGAAGAGAAACGGAGGATTCTTCGAATGAGTAAGAAAGCAGCGGAGAAAGGAGAAGTGATGCGAGCAGCGACGAGGCGATGCCGGGGCGAGGGGCAATCGACCTTCCAGGCAAAGACCGCGTCACCGAAGCCCCACTGTCGCTCGCAGCGCTTCGCCGATACTGACGCGACGCGGCAAGGGCTATCTCTCCCCCAGCGCCCTGCGGAAGCTCTCCGGCCCCACCTCGCGCGTGAGTGTGTCCTCGAGGAATCCCGGGTCCGGGTGGCTTTCGGAGCCCGGGTACGGGTAGGCCGACATTCCGTGGAAGGGCCACGGGCCGTAGCCCTGCCCGGTCACCGTGTTCTTGTCGAAGTCCTTGTCCCAGCCGTCGGAGACGACGACGTAGTCCCTCTTCCAGCCCGAAGGAAGCGGCGGCAGCTTCGATGCGTCGTACTCGATCCGGATCGCGTCGCCTCCCTTGAAGACGACCCAGCGGTCGTCCGTCCTCGCGAGAAGGTCCGTGACGTCGCCGAGGCGCGTGATGCGGCCCCTCACGTCCTCCCACGCGGGCACGGCGCTCACGTCGCCATGATCGAAAAGCTCCGGCCCGTCGGGCGTCCCGCGAAACCGGCGCGAGAACCCGCGCTCCGAGAGCGTCGCCTTCGCCGGCCGGAGGAGCGTCGTCGCGACGCTCACGGCGGGTTCGTCCACCGTCACGAAGGCCTCGTCCCAGAAGATCGCCATCGTCGTACGGATTCGGACGCGCGGATCCGCGGGGTCGAGGAGACCCGTGAGATCCACGGGCATCGTCTTCGTCTTGCCGGCCGGAAACCCGAACGACTCCATCGCGACCCTCCAGCCGCCCCTCCCGTCCGGCACCTCGAGGACGGGCGGAAAGTGCGCGAGGTCCTTCCTCTGCGAGAGCGAGACGTTGATCGAAGTGTCCGTGTAGAAGATCCAGCCGTTCAGGAAGAGAACGACGCGGCTTCCTGCCGCGAGCGGTCCGAGGTCGAGGACGAGTGCGTGTTCGCGGCGGACGCCCTGATAGACGGTCTCGGCGCCGGGATCCACGTAGACCTGGTCGCGGCGCGCGAGGCGGTCCGTCACGTCCTCCATGAGGCCGGAGGCGTCCGACCACGCGGCGCGCACGCGCCGGGGCACGCTGACCGTAAAGAGCTTTTTCTCCGTGGCGCCGGGAATCAGCCTCTCGTTCGGGACGATCGAGACCTCCTCGGGGTGGTCCACGACCATGAGCGAGACTTCGTCCAGGTACGCGGCCTCCCACAGCTCTTCCGTGTAATCGAGGAGGAGCTTCCCGCCATGCGTCGGCGCGAGCATCCCGTCCGGGACGAGCAGCCACTCGCGCGTATCGGCCCCGGCGAGATGGACGCCGTCGTAAAGAAGACCGAGGGGCGCGCGGCCGAGGGCGTCGGACACGAAGGTCCAGACACCCGTCTCCCCGTTGTGGGCGTAGACGAAGGGGCACGAGCCCTTGAGCATCTGGACTTCTTTCACGACGGTCTTCGCCCTCTGGTCGAAGACGTTCTGGGGAACGCCGTTCGTCCACGTCGTCCGCACGACGTCCGCCTTCGTCCGCGCGCCCAGTCCGGCGTGCGTCGGCCAGAGGCCCGCCGTACGCGTCACGACGAGATTTCCCGCCTTCACCTCGACGAGGCTCCCGACGCCTGCTCGGTTCACTTTCCCCGAGCCGGTCGCAAGCCCCTCGAGGACGACCGTCAGCCAGCCGTTCGCGTTCCCGCCGTCGTTCACGAGGGCAGATGTCTTTCCGCCCGCGGAGACGAGGAGATCGAGGTCTCCGTCCTCGTCGACGTCGTAGGCGAGGAGCGCGTCGACATTGGTGATGTCCGAAGAGACCGAAGAGGGGGATTTCTTGGAAGGTGAAGAGAAGAGGGGCCATTCCGCAAACCTGCCCCCTCCGAGGTTCCGATACGCGTGCAAACCGTCCGAGGAGGCCGCAATCACGTCCGGAAAACCGTCGTTGTCGAAGTCGCCCAGGACGACCGCCCGCACCGCGGCCGAGGCGGCCGCCCCGTCGAACCCGCTCCCTGCGCCTTCTGAGAAACTCCCGTCTCCCCTCCCCGAGAGCAGTCGAAGCCCTTTCGAGGTCGCCGCAACGATGTCCGGAATCCCGTCACCGTTCACGTCTTCCACCGCGAGGTCCGCCGCGCCGGAGACGTGGAGCGGGACGCTCCGGAAGACCCCCTGCCGCTCGTTGAGCCGCAGGATGAGGTCGCCCTTGGCGTCGATCGCCACGAGGTCGAGGTCGCCGTCGCGGTCCACGTCGGAGGCGACGGCCTTCTTCGACCGGAATGCCGAGTCGCCGGTCCCGGCCGTCACGTCCGTGAAGGTTCCGTCGAGGTTGTTGCGGAGGAGCTGATCGGGCTTGTTCCCGCCGTGGAGGTAGACGTCGAGATCGCCGTCGAGGTCGAAATCGAAAAACGCCGCCTGCGAATAGATAGGTGGTACTGGATACGTCTCGGCCGAGCCCGAGTTCCTGAGATCCACCCTCCTGAGCAGTCGTTCCACGGTCGCCTCGGACGCCGCCGGCGCGCGAAACGCGACGGGAATCGCCGGGCCAGCTCCCGCGCGCAGCCTTTCCTCCACTTCCGCGGAAAATCTCTCGACCGGCAGCCCCACGACCTGCGTGAAGACCTCTCCGAGCGACTGCTGGTAGCGCGGCGTCACACGCTCGACGTTCTCGAGGACGCGCACCTTGACCGACGTGGCTTTCAGGTCGCCCCTCGCAAGGGCGTCCCGCGCCTCGCCCAGGAACCGGCGCGCCCGGGCGTCCACGTCGGAGACGAGCGGCTCGAGGTCGGCAAGCGTCTTCTTCACGGCGACGGAGTCCCCGGCCTCGACCTCGAGGAGGAGGAGCTTCAGCCGGGCGGGCAGGTTCGACGGTGAACGCGCCGCGACCTGGGCGAGAAACGTCCGGCGCTTCGCCTTCTCCGCGTCGCCCGCGGACGGGTCCGACTCGACGCTGCGTGCGTACCTCCAGCGAGATTCGAGATCCCGCGGCTCGAGGCCGGCCGCCTTCTCGAGAGCCGCCCGCATGGCCGCCGGCCGGTTGCGCTCGTTCTCGAGGGCGGCACGGATCGCCCAGACGTCCGCCCGGTCTCCCGCCTTCGCGAGGAGCGCCTCGGCCCCCGCGAAGTCCTTTTGGCGGATCGCCGCGACCGCTCCGCTCGCGAGCGGCAGCACTTCCCCCGGCACGAGCTCGGCGAGCTTCGCGAACGTCGCCCGCGCCTCTCTCGCCTTGTCCTCCTCGAGCTGCGCGAGGCCGACGTTGCGGAGCGACAGAATTCGCGACGCCTGGTCGGAGGAGAAACGAAGAGAAGACTTCTCTGCCGATAGGAGAGGAGCGGCGGCGAGGGCGGCGCAGGCGGCGGCGAGCCGCAGCGCACCGCTCCGCTCCGGGAGGACCTTCATCGAAGGGGATTATGGCTGGAGCGCGGGCAACCGCTGCGCGCGGCGAAGGACGTCCGCGCTCGTCCGCCTCGGCCGAGGGGTACCCCCTTCATCTTCTGAGCCATCCCCACTTCGGCTCTCTCCCCTCGACCAACGTCACCCTGGTCCCCGCGGGCACGTCGAGCAGGGTGTCGCGGCGGCCGTCGGGCCAGCGGATCTCGACCCTGTCGGCCCGCGCGTTCGCGCCGAGCCCGAAGAGAAGCTCGTGCGACGACTGCGACAGGTACGAGGAGCCCGCCCGCACCTCGCGCAGCTGGACGCGGCCGCCCGCGTGCACCCGGACGACGGCGCCGAGGGCGTCGCGATTGAAGCCCGAGGGCGTCGAGAGGCTCAGGACCAGGCGGCCGCCGCCGTCCTCCTTCCAGCGGTTTGCGTAGACGAGGAGCGGTCCGCGGAAGCACGCGACGACGACCTCTGGGGCGCCGTCGCCATCGAGGTCGGCGTAGGCGAGGCCGCGCGTGTCGTCGCGCGTGTCGAATCCCTCGACGTACGAGCGCTCCTCGAAAGTCCCGTCGCCCCGGTTCCAGAACAGCTTCTTCGGCGTGCGCGAGGCCATCCCGTTCCCACCGAAGTCGATGACGCCCCAGACGCCGTCGTGGAAGTTCACGCCTTCGCGGCCCATCGCGTTCCAAAAGGAGATCTCGTCGTCCTTGCCGGTCGTCGCGCGGAACATCCCGTTCACGACGAGGAGGTCCTCGCGTCCCTTGCCGTCCAGGTCCACGAACTCCGTGCCCCATGCCCAGCCCCCGTCCGCGACACCGGCGCGCTCGGACACGCGCTCGAACCTCATCCCCCCGACGTTTCGGAAGAGGCCGTCGCCTCGAGAACGACGCGTCATGATCCTCCCCATGATCGGCCGGGCGAGGAACGATCCCGGAACCGCGGGCATGGGCCACCGCGAGTCGCGCAGGATCCAGCGGTACGGCGTCCAGTAGTCCGCGACGTGCAGGTCCCACCGGCCGTCGCCGTCGAAGTCGCCCCAGGTGACGCCCATTCCGTAACCCTCGTCCTCGGCGCCGCTCTCCTTCACGACGTTCACGAACCTCGGGCGGCCCGGGGTCGAGCGGTTCTCGAAGAGCGCGTTGATCCCGAAGTCGTTCGCGACGTAGAGATCGTCGTCCCCGTCGTCATCGACGTCGCAGGCCGAGGCCGCAAAGCCCCAGCCCGTGTCCCCGAGGCCCGACGCGGCCGTCTCGTCGACGAAGAAGGGATGCCCGTCCCGCTCGACGTTTCGGAAAAAGCGGTCCCCCGCTCCGTTGAATCCGTCGTACGCGGGACCGGTCCTCCGCGCGTCACCGTAGCAGGCCACGAAGAGGTCCACGCGCCCGTCGCGGTCGGCGTCGAAGAAGACAGCCGAGGTGAAGGGCGCCGAGAGACCCGCAAGACCCCACGCGGCCGTCACGTCCCGGAACTTCCCGCCGCCGAGGTTCTCGAGAAGGACGCACGGCGAGACGTGGTTCGTGAGGAAGAGCTCGGGCAGGCCGTCGCCGTCGACGTCGGCCGCGACGCCGCCCGAGGCCTCCATTTCCGGCAGGAGATCGAGGCCGGAGCCCGCGGTCGCGTCGCGGAAGTGGCCGGTCCCGTCGTTGAGGAAGAGGCGCGGGCGTTTTCCCGGCACGACGACGTCCACCGCGCCGTCGCCGTCCACGTCCACGAGGAGAATGCCCGGGCGGTGGTGCGTCGCAGGCAGACAGAGATTCGTCGCCTCGACCGGGTCGAGCGTCTCGTGCGTGACGCCGAGACCACGAGCGGCCGCCTCCTCGAAGAGATGCGGCCGGCCGCGTTGGATCGCCGCAGGGCCGTCCACGGCGCGAGAGGAGAGAAGGCGCCAGTCTCCGGCGGGGCCCGATGGCGCGAAATCGAGGTCGAAGAAACCGACGGCCGCGACGCGCTCGAGGCCCGCGTGGGACGCGAGCCCCTCGAGGCGGACCTCGAGCCTCAGGGCGACGTCCGAGGAGGAACTCTTCTGAAGGTCGATGATCCGGGAGGCCGAAGCGCAGCGCGTCGCGCACGCGCTGCGCCACCGGCGGGAGAGTTCGGCGAGGGAACCCGCACCTTCCCCGTTACCGAGGGAGGCGGGCGCCGCGGCACCCCCGCTCATTCCGCCATCGAAGAAGTACTCCGTCACGGCCTGCACCGAAGGTGACACGCCGTGCGAGTAATCCTCCAACGTCGGCATCGGTCCCGCGACCCCGCACGCAGCCGCGAGGAGTGATGCGAGGAGGACGGCGGGAAGACGGGAACGCACTCCGGGATCTTAGCCAGAACGAGACTCCGTCCGGGCGTCACCGCGGAGGCATAATCCCCGCGTGCCGCGCGCGCTCGCTGTTTTCGCCGCCGTCCTTTCGGCGGCGCTCGTCGGGGGGTGGTCGGCGGAGGAGGACGCCCCGAAGGCTCCCGAGATCCGCTGGATCCCTCCAGCCCAAGCCGTCCCGCCGGTGCCGGCGCCGCCCCCGGGGAACCTGGCGCGCGCCGCTCTCGCGAACCGGACGATCTCCCTCTACGAGGCGATCGACGTCGCCTTGAGAAACAGCCCCGTGACGCGCCAGAGCTGGCTCCTGACACAGGCTGCCGCCGCGGACGTCGGAAGCCGGCGCTCGGCCTTCTACCCTGCCGTCGAGGCGGACGTGACGGCGGTGCGCCAACGGTTAGCCGCTCAGGGCGGCGCCGTGTCGAACCTCTCGACGACGTACACGCCGTCCGTCAGCCTGACGTGGCTCCTCCTCGACCTCGGCGGGCGTTCCGCCGACCTCGAGGAAGCCAAGCGGCGACTCTGGGCCGCGGATTTCACGCACGACGCGACCATGAACGACCTCATGCTCGGCGTCGCGCAGGCGTACTACCTGTATCAGGGGGCGCGGGCGCTGCTCGTCGCCGAGGAGGCCAGCCTCAAGCAGGCTCGCGAGAACGACTCCGCGGCCGAGGAGAGGCACCGGGCCGGTGTCGCCACGATCGCGGACGTCCTCCAGGCACGCACGGTCCTCTCGCAGCAGAGGCTCGCCTACGACCAGGTCAGCGGGCAGATCCAGACGCTTCGCGGGCAGCTCGCGACGGCCCTCGGCGTCCCAGTGGACGTGCCCGTCGACGCGGCGGCCCTTCCCGAGGATGTTCACGAGGACGCCTCCGTTGCCGCGGTGGACCGCCTGATCGCCGAGGCGCAGAAGAGCCGCCCGGACCTCTCTGCCGCGCGCGCGCGCGCTCAAGCCGCGTACGCTCGCCTCGCGTCGATCCGCTCGTCCGGGCTACCCTCGCTTTCGGCCTCGGCCTCCGGCGGCCGCAATTACTACGACTTCCTCGGCGAGGCCGCCACGTTCCGGGACAGCTACTCTCTCGGCCTCTTCCTGCGCGTTCCGCTCTTCACGGGCTTCAAGACCGCCTTCGACACGAAGAGCGCCGAGGCGCAGGCCCGCGCCGCCGATGCGAGCGCCGAGTCGTATTCCCAGCAAGTGATCTTCCAGGTTTGGAACAGCTACTTCGGGGTCCAGACGGCCGCGCAGCAGGTCCGGGCTTCCAAGGACCTCCTCGCGAGCGCGAAGGAGTCCGCCGAGGTAGCCCGCGGCCGCTACCGCGAAGGTGTCGGCTCGATTCTCGACCTCCTGACGGCCGAAAGCGCGCTCGCGAGCGCCCTCGCCCAGGACGTGAGGAGCCGGGCGGGCTTCCTCCTCGCCGTCGCCCAGCTCGCGCACGACACGGGGAGCGCCGACGCGGCGCTCGTCCCCGTCCCTCCGAGGAAGGAAGTCCCATGAGACGGTCCGTCCCCGCCTTGATCCCGTGCGCGATCCTCCTCGCTGCCCTCGCCGGCTGCAGCCGTGCCGACCGCAAGCCGCCGGCGTCGCCCGCCGTCCCCGTGACCGCCGCGCCCGTCCAGAGCATGGACGTTCCCCTCGAGGTGACGGCGGTCGGGCACGTGGATGCCTTCTCGACCGTTGCCGTGAGAACGCGTGTCGGCGGCGAGGTCACGAAGGTCGCGTTTCGCGAAGGCCAGGACGTGAAGGCCGGCGACCTCCTCTTCGAGCTGGACCGACGCCCCTATCAGGCCGCCCTCGCCGAGGCCGAAGCGAACCTCGAGCGGGACCGGGCCCGCGCCCGCGAGGCGGACGAGAACCTGAAGCGCTACGCGGAACTCGTCAAGAAGGACTACGTCACGAAGGAGCAGTTCTCCCAGGCGACGGCGAACGCCGACGCGCTGAAGGCGACCGTCAAGGGCGACGAGGCCGCCGTCGAGACCGCGCGTCTCAACCTCTCGTACTGCACCATCGCGGCTCCCATCTCCGGGCGCACGGGCGGCCTCCTCGTCCATCCCGGCAATCTCGTCAAGGCGAACGACGACCGCGCTCTCGTCGTCATCAACCAGGTCGAGCCGATCTACGTCACGTTCGCCGTGCCCGAGGCGGCGCTCGCGGACGTCAAGAGGCGCGCTGCGGCCGGCGGCCTCAAGGTATCCGCGCTTCCGAACGGCGCAGGCGACGTCTCGTCCGAGGGCATGCTGACCTTCGTCGACAACGCCGTGGACGCGACGACCGGCACGATCAATCTGAGGGCGACGTTTCCGAATCACGAGCGCGCGCTCTGGCCGGGCCAGTTCGCGAACGTCTCGCTCGTCCTCGCGACGGACCAGGGAGCAACCGTCGCGCCGAACACGGCAATCCAGCCGGGGCAGGCGGGGTCGCTCGTCTACGTCATCAAGAGCGACGACTCCGTCGAGGCGCGGCCCGTCACCGTGCGCCGCGTCTTCAAGCAGTGGTCCGTGATCGGGACGGGACTCTCGCCCGGCGAGCGCGTCGTGACGGACGGCCAGCTGCGCCTCGCGCCCGGGGTCAAGGTCTCGATCAAGAAGGCCGGATGAACATCTCCGAGCTCTTCATCCGGCGCCCCGTCGCGACGACGCTCGTGATGCTCGGCATCCTCTTTTTCGGGATCGTCGGGTATCGGCTCCTCCCCGTCTCGGACCTTCCGAACGTCGACTTCCCGACGATCCAGGTCACGGCGGCACTTCCCGGCGCGAGCCCCGAGACGATGGCCTCGGCGGTCGCGACGCCCCTCGAGAAGCAGTTCACGACGATCGCAGGCCTCGACAACATGACGTCGGCGAGCGTCCTCGGCGTCACCCAGATCACGCTCCAGTTCAGCCTGAGCCGCAGCCTCGACGCGGCCGCTCAGGACGTCCAAGCCGCGATCGGCGCCGCGGCCCGCCAGCTCCCGCCCGGGATGCCGACGCCGCCGACGTACCAGAAGGTGAACCCGGCCGACCAGCCCGTCCTCTACATCGCCCTGACGACGCCCACGCTCCCCCTCCCCGTGCTCAACGAGTACGCCGAGACCATGATGGCCCAGCGCATCTCGACCGTCTCGGGCGTCGCACAGGTCCAGATCTTCGGTGCCCAGAAGTACGCGGTGCGCGTCCAGCTCGACCCTCGCGCGCTCGCGTACCGCGGAATCGGCATCGACGAGGTCTCGGCCGCGGTCGCATCCGCGAACGTGAACATTCCGACGGGCACGCTCTGGGGCGCGAACACGGCCTACACGGTCATGGCGACGGGCCAGCTGACCGAGGCCGCGCAGTACGGTCCGCTCATCGTGGCCTACCGCAACGGCTCGCCCGTCCGCGTGAAGGACATCGGCCGCGCACTGGACGGGACCGAGATGGACAAGACGGCCGCCTGGTACATTGACGCGTCCGGCGCCCCGCGCGGGATCGTCCTCGCGATCCAGAAACAGCCCGGCGAGAACACCGTCGAGGTCGTCTCGAACATCCGAAGGCTCCTCCCTCAGTTCGCGTCCGCCCTCCCGGGCTCGGCGAAACTCAACATCCTCTTCGACCGGTCCCAGTCCATCCGCGAGTCCGTCGCCGACGTCAAGTTCACGCTCTGGCTCACGCTCGCGCTCGTCGTCCTCGTCATCTTCCTGTTCCTCAGGAACCTTTCCGCGACCGTCATCCCGTCCCTCGCCCTCCCCCTCTCGATCGCCGGCACGTTCGCGGCGATGTACGTCCTCGGCTACAGCATGGACAACCTCTCGCTGATGGCGCTCACGCTGTCGGTGGGCTTCGTCGTGGACGACGCGATCGTCGTTCTCGAGAACATCGTGAGGCACCTCGAGATGGGCGAGAAGCCGCTCGAGGCCGCCCTGAACGGCACGAAGGAGATCGGCTTCACGATCCTCTCGATGACGATCTCACTCGCGGCCGTCTTCATCCCGCTCCTCTTCATGGGCGGGATCATCGGCCGGCTCTTCCGCGAGTTCGCCGTCACGATCGCGGTCGCGATCCTCGTCTCGGGGTTCGTCTCGCTCACCCTCACGCCGATGCTCTGCGCCCGGTATCTTCGCGCGCACGGGAAGGATGAGGTTCATGGTCGGCTCTATGCCGCCTCCGAGCGGGCCTTCGACTCCTCGCTCGCGTTCTACGAGCGCGGCCTGAAATGGGCTCTCTCGCACCAGCGCGGGATGATGTTCTTCTCGGCCGTCGTGCTCTTCGCGACGGCGTGGCTGTTTGCGCGCGTCCCGAAGGGATTTCTTCCGACGGACGACACGGGCCAGATCTTCGCGCCGACCGAGGCCGCCCAGGGCATCTCGTTCGAGTCGATGGTCGAGCACCAGAAGGCCGTGGCGGCCATCGTCGCCGAGGACCCCGCCGTCGACGGCTTCATGTCGAGCTGCGGGAACCGCGGGAACGACACGCGCGGCGGTAATCAGGGCATGATGTTCATGCGACTCAAGCCGCGCGGCGAGCGCCCGCCCGTTGACGCGATCATTCAGAGGCTGCGCCCGAAGCTCGCCCAGGTCCCCGGCATCCGTGTCTACCCGCAAGTGCTGCCCCCGATCCGCCTCGGCGGAAGCCTGACGCGCGCGCAGTACCAGTTCACGCTCCAGGCCTCCGACACGAAAAGCCTCTATGCAGCCGCACCCGCCCTCGAGGAAAAGCTCCGCGGAATCCGCGGCCTCCAGGACCTCAACAGCGACCTGCAGCTCCGCAACCCGACGGCCTATCTCACGATCGACCGCGACCGGACGGCCAGCCTCGGCGTCACGCCGGAGTCGCTCGAGAACGCGCTCTACACCGCGTACGGATCGCGGCAGATCTCGACGATCTACGCACCCAACAACGAGTACCAGGTCATCATGGAACTCCTCCCGGAGTTCCAGCGTGACCCCTCGGCCTTCCAGCTCCTCTACGTGCGCTCGAAAAAGGGCGACCTCGTTCCCCTCTCGGCCCTCGCGCGCCTCGAGCGGACGGTCGGCCCGCTCGCCGTCAACCACTCGGGCCAGCTCCCGGCGGTCACGCTCTCGTTCAACCTCGCCCCCGGCATCTCGCTGGGCGATGCCGTCGCCGAGATCAACAAAGTCGCCCGCGAGGCGCTCCCCGCAAGCATCCAGACTTCCTTTCAGGGCACCGCCCAGGCGTTCGAATCCTCGCAGAAGGGTCTCGGCCTCCTCCTCCTCGTCGCGATCCTCGTCATCTACATGGTCCTCGGCATCCTCTACGAGGACTTCCTCCACCCGATCACGATCCTCTCGGCGCTCCCGTTCGCAGGCTTCGGCGCTCTCCTGACGCTCCTGATCTTCAAGACAGAGCTCTCGATCTACGCGTTCGTCGGCGTGATCCTCCTCGTCGGTCTCGTCAAGAAGAACGGGATCATGATGGTGGACTTCGCCGTCGAGGGGCGGCGCGCCGGAAAGAGCGCCGAGGAGGCGATCTACGAGGCCTGCGTCGTCCGCTTCCGCCCCATCATGATGACGACGATGGCGGCCCTCATGGGGACGCTTCCGATCGCCCTCGGGTTCGGAGCGGGCGCGGAATCCCGCCGTCCGCTCGGCCTCGCGGTCGTCGGC
>JBAUSZ010000181.1:0-20112 GCA_049581965.1 Thermoanaerobaculia bacterium | reverse complement strand
GCCTCGGCGAGGGCCTGCGACCCGTCCGTCGAGCCGTTGTCCGCGACGAGGACCTCGCCGGCGATCCCGGCGGCGTCGAGCGCGGCTTGGGCCTCGTCGACGCACCGGGCGACCGTCTCCGCCTCGTTCAGGCAGGGCAGGACGACCGAAACCAGAGGGGTCCCGGAAGACGGCACGGGGGCATTCTCGCCGAGTCCGTTCCGGCCGGGCCCGCGTAGTGTATTTTTGGGGAGGCCCATGACCGTGTCCTTCCGCGTCTCGCTCGTCGATTACGTCAACGCCTGGCCGCTGACATGGGGATTCCTGCGGGGCGCGGTGGAGGGCTCGGACAGGGTGACGGACGTCCCGTCGGCCTGCGCGGACCGCCTCGCCCGCGGCGAGGTGGACGCAGGCCTCGTGCCCTCCATCGAGGCGGCCCGGATTCCCGGGGTGCGGATCGTGCGCGGCGTCGGAATCGCCTCGAGAGAGCGCGTGCGGAGCGTGATTCTCGCGAGCCGCCGACCGCTCAAGGAGGCCCGCACGGTCGCGCTCGACCTGTCGTCGCGCTCCTCGGCGGCGATGGTTCGCGTACTCTTCAAGGACCTCCTGGGAACCGCGCCGGAGTTTCATGCGGCGGCGCCCGACCTCTCGGAGATGCTCGCGCACCACGATGCGGCGCTCCTTCTCGGAGACCCCGCGCTCAAGGCCGACCTCGCGGGCCTCCACGTCCTCGACCTCGCGGCCGGCTGGCGCGAGCTGACCGGCCTGCCCTTCGTGTTCGCCGTCTGGGCCGTGCGCCCGTCCGTCGCGCCCGAGCCCTTCCTCTGGTCGCGCGAATACGGGAAGACCCACCTGGCTGAGATCGTCGCGACCGCCTCGCAGCGAACGGGGCTCGGGCAGGCGACGCTCCACGAGTACCTCGACGGAAACCTCCACCACGACCTCGAGGTCGAGGACGAGAAGGGCCTCGTCGAGTTCTATCGCCGTGCGCACGCGCACGGCCTGCTCCCCTCGCCGGACGCGCCGCCCTACGTGGGCGTGCCGCTCGTCCCCCGAAGAGAGCTCTGAGTGTCCGCGGTCCTCGAGACTCCCGCCGTCCTGCCAAATGCACACGTCCCCGGCCCCGGCGGCTCTTCCCGGGTTCGGAAAGCGCTCTCTCGCGTCCGGGGCGGCGAGCGCCTGTCGTGGGACGACGGCCTCGTGCTCTTCCGCGAGGCGACGCTCCTCGAGGCGGGCGAGGCCGCCAACCTCGTCCGCCGCCGCCTTCACCCGGCGAACCGCGTCACGTACCAGGTCGACCGGAACATCAACTACACGAACGTCTGCATCTACCGCTGCGCGTTCTGCGCGTTCTACCGGCCGGCGGGCGACGCGGAGGGCTACGTCCTCTCCTTCGAGGAAATCGGCAGGAAGGTCGAGGAGACGATTACCCTTGGGGGGACCGGCATCCTCCTGCAGGGGGGCGTCCACGCCGAGCTGCCGTTCTCGTTCTACGAGGACCTGCTCTCCTTCCTGAGGGAGCGCTACCCGCGCGTTCATCGTCACGCGTTTTCGGCGCCCGAGATCTACTTCCTCGCCAAGAAGGCGAAGACGGACCTACCGGACGTCCTCGCGCGCCTGAAGAAGGCGGGCCTGCAGTCCGTTCCCGGTGGCGGCGCCGAGATTCTCGACGACGACGTGCGCAAGCGCATCTGGGCGCTCACGAAGGCGCCGACCGCGAAGTGGGCCGAGGTTCACCGGGCGGCGCACCGCCTCGGGCTGCCGACGACCGCGACGATGATGTTCGGGGTCGGCGAGACCCACGAGGAGCGCCTCCACCACCTCGACGTCGTGCGGCGGGCGCAGGACGAGTCCCTCGCCGAAGGCGCCGAGAGCTTCACGGCGTTCATCCCGTGGACGTTCCAGGAGGAGAACACCGCTCTCGACGGGAAGGTCGAGACGGCGGGCGGCGCCGACTACCTCCGGACGCTCGCGATCGCGCGCCTCTATCTCGACAACGTTCCGCACGTGCAGGGTTCGTGGCTCACGCAGGGCGCGAAGATCGGGAGCGTCGCCGCGGCGTTCGGCGCGGACGACCTCGGCTCGATCATGATCGAGGAAAACGTCGTCGCGGCCGCCGGCTCGCACAACCGGATGGCGGGCGAAGGCGCCATGCGCGCCCTCATCGAGGGCTCGGGCTTCGCGCCGGTCAAGCGCGGCTCGGTCTACGACCGATGCCGCGAGGCCTGTTGCCGGGAGCTGCCCGCGCTCTGACCGCAACCCCGCGGCCCGTCCGGCCGTAGAGGAGGGCGGGGGCCCTCCATGCGTTTACGCGTCCGGGCGTCTTTCGTCGCAGCGTTCGTCCTGGCCGGCCTTTCCGGCGGCGCGGCCTCCGCGCAGGACACGGCCGTCGGCTTCCAGTCGGTCGAGTGGTCCCCGGACGGGAGGCGGCTCCTCGTCACCGTCATCGAGCGGAAGCCGGACTACTCGGACTACGACCCCGAGAAATGGCGCCTCGTCGTCGTCGACGTCGATTCGGGCGCACTGCGCCGGATCGAGACCGGGGCGACGACGGGCTGCTTCTCTCCGGACGGGAAGAGAGTGGCGTACGCGAAGAGCTGGGGCGGCGGCGCGGAGGTCTTCGTAATGGACCTCGCGACGGGCGACCGCGTGAACGTGAGCCGGACTCCGGGCCGGAGCAGCGCGCCGACGTGGTCGCCGGACGGGACCCGGATCGCGTTCGTGTCCGGCCGCGACGGGGCGCAGGAGCTCTGGACCGTGTCGCCCGACGGGTCGGGCGCGAGGCGCCTCACGCACAGCGAGGGAGCGAAGCCCTTCAACCCCGTCTGGTCGCCCGACGGGAAGGAAATCGCCTACTACCTCGAGAAGGGCGACCGAAAGGATCAGGTCTGGGTCGTCGGCGCGGACGGCGCCGGCGCGGTGAACGTCACGCACGACGAGGAGCACAACATCTATCCTGGCTGGGGCCCGAAGGGCACGCTCCTCTTCTCGGTGGGGGACAAGTTCGTGACGATGCCGCGCGCGGGCGGCGCGAAGACCCCGATCGCCGGAGCAGCCGGGTTCTTTGCGCGCGTCTCGCCCGACGGGACGCGGATCGCGTGGATCGACAAGGTCGGGCCCACGGTCTGGGTCGCGCGACTCGAGGGCGACCACGTCGAGGACGCGAAGAAACCGTTCGAGCCGGCGGCCCTGAAAGGCAAATAATCTTCCTCGTCCCGGGCGGCGGTCATAATCCCCCGGCACGAACTCCATGACGCTGTCCCCGGGCTCCCGTCTCGGCCCCTACGAGGTCCTTGCTCCGATCGGCGCGGGGGGAATGGGGGAGGTGTACCGGGCGAAAGACGCCCGGGTCGACAGGGCGGTCGCGCTGAAGGTGCTGCCGGAAGAGTTCTTCGAAGATGAAGAGAGAAGGGCGCGGTTCGGGCGCGAGGCGAAGCTGCTCGCGAGCCTCAACCATCCGGGGATCGCCGTCCTCTACTCATTCGAAGAAATTCCCGGTTCTTCTCCTTCGTCCTCCCGCCACCTTCTCGCCATGGAGCTGGTCGAGGGAGAGGACCTTGCCCAGCGGATTTCTCCCGGCCCTCTTCCGCTCGAAGAATCTCTTTCTTACGCGAAGCAGATTGCCGAGGCGCTCGAAGCGGCGCACGAGAAGGGAATCGTCCACCGCGACCTCAAGCCCGCGAACGTCAAGGTCGCCGAGCACGGCCGGGTGAAACTACTCGATTTCGGCCTCGCGAAAATGTTCGAGGGCGACGGCGGACCGGGCTCCTCACCTTCGGTCACGCACTCGCCGACGCTCACCGCCCGCGCGACGGCGGCGGGCGTGATTCTCGGGACGGCGGCGTACATGTCGCCCGAACAGGCCCGTGGAAAGCCGCTCGACAAAAGGACGGACGTCTGGGCATTCGGATGCGTGCTCTACGAGATGCTGACGGGGAAGAGAGCCTTCGACGGGGAAACAGTCAGCGACACGCTTGTGTCCGTCCTCTCGAAGGAGCCGGACTATGCGGCGCTGCCCGAACAGACGCCAGCGGCTGTAAGAAAGATTCTCAGAAGGTGCATGCAGCGCGATGCGAGGTTGAGGCTGCGCGACATCGGCGATGCGCGGCTGGACCTCGAAGAACCCGGCGCGCCCGGTGCTTCGGGCACATTCACCTTCGAAGAAAATGCGGCCGCGCCAGACCCCAGTGTCGGTCGGAACGCTTCGGCGATGTCGACGCGAGGGAGCAAGAGATTTCTCTATCTCTCCTGGGCGATTGCGGCCGCCTTCGCGGCCGCGGCGGGGGCGGCCTGGGTCGACCGGGAGGGTCGGGTCACGCCGATCGCCGACCAGGCGACATCGGTCGTGGATCCATCGCTTTCGCCCGACGGCACTCGCGTCGTTCTGGAAGACAAGGACTCCTCCCTGTGGGTCGTGGACTTGCGTCGTGGAACCAGGGGTCGACTCACTCTCGACCACGAGGGCGCCAATGCCTATCCGGTCTGGAGCCGGGACGGCAGCCGGGTCTTCTTCGCGTCGAACCGGAGCGGCGACTGGGACCTCTACGACGTATCCGCAGGCGGTGGGCCGGCCAGGCGCCTCCTGGCGCGGCGGGGCAACCAGTTCCCGGCGTCGGAGGCTCCCGACGGCACGCTTCTCTTCATGGAGCGCGCGAAGGGATCGGCAGCGGACCTTTGGGCGCTCTCGCCCGACGGAACGGTGGCACCGTTTCTCGTCTCGCCGGCAAGCAAGGTCGACGCGCAGTTCTCTCCGGACGGTCGCGCGGTCGCGTACGTGTCCGACGAGACCGGACGCGAAGAGATCTATGTCCGCCGGCTCGCGCGGCCGGGCGACGTGGTCGCCCTCTCGACCGAGGGCGGCAAGGAACCGCGATGGTCGCCCGACGGGAAGGAAATCTTCTACCGCCGTGGTGACTCTTTCTTCGCCGCGACGTTGGCCTCGACCGGCCCGCTCGCCGTGGGGGATTCGAAGAAGCTGTTCGAGATACGAGCCGCCTCGGGGCGCAGCCAATTGCATGGGGGATACTCCGTTTCGCCGGACGGCCGGCGGTTCCTCGTTCTGCTCCTGGACCGGCGCGCGATCCCGACCCAGATCAACGTCGTCCTCAACTGGTTCGAGGAGCTCAAGGCGAAGGTGCCCGTCCGATGACGTTCGCCGCAGGGACGAAACTCGGCCCGTACGAGGTCCTCGCGCCGCTCGGGAAGGGCGGGATGGGAGAGGTCTATCGGGCGAGGGACGTGCGCGTCGACCGGGCGGTGGCCCTGAAGGTACTGCCCGAAGAGTTCTTTGAAGGTGAAGAGAGAAGGGGGCGCTTCGAGCGCGAAGCCCGCATGCTCGCGAGCCTCAACCACCCCGGGATCGCCGTCCTCTACTCATTCGAAGAAATCCCTTCTTCTTCCTCTTCCTCTGCAACTCGACACCTCCTCGTCATGGAGCTCGTCGAAGGAGAGGGCCTCGACCAGAAGATCGCGTCGGGCCCTCTTCCACTCGAAGAAACTCTTTTCCTGGCCCGCCAGATCGCCGAGGCGCTGGAGGCGGCGCACGGGAAGGGGATCGTTCACCGCGACCTCAAGCCCGCGAACATAATTGTGACGCGCGGCGGGCGCGTGAAGCTCCTCGACTTCGGCCTCGCCAAGAAGGCCGACCCGGCCCCGGTCGGGGGCGAGGACGCCACCGCGACCGGCGCCCTCACCCAGGACGGCGTCGTGCTGGGTACCGTCCCCTACATGTCACCGGAGCAGGCGCGCGGGTGGGACGTGGACGCACGGACGGACGTGTGGGCGTTCGGCTGCATCCTGTACGAGATGCTCGCGGGCCGCCGTGCGTTCGACGGGGAGACCCCCTCGGACACTCTGGCGGTGATTCTTCGGGGAGAGGCGGACTTCTCGCGGCTGCCGCCCGGAACGCCGCCGCGCGTGGTCTCTCTCCTTCGAAGGACCCTCGAGAAGGACCCGCGCCAGCGGCTCCGCAACATCTCCGAGGCGCGGGCGGACCTCGGGGACGCCGCCGGTCTCGCCGCCGCCACACTGCCGGGTCCCGCCGCCGCCCCGCTCCCCTCGGTGGCCGTGCTGCCGTTCGTGAACATGAGCGCCGATCCCGAGAACGAGTTCTTCACCGACGGCATCACCGAGGACGTGATCGCGCACCTCGCGAAGATCCGGATGCTGCGCGTGACCTCGCGCACGTCCGCCATGGCATTCAAGAAGCGCGAACAGGGCCTGCGCGAGATCGGTGCGGCGCTCGGCGTCGGCATGCTCGTCGAAGGGAGCGTGCGCCGCTCGAAGAACCGCGTGCGGATCGTCGCGCAGCTCGTCGATCCGCGCACGGACGAGCATCTCTGGGCCGAGACCTACGACCGCGACCTCGACGACATCTTCGCGATCCAGACCGACGTGGCGCTGCAGATCGCCGCCGCGCTGCGCGCCGAGCTGACGCTCGAGGAGCGCGCCCGGATCGGGCGGCGACCGACGCACGATCTCGAGGCCTATCAGCTCTACCTGCAGGGGCGGCACCATTTCCACGAGTTCACCAAGGCAGGGTCCACGCGGGGCCTCGCACTCTTCGAGCAGGCGGTCGCTCGCGACCCTCTCTTCGCGCTGGCCTACGCGGCGATTGCGCAGTCGCACGCCGAGGGCGTCATCGGTGGAATCAGCGGTGTGGTGCCCGGGGAGGCGTTCGCCCGCGCGCAGCAGGCGGTGGACAGCGCACTGGCGCTGGACGAGGGCCTGGCCGAGGCGCACGGAGTCAGGGGCCTGATCCTCTTCACGCGCGATTTCGACTGGAAGGGGGCGGAAGCGGAGTTCCGGTTGGCGCTCAAGCTCAGCCCGGGCAGCGCGGACATCTACTTGCAGCTCGGCTGGCTCTGCTCGGCGCAGGGGCGCTTTGACGAGTCGCTCGCCATGATGCGGCGGGCGAGAGAGCTCGACCCGCTGGCGATACGCAGCGACTTCGTGAACGAGCTGATGCGGGCCGGTCGGGCGCAGGAAGCGCTCGCCGAGGCGCAACGCGCCCTGGCGCTCGATCCCTCCTATCCGCGCCTGCACACGGTGTTCGGCTGGGCCTGCATGACGCTCGGGAGGACTGCCGAGGGCCTCGCTTCCCTCGAGCGCGCCGTCGAGCTCTCGCCGGACAGCACACTGTTCCTCGGTCAGCTCGGCCAGGCGCTCGGCATGGCAGGACACGAGACGAGGGCGAGGGCGATCCTCGCCGACCTCGAAGCCCTGGCCAGGACGCAATATGTGGCCGCCTACCACCTGGCTCATGTCCACACCGGCCTCGGCGAGCGGGATGCCGCCCTCGACTGCCTCGAGCGCGCGTTCGAGGAGCGGTCCGGGGCCATTTACGGCATCAAGGGCTCGTACCTCTTCGCCAGCCTGCGCGACCATCCCCGTTTCCAGGCGTTGCTGCGGCGGATGAACCTCTGACGGCGAGGCTCGCGAATCAGAGGAGTCGCTCCGAGATCGACTTCGCCTGAAGGAACAGGCCGAGGTAGTCGCGGCCGCCGGCCTTGCTGTCCGTGCCGGACATGTCGAAGCCGCCGAACGGGTGCACACCCACGAGCGCGCCCGTGCACTTGCGGTTGATGTAGAGGTTGCCGCAGTGGAGACGCTTCTTGGCTTCCGCGATGCGCCGGCGATCGCGGCCGAAGTACGAGCCGGTAAGGCCGTACTCGCTCGCGTTCGCGTATGCGATCCCCGTCTCGAAGTCCTTCGCCTCGGTGATCCCGAGGACGGGCCCGAAGATCTCCTCCTGGAAGATCCGATCCGACGGTTTCACGTCGTAGAAGACCGTCGGCGCCACGAAGTTGCCGACGCGCCCGCTCCACGTCCCGCCCGTCCCGAGCCTCGACTCGCGCTTGCCGACCTTGATGTAGTCCGTTACGGTCTTGAGCTGCCGCTCGGACGCGACCGGGCCGAGGAAGTTCTTGGGGTCGCGCGTCGGGCCCTGCGTGAGCTTTGCCGTCTTCGCGACGACCGCGTCCACGAAGCGCTTGTAGAGGCGCCGGTGAACGATCGCCCGCGAGCAGGCCGAGCACTTCTGCCCCTGGAACCCGAACGCCGAGGCGACGACCTGCGACACCGCGAAGTCGAAGTCCGCGTCCTCGTCCACGAAGATGAAATCCTTGCCGCCCATCTCGAGGACGACGCGCTTGATCCAGCGCTGGCCCTTCGCGACCGTGGCGGCCTTCTGGTTGATCGTGAGGCCGACCTGCTTGGAGCCCGTGAAGGAGATGAAACGGGTCTTGGCGTGCTCGACGAGAAGGTCGCCGACCTCGCTGCCGGGGCCGGGCAGGTAGTTGAGCGCGCCGGCCGGGACGCCGGCCTCCTCGAGGAGCGTGAACACCTTCCACGCGACGAGCGGCGTGTCGGACGCGGGCTTGAGAACGACGGCGTTGCCCGTCACGAGCGCGGCCGTCGTCATCCCGGTGAGGATCGCGTTCGGGAAGTTCCAAGGCGGGATCACGGCGCCCGCGCCGAGGGGGACGTAGAGCGTCTGGGGGAACTCCCCGGGGTAGGGCGTGACGGGGATCTCACCGCCCCAGCGCAGCATTTCGCGGGCGTAAAACTCGAGAAAGTCGATCGCCTCGGCGGTCTCGACGTCGGCCTCGGGCCAGGACTTTCCGATCTCGAGGACCATCGTGGCCGAGAACTCGTGCTTTTTCGCGCGCATCCGAGCGGCGGCGCGCAGGAGGACCGATGCGCGCTCGCGCGGGGCAAGATCCGCCCACGATGCCTGCGCCCTCACGGCGGCTTCGATGGCCTTGAGGGCGATCCTGCGGTCCGCGAGATGGTGGCGCGACAGCACCTCCGAGCGGTCGGAGGGGTTCAGGTTCTCGAGGAGTCGGCCGGTTCTGAGCCGCCGCCCGCCCACGACGACGGGAACCTCGACGCCCTTCTGGCGGTCCAGCCGGGAGAGGGCCGCCTCGAATGCGGAGCGCTCCTCGGCGCGGGTGAAATCGGTGAACGGTTCGTTTCGGAAGTCTTCGAGCATGGGAGGGGGATTCTATCGTTACACTGCGGTCCGGAGGGTCCGCGATGACCGTGGAGGAACTGAAGGCCGCCCTGGACTCGGGCTTGCGGTATTGCGTCCTGGACGTGCGCGAGGCGCCGGAGCTCGCGGTCGCACGCTATCCCTTTCCGGTTCTGCACATTCCGATGGCCCAGATCCCCGCGCGGATGGACGAGATCCCGCGCGACCGGACCGTCGTCTGCGCCTGCCGGAGCGGCAGCCGCAGCGCGCACATCGCGGCCTTCCTGCGGTCCCACGGCCGAGACGCCGTGAACCTCGAGGGAGGCATCCTCGCGTGGTCGGCCCGCCTCGATTCCTCGATTCCGCGTTATTGAGGGCCCGAATCCCCAAGCATTTGATTTGTGTCTATCCGTGTGACAAGGTTGGCCGCCGTGGAGGCCAAATCGATGGACAAGAACGTTGCGAAGCTGCGCGGCTTCATCAGCAACTTGCTGAAGAAGAACAAGACGTTGACCGAACGCGAGGTGAAGGTGGCGATCGGCCGCGCCTTCAAGCTCAACCCAAAAACGATCAGCGCCGGCGTGATCCGCGACGTCCGCAAGAAACTCGGCATCGACCGCCCGGGCGCGATCGCTTACGCACGGGCGCTCCTCGACAAGAACCCCGTCCTCGAGGCCAAGAAGGTCATCGAGGAAGTCGGCAGGAGGTTTGGCATCCGCCTCGGCGCGCCCGACGTGTCGCGCCTCCGTCCCGTGGGCGCGCGGCGGCGCCGTGGCGGACCGCGACCGGACCGCGTCTCGATGCGCCGGACCGCGACGCGCGGCCGCAAAATGGGCGCGATCTCGGTCACCTGCCAGGGGAGTGGCCACCCGGAGGACCTCGCCGCGTTCTTCCGATCGCTTTCGGAGGGCTAGCCTCGCAAGAAAATGGCTGGGGGGCAGGGATTCGAACCCCGATAGCCAGATCCAGAGTCTGGAGTCCTACCGTTGGACGACCCCCCAGCGCGGCGGGCGGCGGATTATGAGCGGGCGGCACGCCGCGGTCAAACGGGCGCTGGTCACGTCGCGGTGCGGTCGAGTCCCAGAGCTCGAAGCACGAACTCTCCTGCTCCGACCGCGAGCGCCACGCCGGCCGTGTCGGCGAGGACGTCGCCGATCTCGACGCTCCTCTCGGGCGTGAACGACTGGTGAATCTCATCCGAGCAGCCCCAGAGGACCGCGCCGAGGAGGAGGAAGACGGCGGTTTTCATGCGGCCCCAGCGCTCGCCAAAGCGCGCCGCGCGGACGGCGAGAAGCCCCGTCAGGAAGAAGTAGAGCGCATGCTCGACCTTGTCCTTTCCATCGAACCACGGGCCGAGTGCGGGCATTTCGGACGACGTCCGGCTCGAGAGCCAGAACTCGAACGCGAGGGCCACGGCGACCGGGCCCCAGAGGAGGAGTCGCGCCCGCGCGCTCACGCGCCGGCCTTCGCTTTTCTCTCGATCTTCCCCCACGAATCGCGCAGCGAGACGGAGCGGTTGAAGACGAGGCGGCTGGGTGCGCCATCCTCGTCCACGACGAAATAGCCCGTCCGCTCGAGCTGGAAGGCCGTGCCGGCAGGCAGGGCCGCGAGCGCGGGCTCGACGCGCGCGCCGCTCCTCACGACGAGGGACTCCAGGCTGAGGTGCGCGAGGAAGTCCTGCCCCTCGGGCGCGTCGTCGGGGTTCGGCACGGCGAACAGCCGGTCGTAGAGGCGGACTTCGGCGGGGAGCGACTCGGCCGCGGAGACCCAGTGGATCGTTCCCTTCACCTTGCGGCCGGGGGCCTCGCCGCCCCTGGTTTGGGGATCGTAGGTACAGCGCAGCTCGGTGAGCGTCCCGCTGGCGTCCCTGACGACCTCCGTGCAGCGGATCACGTACGCCCAGCGCAGCCGAACCTCCGTGCCCGGTGAAAGGCGGTGGTACTTGGGCGGCGGAACCTCGCGGAAATCGTCGCGGTCGATGTACAGGCTCCCGGAGAACGGCACGGCGCGCGTCCCCTGTGAGGCATCCTCGGGGTTGTTCACGGCGTCGAGCGTCTCGACTTTCCCCGTCGGCCAGTTCGTGAGGACGACCTTCAGGGGGTCGAGGACGCCCATGAAGCGCGGGGCGCGTCTGTTGAGGTCCTCGCGCAGGCAGTGTTCGAGGAGCTCGACCTCGACGACGCTGTTGCGCTTCGCGAGGCCGATGCGGTCGCAGAAGTCGCGGAGCGCTTCGGGCGTGAAGCCGCGGCGGCGCATGCCCGCGAGCGTCGGCATGCGCGGGTCGTCCCAGCCGGTGACGTGTCCGCCGGTCACGAGCTGCAGGAGCTTGCGCTTCGAGAGGACGGTGTACGTGAGGTTGAGGCGCGCGAACTCGATCTGGCGTGGCCGGTTCGGAAGGTCGAGCGCCTCGAGGCACCAGTCGTAGAGGGGCCGGTGGTCCTCGAACTCGAGCGTGCAGAGCGAGTGCGTGATGCGCTCGATCCAGTCCGAGATCGCGTGCGCGTAGTCGTACATCGGGTAGAGGTGCCACGCGTCGCCCGTGCGGTGGTGAACCGTCTTGCGGATCCGGTAGAGCGCCGGGTCGCGCAGGTTGATGTTCGGCGACGCCATGTCGATCTTCGCGCGCAACGTGCGCGCGCCGTCCGGAAACTCGCCCGCGCGCATCCGGCGGAAGAGGTCGAGGTTCTCGGCGGCGGAGCGGTCGCGGTACGGGCTGTTCTTTCCCGGCTCGGTCAGCGTCCCGCGCGTCGCGCGGACCTCCTCGGCGGAGAGGTCGCAGACGAACGCCTTGCCCTTCCCGATGAGCGTCTCGGCGAACTCGTAGAGCTTCTCGAAGTAGTCGGACGCGTAGTAGAGGCGGTCCTCCCAGTCGAAGCCCAGCCAGTGGACGTCCTTCTGGATCGAGTCGACGTACTCGACGTCCTCCTTGAGGGGATTCGTGTCGTCGAAGCGGAGGTTGCAGGTGCCGCCGTACTCCTTCGCGATCCCGAAGTTCAGGCAAATGGACTTGGCGTGGCCGATGTGAAGGTAGCCGTTCGGCTCGGGCGGGAAACGCGTCGCGACCCGGCCGCCGTGCTTCCCGGAGGCGCGGTCCGCCTCCACGATCTCGCGGATGAAGTCCTTGCCGGGGCCGGGCGGAGTGCTCATGACGTCGATCATGGCGTGTCAGTTCACGGTCGCCGGCGCGGCGATCCTGTCGGCGAACGCGAGAATCCTCCGGCAGGCGGCCTCCTTGCCGAGGACCTCGATCATCTCGAAGAGCGGCGGCGACGCGAGCGAGCCGGTGAGCGCGAGGCGTGCGGGCTGAGCGACCTGCCCGAGTGGGAGACCGGTTTCGGCCGCGAGCGCCCGGGTGGCCTCCTCGATCGTCGCGTGGCGGAACGGCTCGATCACGGCCAGACGCGTCACGAGCGATCGCAGGATCGGCGCGAAGTCCGGCCTCCCGAACTTCTTGAGGCCGGCAGGGTCGAACGTCGCGGGATCTTCGCCATAGACGGCGAGTCCCTGCGCGACTTCGGCCAGCGTCCGGGCCCGCGGCCTGAGGAGGGCGATCCCCTTCCCGAGCGTTTCGGCATCGCGCGCCGGGAGGCCGAACGTGGCGAGGAGCTCGAGGAGACGGGCGTCGGGCGCCTCCTGGATGTACCGACCGTTCATCCACAGGAGTTTCTCGTGGTCGAACCGTGAGGGGGAGGGCCCGATGCGCTCGAGCGTGAAGAGGGCCGTCATCTCGGCGAGAGTCATCCGCTCGCGGTCCTCGCCCGGCGACCAGCCGAGAAGCGCGAGAAAATTCACGAGCGCCTCGGGCAGGAAACCCTGCGCGCGGAACTCCTCGACACCCGCGGCGCCGTGCCTCTTGCTGAGCTTCTTGCCGTCCGGGCCGAGGATCATGCCGAGATGGGCGAAGACGGGGCAGGGCGCACCGAGGGCGCGGAAGAGCGCGACGTGCTTCGGCGTGTTGGGAAGATGGTCGACGCCCCGGACGACGTGCGTGATCCCCATCGCGACGTCGTCGACGCAGACCGTGAAGTGGTAGAGAGGATGGCCGTCCGAGCGTACGAGGACGAAGTCGTCGAGCGCGCCCTCGGGAAACTCCGTACGGCCCTGGACGACGTCGTCCACGACGAGCGGCCCGCCCGGGACGCGCAGGCGGAGGACGAACGGCTCCCCGCGGGCGGCGCGGCGGTCGGACTCCTCCCTCGGGATCGCGCGGGCGCGGCCGTCGTAACGGAACGCGGAGCCCGCGGCCTCGGCCGCCTTCTTCATCGCCTCGAGCTCCTCGGCCGTCTCGAAGGCGCGGTAGGCGTTGCCCGCTGCGAGGAGCCGGTCGGCGGCCTCGCGGTAGAGGCTCTGGCGCTCGCTCTGGAAAAACGGTCCCTCGTCCCACGGGAGGCCGAGCCACGTCATGGCGTCGAGAATCTGCTGTGTGAGCTCCTTCTTCGACCGCGTCACGTCCGTGTCCTCGATCCGGAGAATGAACGCCCCGCCGTGCCGGCGGGCGAAGAGCCAGTTGTACAGGGCGGTGCGCGCGCCGCCCACGTGGAGGGACCCGGTGGGCGAGGGGGCGAACCGCACGCGCGGCGCGGTCATGGGTCGGCGAGGATAGCAGCCCCTCGTCGGGCATGATGCCGTCCCGTGCCGGCCGGCCCCGCACCCGTTCCGCGCCGCGAGGCTCTCGCGGCGGACCTCGTCCTCGTCGTCGTGACGGCGATCTGGGGATCCACGTTCATCGTGAACCGCGTCGTGATCCAGACGTCGCCGCCCCTCCTCTTCGTCCTGGTCCGCTTCGCGCTCGCCGCCGCCGTCCTCTGGTGGATCGCCCGCGGGCACCCGGTCACGCCGCATCTCCTCCGCGACAGCACGGCCGTCGGCCTCCTCCTCGCGGCGGGCATCGGCTTTCAGATCGTCGGCCAGCTCTTTACGACGGCCTCGAAGGCCGCCTTCGTGACGGGTCTCTCGGTGCCGCTGACGCCCGTCGCGGGCTATCTCATGACGAAAAAGAAGCCCTCGCGCGAAAATCTTGCAGGTCTCGTGATCGCGGCGATCGGGTTCGCGGTCCTGACCTGGCCGAGGGACGCCGCTTCGGGCGTGAACATCGGCGATCTCCTGATCCTCGTGACGGCCGTGTCCTACGCGGTGCTCATCGTGATCGTGAGCGAGACCGCGGCGACCCACGACGTGCGCTGGTACTCCTTCGGACAGATCGTCTTCGCGGCGGTCGGCGTCGGGGTCGCGCGCCTCGCCCTCGGGACGTTCCTTCGCGGCGACGGCGCGTTCCTGGCCGCCGAGGCACGGCCGCTCGTCTTCGGTCGCACGATTGTTCTCTCGATTCTCTGGATGGCCCTCGTCGCCACGGTCGTGACGTTCCTCGCCCAGACGTGGGCGCAGGCCCGAATGCCCGCGGCACATGCCGCGATCATGTTCGCGCTCGAACCGGTCTTCACGGCCCTCTTCGCGGCGCTCTTCCTCGGCGAGCGCATGTCCCGCCGCGACTGGTCCGGGGCGGGGCTCGTCCTGGCGGGAATCGTGGTTTCGGAGATGCGCGGGCGGGACTAGCCGAGGCTCTCAGCGCTTGACACGTCCGATTGGATGACATATATCATCCAACCGATGAGGTACCCCGCAGGCCACAAGGAGAAGACTCGAGAGCGCATCGTCCATGCAGCGTCGCGCCGTTTCCGAAAGGGAGGCGCCGGCGTCGGCATTCAGGCTCTCATGACCTCCCTGAAGCTCACGCATGGCGGTTTCTATCGGCACTTCCGGAGCAAGGACGAGCTCTTCGCCGAAGCGCTCGAGAAGTCCATGGAGGAGACGGCCGTTCGGATCGCTCGAGCCGCGGAATCGGCACCCGGACACGAACTCGAGGCTGTCATTCGTACGTACCTGAGCGAGCAGCACTGCTCCGATCACACAGGGGGCTGCGCCCTGCCCGCCCTGACCGCCGACGTGGCGCGGCAGACGCCTCCGGTACGAGCGACTTTCGACCGGGCTCTCCGCCGCCACGCCGGCTCGCTGGCGCGGTTCGTGCCGGGAGCGACGGAAGCGGAGAGGGAGCGTAGAGCCATGGCGCTCCTGTCCGGAATGGCCGGCGCGTTGAGCACGGCGCGCGCCGTGTCGGACGATCGGATGCGCCGCGCGCTTCTCCTGGACGCCCAGGCGATGTTCCTCCGGGCCGCGGCCCGGTAATTTCTTTCACGAGTGAGATGTCAGTTGTAATCTCAAAGGAGTCGCCATGAAGGTTGCGCTCGTCACGGGAATCTCCTCCGGCATCGGTAAGGCCACGGCATCCGCCTTTTCCGAGGCCGGGTACCGGACGTTCGGGAGCGTCCGTACGGACGGCGTGGAGGTCGCACCCGGCGTCGAGGTCGTGCGCCTCGACGTGAGAGACCCCGGCGCCGTGAGGGCGGGGATCGACTCCGTTCTCACGCATGCGGGACGGATCGACGTCCTCGTGAACAACGCGGGAGGGGGGCTCCTTGGAGCCTTCGAGGAGACGAGCCTCGACGAGGCGCACGACCTCTTCGAGACGAACTTCTTCGGAGCCCTCCGCCTGACGCGGGAGGTGCTTCCTGCAATGCGGACGCAGAGGTCCGGGCGGATCCTCAACGTCGGCTCGGTCCTCGGCTTCCTTCCCGCCCCGTTCATGAGCCTCTACGCCGCCAGCAAACACGCCATCGCGGGATGGTCGGAGTCCCTGGACCACGAGGTCCGCCGGTTCGGCATCCGCGTGGTCGCGATCGAGCCCGCGTTCACCCGCACCAACCTCGGCCGCCACACCGCCGCGGCGGCGCTCACTCTCCCCGATTATCACGAGGACCGCCGGCGCGTCTTCGACTCCGTCGAGAGGAGCGTCCAGCAGGGAATCGCTCCGGATGAGGTTGCCTCGCTCGTCGTCCGGATCGCTGGCCGGCGCTCCCCGCGTCTCCGTTATCAGGCGGGACGAAGTGCGTGGACGTTGCGCGTCCTGCGATCGGCCGCTCCCGCCGCACTTCTCGATATCGGGATCCGCAGGAGTTTCGGCCTCACCGCCTGAGAGTGAGGACAGCATGAAAGCACTGGCCATTCGACGCTACAAGGCACCAATGGAGATGATGGAGCGGCCGCGCCCCGAGCCGGGGCCGGGCGATCTGCTCGTGCGCGTCCGCGCCGCCAGCGTGAACCCCGTCGACCACAAGATCCGCGACGGCGGTGTGCAGGTGCTGGTCTCCTACGCGTTTCCCCTGATCCTCGGCAACGATCTGGCGGGCGACGTGGAAGAAGTCGGCTCCGGCGTCACCAGATTCAAGGTCGGCGACGCGATCTATTCGCGCCTCGACAAGGATCGCATCGGCGCCTTTGCCGAGTATGCCTTGGTGCGCGAGAGTGCCGCGGCGAAGAAACCCGCGACCCTCGACTACGTGCAGGCCGCGTCGCTGCCGCTGGTCGGGCTCACCGCCTGGCAGGCGCTGGTCGATATCGCCAGGGTGCAAGCGGGACAGAAGGTGCTCGTCCAGGCCGGCGCGGGTGGCGTCGGCACCTTCGCCATCCAGCTCGCCAGGCACATCGGCGCACGAGTCTCGACCACCGCCAGCGCCAGGAACCACGCGCTGGTGACGTCGCTCGGCGCGGATGTGGTCATCGACTACAGGACCACCCGCTTCGAAGAGGCGGCGAGGGATCAGGACGTCGTATTCGACACGCAGGGGGGCGACACGCTGCTCCGTTCGATCGAGGCGGCAAAGTCGGGAGGCGTGGTCGTGACGGTCGGCGGCCGGCCCGACGCCAAGTTTGCGCGCGCCTGGGGCCTCAGTTTGCCGCTCGTGTGGCTTCTCGGGTTCCTCAACCAAAGGGTCGATCGTCTGGCCCGAACAAAGGGGGTGCGCTTCGAGTACCTCTTCATGCACGCGAGCGGGGAGCAACTCGAGAGGATCCGCGCGCTGGTGGATCAGGGGGTCATCCGACCGGTTGTGGACAAGACGTTTCCGTTGGAAGCCGCGGCCGAGGCAGTCTCCTACGTGGAATCGGGACGTGCGGTCGGGAAGGTCGTCATTCGCGTCGCGGAGTAGCTGCAGAGGCTCGAAAGCGCGCCCTATTCCAGCCCGAACGTCAGGTTGTAGACGTAGCGTTCGCGCAGGACGGAAAGGACGAGGCTCGAGCGGGCATAGCCGTTCTCGACGGCCTTGCTGAGGTCGTCGAGCGTCCGCACCTTCACGTTGTTGACCGCGAGGACGGCGTCGCCGCGCTCGAGGCCCTTGGCCGCGGCGGGGGAACGCGCCGTCACGGACGCCACCATGAGGCCGCCGCGCGTCTCCTTGAAGACGAGGCCGATCTCGCGCCTCAGGACGTCTAGCCCGAGGTCCTCGGGCGTGCGCTCCGTCGTGACCCGCGCGGACTGCTCCTGCCCTTCGCGCCGGTACCGGACCGCGACCGGCCGCCCCGGCCCGAGGGACGCGAGGGCCGTGTCGAAGTCCTCACGGTTCTCGACGGGCCTCCCGTCCAGCGAGACGACGACGTCGCCCGGCGCAAGGCCTGCCTTCGCGGCGGGCGAGCCCGGCCAGACCGAGCGAACGCGCAGACCCAGGCCGCGCGCCGACGGGCGGCCGTTCCCGGGCGCGAGCGTCGCCCCACGGATGCCGATCCAGACGGTCTTGACCTCCCTGTAGTTGAGGAGGTCGTCCGCGACGCGGCGGACGCGGTCGATCGGGATCGCGAAGCCGATCGTGTTCGCTCCACCCACGATCGCGGTGTTGATTCCGATGAGCTCGCCGACGATGTTGACGAGCGCCCCACCCGAGTTGCCGGGGTTGATCGCGGCATCCGTCTGCAGGAAGTCGGAGTAGTTGCGGCCCGACTCGCCCTGCACGGTGCGGCGAACCGCCGAGACGATGCCCGTCGTGACCGTGTTCGAGAGGCCGAACGGGTTGCCGATCGCGATGACCGTCTCTCCGATCATGAGGTCGGACGTCGTTCCGAGCGCGGCGGGACTGAGGCCCTTCGCGTCGACGCTCAGGACCGCGAGGTCGTTGTCCGCGTCGGCGCCCTCGAGCTTCGCCTCGAGCTCGCGCCCGTCCGACGTCGTGACCCAGATGCGCGAGGCGCCCGAGATCACATGGTCGTTCGTGACGACGACGCCCGGCGCGATCACGACACCCGACCCGAGGGATTCGCTGCGAGAGGTCCGCGGCCCCATGTCGTAGCCGAAGAAGAGGTCCAGCGGGTTCCGCCTCCGCTGGACGACGCGCTCGGCCGAGATGTTCACGACGGACGGGCCGATCTTCTCGACGGCGGCGACGACCGGCGTCCTTCGCTCCTCACGGCCGCCGGCGGCCGCGAGAGGCAGCGCGGCACACAGGACTCCGAAAAGGACCGGCCGGGTTGACATCGGATTGAGCCGTTTCATAATAAAGTCGATATAGAGGAAAGGATATTTAGGTATTCTCAACACCCGTCAGAAGAAAGCGGTTCAGGCTCTCGTAGAGCTCGTCTACCGGGCCGGCCCCGATGTGCCGTCGAGCCAGCTCGCGGCCTGGCTGGTCCTCTCCCGTGACTCGGTGCACCAGCTGCTCCTTCCGCTCGTGAGAAACGGCTGGGTCGCCGCCGGCCGCGGGCGCAACGGAGGCTACCGCGCGACGCCCGTGGCATCGGGCGTGACCGTCCTGGCGGTCGTGTCCCTCTTCTCGCGCGACGGGCGCGAGCCGGCTCCCGAGGATCCCGGGGCGCCGCGGTTCATCCGCAACCTCGACCAGAGTGCCTCGGACCGTTACCGCCAATACCTTTCCTCCGTGACGGTAGGAGATCTCGTCGGCGAGGTTCGCGCCGAGCGCGAGGAGCCTACCTACTCGATCTGAACTCTAGCAAGGCGTGCGCCCCGCCATTCCGGCGCGGCGCGGGAGGCTCCTGCATGAAGATCGCATCCGACATCACGAAGCTCATCGGCGGAACACCGCTCGTGCGGCTGAACCGCGTGACGGCCGGCATCGCGTCCGGCGCGACCGTGGCCGCGAAACTCGAATTCTTCAACCCCGCCCACTCGGTCAAGGACCGCATCGGCGTCGCGATGATCGAGGCGCTCGAGAAGCAGGGGAGGATCGCGCCGGGCAAGTCCGTCCTCATCGAGCCGACCTCCGGCAACACGGGCATCGGCCTCGCGTTCGTGGCGGCCGCTAAGGGCTATCGACTCATCCTCACGATGCCCGAAACGATGTCGATCGAACGCCGCAAGGTTCTCAAGCTCCTGGGCGCGGAGGTCATCCTGACGCCGGGCCCGCTCGGCATGAAGGGCGCGATCGCGAAGGCGCAGGAGCTCCTCGCCGAATACGGTCCGAACGGGGTCCAGCCGCAGCAGTTCGAGAACCCGGCGAACCCCGCCATCCACGAGTCGACCACGGCCGTCGAGCTGTGGAACGACACGGACGGGAAGATGGACATTCTCGTCGCGGGCGTCGGGACGGGCGGCACGATGACGGGCATCGGCCGGTACTGGAAGCCGAAGAAGCCGTCCGTGCGCCTCGTCGCCGTCGAGCCGGCGGCGTCCCCCGTCATCTCCGGAGGCGCGCCCGGTCCGCACAAGATCCAGGGCATCGGGGCGGGCTTCATCCCGAAGAACCTCGATACGACTCTCGTGGACGAGTCGTTCCAGGTCTCGAACGACCAGGCGTTTGCGATGGCGCGGCGCCTCGCGAAGGAGGAGGGGATCCTCGGCGGCATTTCGTCCGGCGCCGCGGCGCATGCGGCCGTCGAGATCGCGAAGCGCCCCGAGAGCGCGGGGAAGCTCGTCGTCTTCATCGTGCCCTCGACCTCCGAGCGCTACATCTCGACGGACCTGTTCAAGGAGGAAGAGGTCCCGGCGGGAGCGGTCGCGATCTGAGTCTGCGCGAAGCCTCAGTTCCGATCGCCGAGCTCGGTAACGCGGTCCTCCGGCTGCAGCGCCGCGATGTAGCGATCCGGCGCGTGCTCCCGGGCCGAGGAGGGCCCGCGGGACTTGCCTCCCGCGAGGGCCAGAAGCGCCCGCGGCAGGCTCTTCAGCTGCACGACCGGAGCGGAAGGCTCCGTCCAGATGCCGTCCCCGAAGCGCCATTCCCGCCCGAAGTGGCCGAGGCGGCACCACGACGCGGGCGGAAGCGCGGGCACCGGGTCGCCCGTGAGCACGTGACGGTGGAGACGCCGGCCGAGCTCCTTCGCGGCGG
>JBAUSZ010000180.1:0-12505 GCA_049581965.1 Thermoanaerobaculia bacterium | reverse complement strand
GGGACGGGCGCGGCCGCCGCGCCCAGGGGCACGTCGTCGGGGTCGAGCGGGGCCTCGGCCTCGGGCTCCTCGGGCTTCGTCTTCTGCTCGACGAGCCGATAGGGCGTCCAGGCCGTCAAAAGGCCGGTCGCCGGATCGAACCGGGCGGCCATTTCGCGCACCTTGTAGACCTTGCGGGCAGCCGTCGCGATCGCTTCCTCCAGCGCGGCGACGAGCCGGTCGAACTCGATCTCCTTGTCGCGGGCGGCCGCCTTGAGAGCCTCGATGATCTCGTCGGCTTTCGTGGCCGGCGGTACCGCGGCGGCCCTGGCGGCCTTCGCGCGCGGCTTCGCCGCGCCCTTCGGCGCTCGAGACTTCTTCTTTTCGGGCGCCGGAGCGCTGTCCGCCGGGGGCTGGCTACTCATCGTGTCGTGTTCTCCGTCGGGTTTACAGTTCGGGGACGATCCGCGCGATCCGGACATCGCCGAATCGCACAGTGTAGCGTCGCTTCCGATCCTCATCAAGCACCGTCAGGGAGTCTCCGCGGACATCCTCGAGGACTCCCTTGAGCTTCGCGGTCCCTTCGATCTTCTGCTCGAGGCGAACGGTCACGCGGCTGCCCTTGAAGCGCGCGCAGTCGACGACCGTCCAGAGCGGGCGGTCGAGGCCGGGCGACGAGACCTCCAGAACGTAGGCGGGGAGGCTCTCCTCGAGCGGGTCCAGGACGGCCGACGCCTCGCGGGAGGCCGCCTCGCAATCGTCGAGCGTGACGCCGCCGGGCCGGTCGATGAAGAGCGTCAGCGTGGCGCGACGGCCCATGGCCCAGTCGACGTGACAAAGCTCCAGCCCGAGCGTTCCGAGGCGCTCGCGGAGGAGGCTCTCCGTTCCCGCGTCGATCGGCGGGCCTTTTCCGGTCATCATGTCGGCTCCCCGGCTCATCCAAGCAGACGCTGGGGGCAAAAAAAAGAGGGCTTATGCCCTCTTTCAAGCCCCTTGAAAGCTGCGGGCACAATTATAGGCGCGCGCGGGCCGGCGGGCAAGGTGCGAAAGCCGCTAACATGCCGTCGGGGACTGGCACGGACTTCCCATAGGAACGCCCCGCGCGACAACAGGGCGCCCTCTCGAGGGGATACCTCATCAGCGATCTCACCGTCATTCGTCTGAACGACGAAGTCGTCGAAGGCCAGGACGACCTTGCCCCGTGGCCGCCTCCCCAGGGTCTGGCGCCGGAGGAAGACCCGTTCTCGGCCGTTGCCCTTGCTGAGGAGCCCGAGTTACTCCCTGGCCTGAAGGCGCAGGCCGCGGCGCGCGACTGGCGCCTCAACACGGAGCGAGCCCTCGCCCTTTCGGTCATCTTGCATCTCCTTTTCGTGATCGCGCTGCTCACGATCAAGTTTCCCGAACGCCGTCTCGAAGACCAGCCCGACCCCCTCGGGCTCCTCGCGCTCATGAAAGGGACGCCTCCCGACCCCTCGATCCCGGTCCAGTTCTTCCCGGCCCCGGGCCCGCGCACCCAGCAGCCTGGGCCCAAGCCGCTTCCCTCCGACATGAACCGGCAGGCTCACGGCGGAGACCCGAAGCTTCCCGTCCAGCCGGTCCCGAAGGCCTACCCGCAGGCCGGGATCCGCGACCTCGACGCCGGTCGGCCGGGACGCCCTTCGGCCCCGGCCCCGCGGCCCCCGCAAGGGACCGAGACCGGGGAGGCGGGGAAGAAGCTCACGGACCTCGCGTCGGGGGCCGCCATGAGCGACCCGCCCACGCCCGACGAGCGGGCGAACGCCCGCCGCCTGCGAGGCCTCCCTCCGCTGGACCTGGGCTCGATCAGCGCGCAGGACGTGCGTCGCGCCGCCCAGCAGGACGGCGGGCAGGGCGGGGAGGGCGGCGGCGGCTACGACCGCGACGGCGGGTTCGTGGACTCGGGCCCGCTGTCTTTCGACACGGTCGGCTACGACTGGGGCGCCTATGCGGCCGAGATGATCCGCAAGATCAAGCGCAACTGGGAAGTGCCGGCTCTCGCCCGTTACGGCGTGAAAGGACGCCTCACGATCCGCTTCTACATTCTCAAGGACGGACGGGTGGAGGCCGAGCGGATCCTCTCGCAGTCCGGCGTCCCGCCCTTCGACAACGCGGCGTTCCTCGCGATCGCGCATGCGTCGCCGTTCCGTCCGCTGCCCTCCGACCTCGGGCACGACCGGGAGGGCGTCACGGTGACCTTCTTCTACAACATCCGGCCCGAGGACGTGGAGCCCGCCGGGCGCCGCTGAGGGAGGCCGGCGCGCCTTTGTGACGCGGAAATCCCGGCACGGACCTTGCCCGTAGGGAGAGTGGCGCTGGCGTACCCACCTGCCGGCGACCATCGAAGGAACTATCATCCATGGACGGTATGCGCACCAAAACCAAGGTCCTCTCCCTCGCCGCCCTGCTCGCCGGTTCGGTCGTCTTCGGGATGATCCTCGCGAGCAGCCTCGACCTCACGCGGCTCGCCTCGGCCCAGAAGGCCGCCCCCGCCGCGCCCCCCGCGGCAGCGGCGGCCACTCGCTCGGCGGGGGGAACGGCGCTCGCTCTGCCTTCGTTCGCCGACATCGTCGAGCAGATCGCGCCCGCGATCGTCTCGGTCACGGCGACCGACATCGTGAAGGCGGACAAGCGCCGTCGCCCCTATCACAACTTCGGCGGCGACGGGCAGGATCCGTTCGAGTTTTTCTTCGGCCCCGACGGCCCGAAGAGAAAGGGGGCCGAGGAAGACGAGGACCAGAAGCAGCTCTCCGGCGGGACGGGCTTCCTGATCGAGCCCGACGGCTACATCCTCACGAACAACCACGTGATCGAGGGTGCCGACAAGGTCGACGTGAAGGTCGGCGACCGGGAGGAGTACAAGGCGAAGATCGTCGGCCGCGACGCCGCCACGGATCTCGCCCTTCTCAAGATCGAAGGATCGAAGCCTTTTCCGACGGTCCGTCTCGGCGACTCCGACCGGATCCGCGTGGGCGAATGGGTCATGGCCATCGGCGACCCGCTCAACTTCGACAAGTCCGTCACGGTCGGCGTCCTCTCCGGCAAGGGCCGCTACGCGGGTCTCTCCCGGGCGACGAGCGCCTTCGAGAACCTCCTCCAGACCGACGCCGCGATCAACTTCGGCAACTCGGGCGGCCCGCTCGTGAACGTCAACGGCGAGGTCGTCGGGATCAACACCGCGATTTCCCGCTTCGCCCAGAACATCGGCTTCGCGGTTCCCGTGAACGTGGCCAAGCGCCTCCTGCCCCAGCTCAAGAAGGGCAAGGTCGTGCGGGGGTTTCTCGGCGTGAACATCGAGTCCGTCAACAGGAAATGGCAGGAGGCCTACGGCCTCAAGGCCCCCGAGGGCGCGCTCGTTCAGTCCGTCGAGAAGGACAAGCCTGCCGCGAAGGCCGGCCTCAAGTACGGCGACGTCGTGACGCGCGTGGACGACGTGGCGGTGAAGAACAACCGGGACCTCATCGACTACGTGTCGAGCAAGACGCCGGGCACGAAGATCACGATCGGCTTCGTCCGCGACGGCAGGGAGCAGACGACGGTCGCGACGCTCGAGACGCGGCCGGAGGACGGCGAGAGGGTCGTGCCGTCGGAGGACGAGGGCAAAGGCTCGCGCCAGAAGATGCTCGGCCTCGAGATCGACGATCTGACGTCCGCCGCGCGCCGCGCGTACGGCATCGACAAGGAGCTCTCGAAGGGCGTCGTCGTCACCCACGTCAAGCCCGTTTCGCCGGCCGCCGACGCGAACCTTCTCGAGGGCGACGTCATCCTCGAGGTCAACGGTGGCCCGGTGGGATCCGTGGACGAGCTGCAGGCGGCGATGAAGAAGGTGCCGAAGGGCAAGTACGTCCGCTTCTACGTCCAGCGCCAGGGTCCGCGCGGGCCCCAGAAGTTCCTCACCGCCGTAAAACCCGAAGAGTAAGGCGAGAAAGAACGCCGGATCCCGAGGCGGCGGCGCGCGGGCGCCGCCGCTTTTTCTTTGAAAGAGGACATCTCGGGCCAGCATGAGAATTGCTGGCGGTCGGTCTCCGGGTCGTCCTAGGGGGAGCCACATCATGTCCAGCGCCCGTCGTTTCGGCGTCCTGAGTCTCCTGGCCGTGTCCGTCCCTGCTCTCGCCGCCCTCTCCGGCGGGCGCTCGTCGGGCCCGGCGTCCGGAGTGGTCGGGGCCCCCGGCAGGCGGCTCGCCTGGGCCCTGAAGCCCGGGGTGTTCGAGCGTCTCTCCGCGGGGGCACGGCAGGCCGTCCTCGTCGCGAACGGGCTCGCGCCGGTTCCGGCACGACGCGCGGAGCCGGGAGGACCGTCGCCCCTCCCCGCGATGTCGGGCCTGGCGACCGCCGCGCCTCGCCAGAACGTGCGTGTCAACGATCCCTCGCTCGACGGGGACAGCCGCATCCATCGAACGACCTCGATCGCGGCGCGCGCCTCGCGCGTTGTCGTCGGCTTCGAGGACTCGACGTTCACGGCGGCGGGTTACGGCCTCTCGAACGACGGCGGCGCGACGTTCACGCACATGCGGATCCAGGCGCCGGCTGATGTCTACTATTACGGCAGTCCGTCCGTCGCGATCGGTCCGGCCGGAGAGATCTACTACGCGTTCCTCGAGGCCGCGAGCGGATACCCGACGGACATCGCCCTCGCGAAGTCCACGGACGGCGGCCTGACGTTCCCGGTCTTCGCGAACCCGTCGGAATTCGTCCAGAACGGCTACGACGTGATGGACGAGCCGGCGATCGCCGTCGACAACGGCGCTTCGTCCACGCGGAAGGGCACCGTCTACGCCGTGTGGACGTACTACTTCACGAACTACGGCGATACGGCGATTCTCTGCGCGCGTTCGACGGATGGCGGCGCGACGTTTCAGTCGCCCGTGCTTCTCTCGGCCGTCGGGAGCATCGTCCGACACGCGACCGTGGCGGTCGGGCCGAGCGGCGACGTCTTCGTCGCCTACCAGAACGGAAACCTCTCGCCGGGCGGGATCTCGATCACGCGATCGACGGACGGCGGCCAGACGTTCGGCCCGCTCCGGACGGTCGCGACGTTCCAGCCCGCCGGCCCTCTCTCGGCGGGCGGCGGCGTGTCGTCGAATCCCGGCCCCGCGCTCGCCGTCGGCGGGAATGGCGTCGTTCACGTCGCGTGGGCGGCGGTCGCCTCCGGCGCGACGACGGATCGCTCGGACGTCTGGTACGCGCGTTCGACCGACAATGCCGGGACGTTCTCCCTCGCGAAAAAGCTGAACGACGACGGGACGGCCACGACGCAGGCCTTCCCGGCCATCGCGGCGCTGCCCGACGGCAGCGTCGCCGCGCGCTGGGCCGACCGCCGCAACGACGCGGCGCGAGATGTGCTGACGGACGTGTACGTGGTCGTCTCGCGCGACGGCGGCGCCACGTGGGGAAGGAACTTCCGGATCACGGACCGCAACTCCCCGTGGGGCCCGGCGCCGCACGACCTCGGGGGAACGGGCCACACGTCCTACGACGGAATCGCCGCCGACGGCGGAACCTTCTACGTGAGCTGGACGGACGAGCGCTCGGGGAGCGCCGACGTCTACGCGGCGAGCGTCCCGGAGACGTTCGACGCGGCGACCCCCGACTTCAACCTCTCCGCGCTCACGACGTACGGCGCCGTCCTGCAGGGTGCGTCCGCGACGTTCGACGTCTCCGCGACGGGTGTCAACGGCTTCGCGGGGACGCTCGCTCTCGCCGCGGATCTCGCGCCAGCCGGACTCACGCTTACCCTCGAGAGCGGCGCGGCGACGCCCGGCCAGGCCGTGCGCCTCACGGTGACGGCGCAGGCCTCCGCGGCGCCCGGCGACTACGTTCTCGGCGTCGCGGCGTCGGCCGGCGGCCTCGTCCGCGGGACGCGCATGCGGCTCACGGTGATGGACCGTTCCCGCGGGATCGCGCCTCCGGTGAACGTGACGAGGACGGCGGGATTCAGTACGGGCTCCGTCAAGGCCGACGCCTCGGGCGTCCTGCATTCCGTCGCCGACGACGATACGGTCCAGGCACAAGGCTCGGACGTCTTCTACCGCCGCTCGGTCGATGGCGGCGCGACGTTCACGGCGCCGCTCAAGCTCAACGCAACGGGCTCGTCCGCGTACGAGAGCGCGTTCACGATCGACGCGACGGGGCGCATCTTCGTCGTCTGGTCGGGGCGCGCGTCGGGCGAGACGGCGCCCCGGATCTCCTTCGTGCGCTCGACCGACGGCGGCGCGACCTTCTCGGCGCCCGCCCCGGTGAGCGCCGCGGGACGCATCGCGGTCCTTCCGAACGTCGCCACGGACCGCAACGGAAATCTCGTCGTCGCGTGGTACGACCTTTCGGACACCGCGCCCGTCGTGGAGTGGTCGCGCTCGACGAACGCCGGGGCGAACTTCTCGCTCCAGGTGGCAATCTTCGACACGCCGTCCGTCATCACGCGGCCCGGGCTCGCGATCGATTCCAAGAACGACGCCTTCCTCGCCTGGACCCGGCAGACCTTCGTCATCGGGACGACCTCGTCGCTCGTCCGGCTCGCGACCTCCAAGGCCGGGGCCGCGTTCGGCGCCGCCACGACCGTGAGCGACACGACCGCGTTCACCTACGCCCCCGACCTTGCCGTCGGGCCGGACGACAGCGTCGGTCTCGCGTTCTACACGCGCACGATCACGAGCAACACCGCCGGGAACCGTCAGATCACGTTCCAGCGCTCCACGGACGGGGGCAAGTCGTTTTCGAGCCCCGTCTTCCTGTCGACCGCGGCCGACCAGGCCTACGCGCCCGCGGTGGCCTTCGAGGCCTCGGGCGCGATCGACGTCGCCTGGGAGGAATTCGACGCCGACGACGTGCAGAGCGACGCCTACGTCGCGCGCTCGACCGACGGCGGAAAGACGTTCTCGCCGCCCGCGAATCTCTCGGCGAACTCGGGCCTGTCCGGCAGCGCCGCAGATCCCGTGGACGGCATCGGCGGGCCGGGCCGCGTCGCCGTGTCGACGGGCGCGAACGGAACGGTCGTCGTCTCCTGGGCCGACGACACCGGCGCCGCCCTGGACCTCTTCGTCTCGACGCCGCGCGCGGCCGTGATCTCGAACCACCCGCCCGTCCCTGCGATCACGAGCCCGGCCCCGAGCGCGACGTTCGAGGCGGGCGCCCCGGTCCCGTTCGTGGGCTTCGCGACGGACGCGGACGGCGACGCCGTGACGCTCACCTGGAGCTTCGGCGACGGCCGGGGCGCGACCGGCCCGACGCCCCTTCCGCACCCCTACGCCGTGGCGGGCGCCTATTCCGTCACGCTCACGGCCCGGGACCCGAACGGCGGAGTCGGCACGGCGACGCTGACGGTCAACGTCACGGCGCCCGCTTCCGGCGGAACGGACACGAGCCTTCTCGTCCCGGTCGTCCTCGAGACAGGTGGCGTCGGCGGCAGTCACTACACCTCCGACGTCACGCTCGTCTCGCGGGCGGCGGCGCCGACGGACGTCGTCCTGTCGTACACCTCCTCGCAGGGCTCGGGCTCGGGCTTCGCGCGCGTCACGCTCGCGGCGGGGGAGATGCGCGTCCTGCCCGGCGTCGTCGACTGGTTGCGTGGGCAGGGGCTCCCGATTCCCGCGGACGGCTCGGCGCAGGTCGGAACCCTCCTCGCGACCTTCCGCGGCGTCTCCGACCCGGGCGTCGTCTCGGCGGGAGCGCGCACGTTCACTCCCGACCCGCTCGGGAGCGGCGGAACGTTCGGCCTCTTCGCGCCGGCCGCGTCCACGACGACGTCGAGCGCGACGCTCATCGGGCTCCGGCAAACCGCCGCCCAGCGCTCGAATCTCGCCATCGTGAACGCGGGTCCGTCGCCGATCACGCTCCGCGTCGCCCTGCAGGGTCCGGTCGGCGAAGACCTCGGGCCGGTGCCCGACCAGGCGCTCGCCCCCTGGGGCTGGTTCCAGCTCAACCAGCCTCTCGCCGGCAAGGCCTCCTCCGGACGTGCCGTCGTGACGCGCGTCGCGGGCTCTTCCCCCTTCACGGCGTACGCCGTCCTGAACGACGCCGTCACGTCGGACGGCTCGTACGTGCCGCCGCTCCTGGGCGGCGACGGCTCCGGCGCCGACCGGCTCGTGCCCGTCGTCCTCGACGTGGCGGGTCTCGGCGCGCGCTTCCGTACGGAGCTCACGCTCACGAACCTCACGTCGGCGCCGCTGCCGCTCACGCTCGTCTACACGGCGGCCGCCGGCTTTGGCAGCGGGTCGGGGACCGTGCCGGCGACGCTCGCTCCGGGGGAGCAGCGCATTCTGCCGGACGCGATCACGTTTCTCCGCGCGACGCTCCCGATCGAGAGCGACGGGCGGAACGTCGGGGGATCGCTCCTCGTGCGGGCGACCGCGGGCACGCCCGCGAGCGCCCTCGGCGTCGGCGCGCGCACGTTCGTCCCGCTCGTGCCCGCGGGGACGTACGGTCTCTTCTACCCGGGCCTCACGGCGGCGCAGTGCGCGACCGGCACGGCGTTCGTCTACGGCCTCGAGGAGAACGCCGCCCAGCGCTCGAACCTCGCCGTCGTGAACCGTGGCGACGCCGCCGATTCGATCACGCTCCGCGTGACCTACTATGGAACGAATGGCGCCGTGCTCGGCGCGCCGGTCGACCAGACGCTCGGGCCCGGTCAGTGGTTCCAGTTCGGCCGCCCGCTCTTGGCGCTCGGGGCGGGCACGGGCTACGCGAAGGTGGAGAAGATCTCGGGCTCGTCGCGTTTCGCGGCGTACGCCGTCCTCAACGACAACGTCACCTCCGACGGCAGCTACGTCGGGATGAGCTTCTGAAACCCGGTCCCTCGGGAGCCGTATAGTTCGAGCATGAAACCGACACGCCTCCGGGCGGCGCTCGCCGCCGTCCTCGTCGCCGCGCCGGCGGCCGCGGCTCCGGCGTCGCGCGACGTCCTGCCTTTCATCGCCGACGACTACCCGAAGGCGCTGGCGGCCGCGAAGGCCGCCAGCAAGCCGATCTTCCTCGAGGCTTGGGCGCCCTGGTGACACACGTGCCGCTCGATGAGGGCCTTCGTCTTCACGGACAAGGCGCTCGAGCGGCAGGCCGGACGGTTCGTCTGGCTCTCCGTGAACACCGAGAAGAAGGAAAACGTCGCGGTCCTCGGGAAGTACCCGGTCAGGGTCTGGCCGTCCTTCTACGTGATCGATGCCGCGTCCGAGAAGATCGTCCTGAGGTGGGTGGGCGGAGCGACCGTGCCCCAGATGCTCCGGGTGCTGGACGACGGCGAGAAGGCGGCCCGGGGCAAGCAGGGCGCCGTCCTCGCGCAGGCGGACCGCCTCTACGCCGAGGGAAGATACGCCGAGGCCGCGTCCGAGTACCGCAAGGCGCTCGCGAGACTCGAGCCGGGCGCGCCGGAATATTCGCGAGCCGTCGAGTCCCTCCTCTTCGCGCTCTCGACGACCGGTCGGCAGGAGGACTGCGCGGCCGTCGCGCGTGAGACGTACCCGCTCCTCAAGGCATCCCCGTCGGCTGCGAACGTCGCGGGGAGCGGCCTCGACTGCGCGCTCGCGATGAAGGACGCCGAGCCCCGGAAGGCGGAGCTCGTCGCCGCGCTGGCCGCCGCCGCGCGCGAGGTCGTCGCCGGCCCGAAGACGGGCCTCGCCGCAGACGACGTGTCGGCGGTCTACGGGACCCTCGCCGACGAGCGCTCGGCCGCGAAGGACGAGGCGGGGGCGAAGAGGGTCCTCGAGGAGTGGGCGTCGTATCTCGAACGCGAAGCCGCGAAGGCGAAAACGCCCGCCGAGCGAACCGTCTACGACGCGCACCTCACGTCCGCCTGCCTCGCGCTCGGCCAGCCCGAGCGAGTCGTCCCCGCGCTCCTCGCCTCCGAGCGGGATTTTCCGGACGACTACAACCCGCCGGCGCGCCTCGCGGTCGCGTACGGGGCGATGAAGAAGTACGACGAGGCCCTTGCGGCGTCCGACCGCGCGATGGCGCGCGCATACGGTCCGCGCAAACTCGTCGTCTACCGCGGGCGCGTCGACATTCTCAAGAAGAAGGGCGACCCCGCGGCCGCGAAAAAGACGCTCGAGGAGATGCTCGCGTACGCGGAGGCCCTGCCGCCGGAGCAGCGGAGCGAGCGGTCGATCGCGTCGATCAAGAAGCAGCTCGAGGCGGCGAACTAGCGGGCGACGACAGGCAGCGGGGGCGTGGCGCTCGCCGCCACCGCGGGCGCGAAATCGTGCCGGTTCGCGCGGAGGACGCGGCCCGCGGCGTCCCGCACGACGGGCTCGTAGAAGGCGTCGCGCTCGAAAGGCTCGCGACCCGCCCCGCGGATGAGGCTCTCCATCTGCGCGCGCGTGAGCCCGGCCACCGTCGTCGCGCCGGCGGCGTGCGTGATCGTCTCCTCCATGACGGTGCCGACGAGGTCGTCCGCGCCGAAGTGGAGGGCGACCGGCGCGAGCTTCTCGCCGATCTGCACCCAGTACGCCTTCACGTGGTCGACGTTGTCGAGCATGAGACGCGACACGGCGATGACCCTGAGGTCCGTCATGCCGGTGGCGGCCGGAAGATGGGGGAGCTGCGTCTCCTCGGGATGGAACGCGAGCGGGATGAACCCGAGGAAGCCCTTCGTCTCGTCCTGCAGCGCGCGGATCCTCACGAGGTGATCGACGCGGTCCTCGGTGGTCTCGACGCTCCCGTAGAGCATCGTGACGTTCGTCTTCACGCCGTTCTCGTGGCAAAGCCTCGCGATCTCGAGCCAGCGCTCTCCCGAGATCTTGTCCCGGCAGATGACGTCGCGGACGCGCCTCTCGAAGATCTCGGCGCCGCCGCCGGGGCAGGAGTCCATCCCGGCGTCCTTGAGCTCGCGGATGACGGTCACGACGTCCTTCTTCGCGACGCGCGCGATCCAGTCCAGCTCGACCATCGTCCACGCCTTGAGGTGGACGCCGGGGAAGCGGGCCCGGAGCGCTCGCAGGAGATCGAGATACCAGGAGTAGGGGAGGGATGGGTGGAGGCCCCCGACGATGTGGAGCTCCGTGATCCCGTCGTGCCAGCCGGCCGCGGCCTCTCGGACGGCCTCCTCGATCGACATCGTGTAGCCGCCGTCGACGCCCGGCTTGCGGGCCCAGGCGCAGAGCGCGCAGTCGACCCAGCAGAGGTTCGTCGGGTTCAGGTACCGGTTCACGTTGTAGTAGCCGGTGTTCCCGTGCCTCTTCTCGCGGACGAAGTTCGCGAGCGCGCCCACCCCGAGGACATCCGGCGAGTCGAAGAGGGCGACGCCGTCCTCGAACGAAAGCCGCGTCCGGGCGGCCACCTTCTCCGCGATCGGGAGCAGGGGCGATCCCGCGAACTGCTCGAGGATCACTCGACGTCGCCGACGGAGACCGGACGCGACAGCGTGCGCGGGGCCTGCATGTGGTCGACCGCGTCGGGATTCAGCTCGTCGGCGCGTCCCGCGTAGCGGGCGTAGCAGGACGGGCAATAAGCCGCGTCGGGCCGGAAGGAGAAATCGGTGACGGTGCCGACGGCGTAACGCTCGTCGCAGGTCTCGCCGCAGGAGTCGCAGGCGCCCTTTTGGTGGAGGCGCTTCCACACGGGTCCGGACATGCGGGGATCTTAACCGGGCTTTTGCACGCGCGGAACCAGGGCGAGGAGAAAGAGGACGGCGGCCGCGGAAACGGCCGCACCGAGGAGGAACGCGGTTCTGGAGCCCGCGTGCTCCCAGACGAGGCCGAACACGACGCTCGCGGGCAGGGCGGCGAATCCTATGACGCCGTTCATCCAGCCGAACGCGCGCCCGCGCTGCTCCGGGCGCACGAGGTCGGCGACGAGCGCCCGCTCGGTGCCCTCGGACAGGGAGTAGTAAAGCGAATACACGCCCACGAGAGCGACCAGCGGCCACGCGGACGACACGAAGGCGAAGCCGGCATAGCAGGCGGCGTAGAGAGTCCACGCGGCGAACAGCAGACGCTTGCGCCCAAAGCGGTCCGAGAGACCGCCTCCCCACGTCGAGAAGGCGGACTTCACCCCGTTCGAGAACGCCCAGAGGACGGGCAGCCAGCCGGCGGCGATCCCGATCTCCTTCGCCTTCAGGAGGAGAAACGTGTCGGACGAGGCGGCGAGGGCGAAGAGGGCGAAGACCCCTGCCGTCCGCCAGAAGACGGGGGGAAGTTCGGTTTCGGACCCTCTCGTTTCCGGTCTTGCCCCGGCCGGTGCGACAGTGGGTTTTTCTTCGAAGGATAAAGATTGCAAAGACGAGGCGGGGCGCGGGATGCCCGCCGACGCTGGCGCGTGCTGTCTGAGCGAAGCGAGTTCGCGTGCCGAGGAGGGGGGCGTCCCGCGCCCCCCTGAGACGCCCCCTTCCTTCACCCCGAAAGCCAATACGAGAAGCGACAGAGCCGCGGGAATGGCCGCCAGCAGGAAGACCGTCCGCAGGCCCAGCCCCATCCATCCCACGAGCCCCGCTGCGAGCAGGGGGCCGAAGACGGCGCCCGCGTTGTCGAACGCGCGGTGGAGGCCGTAGGCCGCGCCGCGGCGGTCCGCCGGCGCGGCGGCCGCGATC
>JBAUSZ010000179.1:0-1620 GCA_049581965.1 Thermoanaerobaculia bacterium | reverse complement strand
GGGGCGAGGTCTGGATCACGCGGCCGACGCTCCTCGCGGCGGCCCCCCAGGGCGGCTCCGCCGCGCGCCGCGGCCCGCTCACCTCCGCCGCGACGACCTACGGGGAGCCCGGAAATCAGATCTCCTTCACGATCGCCCCGACGGGTTACGCCGCCACGGGCGAGGAGGGGCCGAGCTGGCCGCCCGAGAAGGCCGCGGCGATGAGCGCCTTCCTCGACCGGATGCTCCCCGTTCTGCGCGACCTCTATGGCCCGCCCGCCACGAGCTACACGGTCCGGCTCGTTCGGGATCTGAGGTACGGGGCGTCGGCCGTCTACTGTTCGTCGACGGACGAAATCCACGCCGGAGACGACGTCACCTATCAATTGCTCACCCACGAGCTCGTCCATGCCTGGCGGCGCGATCGGATCCTGAGCAGTGGCCCGTCGTGGCAGTTCGACCCGACCCTGAGCGGATTCGAGGAGGGCTTCGCGCAGGCCGTGTCCTACGAGGCGATGACGGAGTTCGCGAGTCGGAACCCGTCGTTCGGGCTTTCGCAGCAGGTCTACCAGTCCAGCAACGAGTGGGACTACGACTTCCAGAACGTTCCCGAACTGAGGACGCGGGACTTCTGGAGCGATTCGGGCGGCATGCTCCTCTACTGGACCCGGTATGAAATGGCCGCGGCCGCGATCGAGAAGATCGAGCGCGAGCATCCGGGGTTCCACCGGGCGTTCAACGCCGAGTACTTCAGGCGCCTCAATCTCGAGCCGGACCGCGTCCCTTCGCGCAGCTTCGTCGTGGAAATCATCGCCGCGGTCGCGCCGACGATCGAGGGGCGCCCCGCCGCTCAGTGGGTCGACGGGCAGTACGTCTTCGACTGCGCGGACCACCCGGGCCTGAAGGTCTGGATTTCGACCCAGCACTATCCCGCCCCCGCGGACTACTTCATCTTCAACCGCGTCTTCTTCTACGAGACGTTCTCCAACGGCTCGGACTGGGCGCATCCGGACGGAGCCGGCGGCTGGGAGTACTACCGCGAGAACGGCTCGACGGGCGCGGCCGCCCTGCGCGCGAGCAGCGGCTCGGTCGTCTGGCAGGCTCCCCTGAGGATCACACCCACGGACAACCCGCCGGTCTACAACGGGTTCGGAAACGAGGACGTGAACCTCACGACGCAGGCCACGAACCTCCCTTGGCCGGGCGGCGATCCCTCGCGCTTCGTCACGGGTCTCCTGCCATTCGACCTCTACCGCCTCAGCGTCCGGTTTACGTCGGGCGCGACCGTCACGAACGACTCCTGGCGGGTCATCGGCGCGCCGGTTCGAACGGCCGTCGGGGTCTTCGGCGGCATCGTCGGCGGGAACGGCGGGAGCATCGCGCTGAACCACCGGGGCTACCCGGCCGAGCCCGCGGTGCCCGTCGTGAATGGCGTCTTCGCAGCGACGCCTTCGTGGGCGAGTCGGCCGAATCCCGACACTCACACCACGGACACCGACCCGGGTGTCGTCGACGTCACCTACGTCGACGCGGCCGGGAACACCTACAACGACGTGCGGGTCATCGGTTACGGAAGCGCACACGGGAGCGAGACGTTCCTTTTCGACGTCGCGCGGATGACCAGGGCGCCGGCGGGCGGCC
>JBAUSZ010000178.1:0-2694 GCA_049581965.1 Thermoanaerobaculia bacterium | reverse complement strand
CGCCGCCATGCGTGCGTTGCAGGAAGGTGAAGACGAACCACCCCGCCGCGAGGCCGATGAGCACCGGGATGAAGACCGGGCCTCCCCGCCGTCTCGGCGGCGGCGGGTACCCGTACGCGGGGGGCGGGAGGCTCGACATGGCGCCGGGCCGGGCGCGTCAGGGCGCGACGCGGATCGACTCGATGACGACCGGGGTGACCGGAGCGTTCACGAACGCGCCGCCCTGGTTGTTCGTGGGCGTCGCCTTGATCTTGCTCACGACGTCCATGCCTTCGGTCACCTTGCCGAAGACGCAGTAGCCCCAGCCGTCCTGCGCCTGGGCCTTGTCGAGGAAGCCGTTGTCCTTCACGTTGATGAAGAACTGGGCCGTCGCGCTGTGCGGGTCGCCCGTGCGCGCCATCGCGATCGTCCCGTTCTTGTTCGCGAGGCCGTTCGCGGATTCGTTCTTGATGGCGGCTTTCACGGGCTTCTGCTTCTTGTCGGCGGTGAAGCCGCCGCCCTGGATCATGAAGCCGTCGATGACGCGGTGGAAGACCGTGCCGTCGTAGAACTTGTCGTTCACGTAGGCGAGGAAGTTCTTCACGGTTTCCGGCGCCTTGGCGGCGTCGAGCTCGATCGTGACCGAGCCCATCGAGGTCTTCATCACGACCGTCGGATTCTTCACGGGTTCTCCCTTCAGGGAAGCGGTGGCGAGGATCAGGGCGAGGGTCAGGGCCGTCGTGAGTCGTTTCATGGCCGGGGATCTTACGACGGCGCCGCGGGGCGGAGCGGGATCTCGCCTTCTTCCGCGGAGACGGCACGTACTCCTTGAAGGTCGCCGCGTTGGGAGGCATCCTAGGTTCCAAGGAGCCGCCCGTGAAAACAGCCGCCTGCGTCCTGGCCGCCGCCCTCGCCGCCGCGTCGCCCGCCATCGCGCAGCCCTCCCGGGCGGGATCGACCTCCGGGGAGGGACCGACGAGCCCCCTCAGCATCACGGACGCGCACCTCGCCGCGACCGTGACGCCCGCGTCCAACGCCACGGGCTGCCCGGCCGTCGTCGCGGCCGAGGCGACGTTCAGCGTCAGCTTCAAGCTCGAGGGCGACCGATCGCTGGTCGCCCGTTTTCTCTGGAGCGACCGGACGATCTCGCCGGTCCCCGTGGCCGTCGTGGGGCGGGTGCCGAACCAGACCGTCACGTATCGGGTCCGCCAGAGCCGGTTGTTCACCGCATCGACGTCCGGTTCGTTCTCGGTATCGATCCAGTCGGCTCGAGGCCGCGGCGAAACCGATTCCAAGTCGTTCACCGTCACCTGCAGGCCGCCGATCACGGTCGTGCCGGGCGCGCTTCAGCGCCAGTCGCCCGTTCCGGCGCCGGCCCGCTAGTAGAAGAATCCCGCGGCGGTCGACACGATCCCGCGCGAGGCGCGGACCTCGACCGGGTGGAAAGTGCCCTTCTTCTTCGCGTTGCTGACGTACGAGACGAGGTACTGCGTTCTCAGGTCGCGCTCGATTGCCGCGAAGATGCGGGGAAGGTCGGCCTCCGTCTTCACGGCGTACGCCCGGCCGCCCGTGGCGTCCGTGAAGCGCCGAAGGACGGGGAGGTTCGGTGGATGCGACCTGCGCTCGACCCTTTGGCTCACGACGACGGTCCCGTCGGGGCCCTTGACCCGCACGGGCGTGCGAATCTCCTCCGTGAACGGCAGGCCGAGGACGTAGATCTTGACGCCGGCCTGGCGCGCGTAGGCGAGCGCGGCCTCCTCCTCGACGTCGTCCTCGAAGGCGTTGCCGTCCGTCACGAGGACGAGTGCGCGCGCGCCCTGACTGCCCTGGAACTCGTAGAGCGCCCGCAGGATCGCGGCGTTCAGCAGCGTTCCCGGCACGCCGTCGTACCCGAGGTCGAGCACGTTCCGCCTCAGGAGGTCGCGATCGCCCGTCCACGGGACCACTTCGGAGACCGCGACGCCGAAACGTTGGAGGAACGCGATGTCGCCGGGGCGGAGCGCCCGCTCGAGAAAGCTCCCGGCGGCCGCCGTTCGGAGCTGCTCGGCGTACTGGAGCGACATGGAGGTGTCGATCGAGAGGCCGATCGCGAGCGGCGCGTCGCGCAGGAGCCGGACCTCGCGGATCTCGCATGCGCCGCGGTCGTCCTTGATCGTGAAGTCGGCGATCCCGAGGCCCTCGAGAGGCTCGCCCCCCTTCGTCACGGCGACCGTCTGCTCGACGACGTGCGCGTCCGAGGCTGCGACGAACCCCCGGCCGTTCACGAGGATCGTGCGCTCGGCGACGCGTCCGCGTTCCGTTTTCACGCGTGCCGTCAGCGGCGCCGTGCCCGCGGGAAGGTCGACGACGGCGGTGAGAACGTCCTCCCCGCTCAGCGCGACCTCGCCGCCGGGGGCGTCGAGGGTGACCGCCACGAGCGAATCTCCGGGAGGCGCGGAGGCGCGCACGAGAACGGGTGTCCGCCCCGAGACGCGCTGGCCGTCCAGGGGCGAGAGGAACTCCAGCGCGAGCCGGCGCCCGCCCGGGTTCAGGATCGCGCGCTGCCGGTAGAGGATCTGACGCTGGCCGTCGAGCGCGGCCGCGGTCACGGTCGTCTCTCGCGGAAGGGGGCCGAGGTCGAACTCGAGAGCGAACGGGCGCGGCGTCGTCCGCGCCCAGTCGTCCACCTCCCAGCGGACGCTCTCGACGCGCGGGTCGCGCGCGTCGGCTTCGAGG
>JBAUSZ010000177.1:0-7604 GCA_049581965.1 Thermoanaerobaculia bacterium | reverse complement strand
GCCTCGCGGTCGTCGGCGGCCTCCTCTTCTCCCAGATGATCACGCTCTACGTCACGCCGGTCTTCTACGTCCAGATGGACCGTGTCGACGGCTGGCTCAAGAGGAAGAGAAAAAGGGAGATCTTCTTGGAAGGTGAATACGGCACCTCGCCTCGCTGAAGCTCGCGAGCTCAGGCGGCGCCGCCCGCACGGGACCCTCTAGGAAATCTTCTCCTCGTTCCCCAGCAGCCGCGCGACGACGTCCGCGGCACTGTAGGACGTCGCGCCGGGCCGGAGAAAACGCGCGACGTCGGCGACATCGTCGCCCGACGTGACGAGCGTCTTCTCGCCGATCCCTCCGCGCGTCTGACCGAGCCCGATGTCCGCCATGAGGGCGTTGCAGAGGCACTTGCGGCTCTGCGCGTTCTCCTCGCCTCCGCCCTTGGCGACGTAGTGCGCGACGGGCTCGGACGCGCAGCGGTACCCCGTCGAGCCGTCTTCCTTCCGGTACGGCTCGCGCAGGTACCCGAGGTCGCAGATGCGCGTGCGCTTGAGGTACTCCGCCTCCGAGGACAGCGTTCCCTCGAGCTGGACGACCTTGAACGGAAAACCCGTCGGCGACGCGACGGGATCCGTGAAGACGCGCGCGCCGCCGGAGGCCGCGAGCCTGAGGACGCGCGCCTTGGTCGCGGCTTCCAGCCCGGACTCGGCGCAGTACGCGAAGGCGGTGCCGACCTGGATTCCCGCGGCCCCGCTCGCGAGGGCGTCGCGCAGGCCCTCGGCCGTGCCCCGCCCGCCTGCCAACCAGAACGGGAGATTGAGCTCGCGCATCTTCGCGAGGTCGACGACGTCGCGCTCTCCGTAGACGGGCTCCCCGGCGGCCGAGAGCGCCGGCTTGCCGCGCGGAGGCGCGTTGTGCCCGCCCGCCGTGGAACCCTCGACGACGAACCCATCGACGCGACCGTTCGCCTTGCGGACGAGGGTGAGGGCGAGCGTGTTCGAGGAGACGATCGGGTAGAAGGCCGGCCTCGTTACCGCGGGAGGGGCGCCCTCGACCCAGTCGGCGGGCGAAAACCGCATCAGGGTGTCCTCGCCCGCGGCGGAGCCCGTCACGCTCAACGGGTATTCCGCCGCCGCGTGAAGGACGAAGGCGTCTAGGACGCCCGGAACGCGGATCGGGATGCCCGCGCCCATAAGAACGGCCGCCACGCCGGCGAGCATCGCGCCGTAGATCGACGGGAGGACCGGCAATTGGATCTTCTCGAGGTAGTTGATCCCGACCGGCCCTTCGTGCCCCTCGCGAGCGAGGAAGATCTCCACGAAGTTCGCGAGGATGCAGAGCTCGATCAGATCGCGCGCCAATCCCGTCCGCGCGTGCATCGGAATCGCCCGGTAGGGAACGCCCTCGGGCCGGCCGCCCTCGGCGAAGTGGCGCGCGAGAACGCGCCCGCCCATTTCCGGGAACGGGAAGCTGGCGATCGCGCGGCGCATGTGCCCGCCCGGGTCCCCGTCCTGCAGGCGCCTCGAAAGGATCACGTCGAGCGCCGTCCCCGAAACCACGCCGAGCTGGCCGAGTCGGGACACGGCATTTGCAAGCGTCCAGCTCGAGACGCCCGCTCCCATGCCTCCCTGGATGATCGTCGGGAGAACCGACACAGAGGCCTTTCCGGCCTGGAAGTCGGCCGAGATCAGGATATAACGAAAAACGGCCGCTGGCGGAGGACCCGTGGACTTTTCCGAGCCCGAAAGCGTGACGAGCCTGCGCCGCCTCGTGCGCGCGTTCGTCGAGAAGGAAGTCATCCCCCTCGAGCCAAAATTCCTGAACGACGGCTGGGTGGCCGTCGCCCCCGCGCTCGAGGACGTCCGCCGCCGGGCCCGCGCGACCGGCCTCTTCGCGCCGCACCTGCCCGCCGAATGGGGCGGCGCCGGCCTCTCCCTGGTCGAGTTCGCGCACATGAGCGAGGAGCTGGGCCGCTCCCCGCTCGGGCACTACTCCTTCAACGTGCAGGCGCCCGACGTCGGAAACATGGAGCTCCTCCTCTCCCACGGCACCGACGCGCAGAAGGAACGCTGGCTGCGGCCGCTCGTCGCCGGACAGATCCGGAGCTGCTTCACGATGACGGAGCCCGAGTTCGCAGGCTCCAACCCCGCGTGGATGGGGACGAACGCGAAGAAGGACGGGGACCACTGGGTGATCCGTGGTCACAAGTGGTTCGCGTCTTCGGCCGACGGCGCAGCGCTCGCGGTCTGCATGGCCGTGACCGAGGCCGACGCGGAACCGCACGAGCGCGCCAGCCTGATTCTCGTCCCGACGGATACGCCCGGCTTTTCGATCCAGAGGAACATCTCCGTCATGGGCCACCGCGGCGCCGGCTGGGCGAGCCATGCGGAGGTCGCCTACGACGGCGCGCGCGTTCCCCTCGCCTGCCTCCTCGGAAAGGAGGGCGACGGCTTCGCTCTCGCGCAGGAGCGGCTGGGGCCCGGGCGCGTCCATCACGCGATGCGCTGGATCGGCGTCATGGAGCGCGCGCTCGAGATCATGTGCCGGCACGCGGCGACCCGGGAGATCGCGCCGAAGACGCCGCTCGGGACGCGCCAGCTCGTCGAGGCCGCCGTCGCCGAGAGCCGCGCCGACATCCACGCCTCCCGCCTCGCCGTGCTCCACGCCGCCTGGCTCCTCGAGAAGGAGGGCGCGAAGGCCGCGCGAGAGGAGATCTCTCTCGTCAAGATCATGGCCGCGAGGGCTCTTCAGAGGGTCCTCGACCGCGCGCTCCAGACGCTCGGTGGCCTCGGAATGACGGACGACACGCCGCTCGCCTTCTGGTATGCCCACGAGCGCGCCGCGCGCATCTACGACGGGCCGGACGAGGTCCACCTCTCGTTCGTCGGGCGGCAGACGCTGCGCCGCCACGGGCTGCCGGCCCGCACGTGAGTCATTCCGCAGGGCTCGACTCGCCGCGCGAGGTCCGAGGAGAAGACCGCTTCGATGAAGGTGCCCTAGCCGGATTCCTCCGGCACGCATTCTCGGAGGAATTCGGTGGGGTGGGCGCGGCCGCTGGTCTTTCGGGAATCTCGGTCGCCCAGTTCCCGGGTGGCCATTCCAACCTGACGTACCTCGTCCGGTTCGGCGGGCGGGAGGCGGTTCTCCGGCGCGCGCCGCGCGGCGCATCCGTGAAGACCGCACATGACATGCGCCGGGAATTTGACGTCCTCTCCGCCCTTTGTCCCTTCTATTCGAAGGCTCCGAAACCGTTCGCGTTCTGCGAAGACGCCTCCGTGATCGGCGCGCCGTTCTACCTGATGGAACGCGTCCGGGGCGTCATCCTCCGCGACGCGACTCCGCCCGTGGGCGTCAAGCTTCCCCCGGAACGGATGCGTCTTCTCTCCCTCGCGCTCGTCGACGGACTCGCCGACCTTCACGAGCTGGACGTCTCCTCGGGGCCCCTCGCGGCGCTCGGCAAGCCGGAGGGCTATGCGATCCGCCAGGTTTCGGGTTGGACCGACCGCTGGCGGCGCGCCAAGACGGAGGAGGTCCCCGAACTCGAGGCCGCGGCCGCATGGCTCGCCGCCAACGTCCCGCCGGCCGGCCGGCCCGCGCTCCTGCATAACGACTACAAGTACGACAACCTCGTTCTCGACACCGCGGACCCCACGCGAGTCGTCGCGGTCCTCGACTGGGAGATGGCGACGCTCGGCGATCCCCTGCTCGATCTCGGGACGACCCTCGGCTACTGGATCGACTCGGGCGACCCGGAGGACATGCGGGCGCTCCCCTTCGGCGCAACGCTCATTCCCGGCAACCTCTCGCGTACGGAAGTCGCCGCGCGTTGGGCGGAGCGGACGGGACGCGGCGCCCCGGCTCTGCTGTTCGCGTACGTGTTCGGACTCTTCAAGATCGCGGTCATCGCCCAGCAGATCTACAGGCGCTTCGCGCTCGGCCACACGAGGGACCCACGGTTCGCCGCGCTCGTGTACGGCGTGCGGCTCCTCGGCCGGCAGGCCGCGTGGGCGCTCCGGCGCAACGGCATCGACTAACGCGTTGAGTTGACGCGACGCGTAATTTAGCCTATATTCCGGGGTGGCTGAGGAGGTGCCTATGAGCCCAGCGAAGCAGCCGAGCCCGACCCTCCCGGCGATAGGCTCAGGCGAGGAGAAGGCCGGTCACCACACCTGTATGCGCTGTCCAGTATGCGCGACCGAAACGTGCAAAGTACTGCAGGAACTCGGGATGTACTGCGAGACTCAGTGCTCTGTAACCGAGGCCGGCGCCGCCGAAACGGACGACGAACGCAACCCGGCAGCGGCCTGACGGGCCATCAGCCACGCAGCACTTTCAGGAACGCGGTCTTCTTCAGGCGCGTCGCGTACTCCAGGGGCGTTTCGCCCCCGAGGACTTCGTCGAGAGGGGCGCCCGCCTCGACGAGCGCCTTCGCCATTTCGAGGTCGTTCGCCCACACGCACGCCCAGAGGCAACCTCGCGGGGACGCGCCCGCGCCGAGGAGCAGGTTCACGAGTTTCGGGTTGCGGCCCCACGCGACCGCGTACCAGAGCGGCGTCGCCTTGAAGCTCCCTCCTTCGTCCGGTATGTCGTGGACCGCGTTCACGTCGGCTCCTGCGGCGAGGAGGGCCCTCGCCACCCCGAGGGAACTCGCCCCGTTCTGCCCATGCTTCCCGCCGCTCGTGCGCGCGCAGCGGTGGAGCGCCGTCCGCCCCCGCGCGTCCACGGCACGCGCGAGAGCGCGGTCCTCACGGAGGCCCTCGGCCACCGTGTCCGCGTCCCCTTCCGCGGCCGCGTCCAAGAACTCTTTCCGGTTCACCTGCGGCCGCAGGATACCTCGTTCTGCGACAGCGTCTCAGGCGAGCAGGAACGTGACGACCCGGTTCGCCACGAACGCGCCGGAGTAGGCGAGAAAGCCCATGTAGGCGAACTGGATCGCCGGCCACCTCCACCCGCCCGTCTCGCGCCGAACGACCGCCACCGTGGAGAGGCACTGCATCGCGAACGCGAAGAAGACGAGGAGCGCGACCGCCCCGCCCGGGGTCAGATCGTGCCGCAGCGCCGCCTGCAGGCCCGCCGTCCCCGCCTGCGGATCCATTCCGTAGAGCGTCCCGAGCGTCCCGACGATGACCTCGCGCGCCGCGAGCGACGTCACGAGACCGATCGCGATTTTCCAGTCGAAGCCGAGAGGCCGCACGAGGGGCTCGAGGGCGCGCCCGAGCGTGCCCGCTACGCTGCTGCCGATCTCGGGCATTTTTCCCGCCGAGAGCGGCAGGTGCGCGAGGACCCAGAGGACGATCGCGACGCCGAGGATCACGGTTCCCGCGCGCCTGAGGAAGATCTTCGCGCGATCGACCATGCGGAGCACGATCTGGCGGAGCGTGGGCCGGCGGTAGGGCGGCATCTCGAGGAGAAACGGTGAGCCGTCGCTCCTCAGGACCGACGATTTCAGGAGCCGTGCGGTTCCGAACGCGGCGAGGAAGCCGAGCAGATAGAGGCCGAGCATCGCGGCCGCGCGCGTCCCGAGGAGCGGGCCGAGGAGCGGCCTCTCCGGGATGAAAGCCGCAATGATGAGCGTGTAGACGGGCAGCCGCGCCGAGCACGTCATGAAAGGGGCGATCAGAATCGTCGCGATCCGGTCGCGCTTGTTCTCGATCGTCCGCGACGCGAGGACGGCCGGAACCGCGCACGCATAGGCCGAGAGGAGCGGGAGGAAAGACTTTCCCTGCAGGCCCGCCTTGCGCATCGTGCGGTCCGCGATGAGTGCCGCGCGCGCGAGGTAACCGGAATCCTCGAGGAGCCCGATGAAGAGAAAGAGCAGGAGGATCTGCGGGAGGAAGACGAGAACCGACCCGACGCCGCCCCAGACACCCTCGACGAGGAGACTGCGGAGGGCCGACGAGGGGAGGAGCGCGCCCATCCATGCGCCCGAGGAGCGAACGGCGGCGTCCACGAGATCCATGAGGGGGCGCGCGGCCGAGAAAATCGTCTGGAACACGGCGACGACGACCGCGAGGAAGATCAGCGGGCCCGCGACCGGGTGGAGGAACACGGCGTCCAGCCGGCGCGTCCAGACCGGCGGCGCGGGGGCCGCGTAGCCTGCCTGGTCTCCCATGCGAACGGCCCACTGGCGGCACTTCGGAATGTCTGCGAGCGTCGGGAGGTCCAGCGCGCGCGGGACGCCGACGGCGCCCTTGAGGAAGTCGTGAACGGTCTCGATGCCCTCGCCCCGGGCCGCGCTCACGAGCGCGACGGGCGCGCCGAGCTGCTCGGCGAGAGCGGCCGGGTCCACGGACCCGCCCCGCGACTCGAGCTCGTCGGCCATGTTGAGGACTACGAGCGTCGGGAGGCCGAGCGCGAGCACGGGAGCCGCGAGGACGAGGTGGCGCTTGAGGTTCGTCGAATCGAGGATGAGGAGGATCGCGTCGGGCTTGCGCTGACCCTCCATCTCTCCCGCGAGGACGTCGCGCGTCACGCGTTCGTCCTCCGACCGCGGCGTCAGGCTGTAGACACCTGGCAGGTCGATCAGGACGACCTCGGTGTCGCCGTCGAGCCGCGCGCGCCCGCGCCTCTCCTCGACGGTGACGCCCGGGTAATTCGCGACCTTCTGGCGGAGACCGGTCAGGCGGTTGAACAGCGTCGACTTGCCGGAGTTGGGCGGACCCACGAGGCCGACGAGCCGCGGGTGGCCGTGGACGGGAAGGCTGGCCACGGGGCAGCCGTCGCAGTGCGGAGAGGCGCTCACCGGCCCTCCTCCGCCGCGGGCGCGACGGAGGTGGCGTCGAGGCGAATGTGCCGCGCCGTCTCGCCGCGCAGCGCGAACTCGGTTCCCTCCACCCGGTAGACCCGTGGGTCACCCCCGGGGGCGCTCCGGGCCGCCACGATCACGCTTCCCGGGAGAAAGCCCAGCTCCATGAGGCGCTGGGCGTCGCCTTCGGGGAGGTCCATTCCCGTCAGCGTGCCGCTCTCGCCCGGGGCCAGATCGGCCAGGGTCGCGGGGGCGGGGTCGTCGGGCCGGCGGGTGCTCATGTTGAGACTGAGTCGCATCTGCCGACATTATGCTCCACCTTTCGCGGAACCGCATCCATGATGCAACTGTCTCATCCAAAGGAATCTGTGGCCCCGGAGTACCCTGTCGCCGGGCCCCGCTCCGGCGGGCTCTCGATGACCTCTCCTGCGCCAGGAACTCCCCCTCCCCGGCCGACGGCGCCCTCCTGGCACGGACGGCGAGTCGAGGACGTGGCCCGCGAACTGGGGACCGACCCGGAGGGGGGACTCCCGCCGGAAGGCCTCCCGCCCGTGCCCCAGGCCGCCCCCCGGGGCGGTGCGCGCGGCCCCTGGCACATCCTCTGGAACCAGTTGAAGGGCGGCGTGATCGTCGTTCTCTCGGCCGCTACTGCGGTCGCGTTCGCGCTTGGGCACACGGGCGACGCGCTCGCGATCGGAGCGTCGGTCGTCTTCTCGGTCGTCTTCGGGTTCCTCACCGATAGCCGTGCCGAGCGCGCGCTCGACGCGCTCCGGACCCTCTCGGCGCCGTCGGCGCGCGTCCTCCGCGGCGGCCTCGAGCGCGAGGTGCCGGCCGGGGATCTCCGGCCCGGCGACGTCGTCGTCCTCTCCGCGGGCCACAT
>JBAUSZ010000176.1:0-1662 GCA_049581965.1 Thermoanaerobaculia bacterium | reverse complement strand
CGCAGGCGCCGCGGCGCCGCCGACGAGCCGGCCGCCCCGCCCTTGCCGCCGGGCGAGGAGCTCTTGGACGAGCTGATCCGCCTCGAAGCCGCCGTCGACGGCCTCGGCGAGGATGCACGTGCGTTCTTTTCGGAGATCACACACGCCGTGAAGCGCTACCTCGAGCGCACGACGGGCGACCCCGTGCTCGAGTGGACCACGTTCGAAACCCTGAGGCGCTTCCGCGAGAAAGGTCTCGAGTTGCCGGCGGACGTCGCCCTGCCCGATCTTCTCGCCTCGGCGGACCGCGTGAAGTTCGGAAAGGGCGCCGCGACGCGCGAGGATGCGCGCGACGCCCTCCGCCGTGCACGCCGCCTCCACGAACACCTCGAGGCGCGAGAGGCCGCGCGCCTTGCCGCCGAGGCTGCGAAGGAGAAGGCGTCGTGAATCTCCTCGGCGCTCTTCGCGATTTCGCGGTCAATCTCGTACCGCCGGGTCTCACGTTCAAGGACCCGCTCCTGCTCTTTCTGCTGTTCCTCCTGCCCGTCGCGATCGCGCGGCGCGTCCTGCGCGAGAAGCGCGGGGACGGCGCTCTCCTCGTCCCGACGCTCGCATCCGTCGCACGCGTGACGCCGTCCTGGCGAGTCCGGCTGCGCCATCTCCCCTTTGCCCTTGCGCTCGTCGGCTACGCAGGACTCGTCGTTTCCCTCGCGCGGCCGCGCCTCGGCCTCGAGCGGACCGAATCGTGGACCGAGGGCGTCGACATCTTCCTCGCGCTCGACGCCTCCGGATCGATGGCGGCCGAGGACTTCAAGCCGCGAAACCGCTTTCACGTCGCAAAGACCTGCGTTCGCGAGTTCATCGAGGGCCGTCCGAACGACCGCGTCGGCCTTCTCGTCTTCGCCGGGCGCTCGCGCACGATCAGCCCGCTCACGACGGACCGCGCGATGGTCCTCGAGCGCCTCGCAGGACTCAAGCTCGGCGACCAGGGTGACGGCACGGCGATCGGGATGGCGCTCGGCAATGCGCTCGCGCGCCTGAAGCCGTCCAAGGCGAAGTCGAAGGTCGTCGTCCTCGTGACGGACGGGGGCAACAACGCGGGCGAGATCGACCCCGACACGGCGGCCGGCCTCGCGAGAGCCCTCGGAGTGCGCGTCTACACGATCGGAGTCGGCACGAACAACGGGCCCGTCGAAATCCCTGTCCCGATTCGCAACCCGGAGACGGGGCGGGTCACCGAGCAGCGTATCCGTGCGAACGTCGACGTCGACGAAGCGCTCCTCAAGCGCATTGCGAGCGAGACGGGCGCCCGCTACTTTCGAGCCACGGACGGGCAGGGCCTCGCGAACACCTTCGCGACGATCGACGCCCTCGAGCGGAGCGAGATCAAGACGGCCCGCTACACGCGTTTCCGGGAGGTGTTCCCGCTCGTCGCACGTCCGGCCGCGCTTTGCCTCGCGCTCTCGGCGATTTGTGCCCTCCTCCTCTTCCCGGTGGCGCCGCGATGAACGCTCTGGGCGCCGTATTCGGCTCGCCTGCCGCGCTCCTCGTCGGGGCGGGAGCGGCCGTTCTCGCGGCCCTCTTCGTCGCGTGGAACTCGCGCCGGACGGCGGCGCGCATGGCCTCCCTCGTGTCGCCCGCGCTCGCTGCGAAGGCCCGCCTCGCCCCCGCCGCATCCTATCC
>JBAUSZ010000175.1:0-3502 GCA_049581965.1 Thermoanaerobaculia bacterium | reverse complement strand
GTCGTCGCCGCCGCCCTCGCCGGCCGCGACGGCCGTCAGCCCGAGGCGCTCGACCTCGGCGGCGCTCTCCTCCGGCGTCAGAGCCTGCCGGCGCGAGAGCTTGACCTTCCCGTTGACCGGGTCGATCGCGATGATCTTGACCTTGACCTTGTCGCCCATCTTGACGACGTCGGTCGTCTCGCGGACGCGACCGGGGGCGAGCTCGGAAATGTGGACGAGCCCGTCCATGCCGGGGAGGATCTGGACGAAGCAGCCGTAGGGCTCGATGCGCACGACGGTGCCGAGGTACTCCGTGCCGATCTCGGGTACGGTCGTGAGCTGGCGGATCGCCTCGAGGCACTTCTCGGCGGTCCCGAGGTCGTTCGAGGCGACCGTGACGGTGCCGTCGTCCTGCACGTCGATCTTGCAGGAGTACTCCTTCTGGAGCGCGCGGATCGTCTTGCCGCCGGAACCGATGATGTCGCGGATCTTCTCCTCGGGAACGGTGATCGTGAGGAGGCGCGGCGCGAAGGAAGAAAGCTCGGGGCGGGCGGCGTTCAGTGTCTGCTCCATCTTGTCGAGGATGAAGAGGCGTCCGCGGCGGGCCTGCTCGAGGGCCTGCTCGAAGATCTGCGGCGTGATGCCGCCGATCTTGATGTCCATCTGGAGGGCCGTGATGCCCGCGCGCGTGCCGGCGACCTTGAAGTCCATGTCGCCGTAGTGATCTTCCTGGCCCGCGATGTCGGTCAGGATGGCGAACGCGTCGCCCTCCTTCACGAGGCCCATCGCGACGCCCGCGACCGCTCCCTTGACGGGCACGCCGGCGTCCATGAGCGCGAGCGAGCCGCCGCAGATCGTCGCCATCGACGACGAGCCGTTCGACTCGAGGATGTCGGACACGACGCGGATCGTGTACGGGAATTCCTTCTCGTCCGGCAGGACGGCCTGGAGCGAGCGCCACGCGAGGCGCCCGTGGCCGATCTCGCGGCGGCCGGGAGAGCCGAAGCGCTTGACCTCGCCGACGGAGAACGGCGGGAAGTTGTAGTGGAGGAGGAACGCGCGCTCGGACTCGCCCTCGAGGTCCTCGATGAGCTGGGTATCGTCGGAGGTGCCGAGCGTGACGGTGACGAGGGCCTGCGTCTCGCCGCGTGTGAAGAGCGAGGAGCCGTGCGTGCGCGGAAGGACTCCCGCCTCGATCGCAATCGGGCGGATCTGGTCGAAGGCGCGGCCGTCGAGCCGCTTGCGCTGCCTGAGGATCGTCTCGCGCGTGAGCGTCTCCACCATCTCGGAGAGAGCGCGCTTGGCCAACTTGCGCGTCTCGGGCTGGTCCTCGGGGACGAGATCGACTCCGTACTTCTTGACTTCCTTGATCTTCGCGTACGACTCGATCTTCCCGGGATGGGTCAGGGCCTCCATCATCGGGCCCTCCCACTGCTTCCGCACGGCAGCGACGAATTCCTCCGGGAGGGGCGCCGGCGAGGTGAACGGCGCCTTGACGACGTTGCGCTTCGCGGCCATCCCGGCGATCGCCTCGACGATCTTGCGGACCTGCGCGTGGCCGCGCAGGATGGCCTCGAGCATGACGGCTTCCGGGACTTCCTTCGCGCCCGCCTCGACCATCGAGACGGCGTCGTGCGTCCCGACGACGACGAGGTCCAGCTCGGATTCCTTGCGCTCCTTCGTCGTCGGGTTGAAGACGAAGCGGTCGCCGATCTTCCCGACGCGGACGGCGCCGAGGACGTGGCGGAAGGGGATCGTGTTGATCGCGAGCGCGGCGGCCGCACCGTTGATCGCGAGAACGTCGGGGTCGTTCTCGCCGTCGGCGGAGAGGACGAGGCCCACGATCTGGGTCTCGTGGTTGAAGCCCTCGGGGAAGAGCGGACGGAACGGCCGGTCGATCATCCGGCAGGTGAGGATCTCCTTTTCCGTGGGGCGCCCTTCCCGCTTGAAGAAGCCGCCGGGGATCCGGCCCGCCGCGTACTGGTACTCCTTGTACTCGACGGTGAGCGGAAGGAAGTCGATCTCCTTCGCTTCCTTGGCATAGCAGGCCGTCACGAGAACGACCGTGTCGCCGCACTTCACGACGGCGGCGCCGTCGGCCTGCTTGGCGATCTTGCCGGTTTCGATGGTGAGCAGACGTCCATCGAGGTCGACGGTCAGGGTGTCATGCATGGGCATTTCCTTTCGGTGGCCCGGCGGGCGACCGGCAGGCACGTGTTTCCGGGGTCCGCGAGATGCGGGCCGGGAGGCGCCGCCGAACGATTGCCGTTGAAGAAAAGGACTACTTGCGCAGTCCGAGGCGCTCGATCAGGGCGCGATACCGGTCCGCGTCGCGCTTCTTCACGTAATCGAGCAGGCGACGGCGCCTTCCGACCATCTGGAGGAGACCCCTCCGCGAGTGGTGGTCCTTGGCGTGCGTCTTGAAGTGCTCGGTCAGTTCGGAGATGCGCTTGGAGAGGAGAGCGACCTGGACCTCGGGAGAGCCGGTGTCGCTGTCGTGGCGCCGGTACGTGCTGATCGTTTCCGCCTTCTTCGTCGTGAGCTGGGCCAATGTCTTTTCTGTCCTTAACTCTAATTTTTCAACCGGCGGAGTCTACCGGGACCCGCCCTAGGGCGTCAAACGTCACTCCGCGAGGACGATCTTCGGACGTGCGAGGGCGAGGACGCCCCTTCCGAGTGGCTCGAGGACTCCGAGGGCGACGAGATCCCCGTCCGAGGTGAGCCGGACCATCGTGGCGCCCGTCGCTCCCTCGGGCACCCTCACGGGCACGCCGTGCCCGCTCTTCACCTTCACGGCCTCCGCCGGTGCGAGCGCGACGGCCGGGAAGGGAAGGGGGATCTCCGAGAGGGACAGCCACGAGGGCTTGCCGAGCCTCTCCTCGCGCCCGAGGGCCCCGAGCGCGTCGAGCGTACGCGCATCCTCGAGCCGGAAGGGCCCGATCGACGTGCGCCGGAGACTTCCGAGGTGTGCGCCGGAACCGAGCGTCTTCCCGATCTCGTGCGCGAGAGAACGGACGTACGTCCCCGAGGTGCACGTCACGCGGAAGCGCGCGACCGTGCCCTCGAGGCCGAGGATCTCGAGGGCACGGACCGTCACGAGCTTCGGCGTGTCGGGGACCGGCTCGCCGGCGCGCGCGAGCTCGTAGAACCTCTTCCCGTCGACCTTCTTCGCCGAGAACGGCGGCGGCACTTGCAGGATGTCGCCCGTGAAGGCGCGGCAGACCTCCTCGAGGCGGGCGCGGGACGGAGCGGCGCCCGGCTGCGGGGTACCGACGGGAGTGCCCTGGGTGTCGTACGTGTCCGTCGCGATGCCGAAGACGATCGTCCCCTCGTAGGTCTTTTCCCACCCCGTCAGGAAGGACTGGAGCCGCCCGGCGCGCCCGACGCAGAGAACGAGGAGGCCGGTTGCCGCGGGATCCAGGGTCCCCGTGTGCCCCACGCGCCGCGTTCCCAGGAGCCGGCGGACGACGTCCACGACGTCGTGCGACGTGAGCTTCGGCGGTTTGTCGACGTGGAGGAGCCC
>JBAUSZ010000174.1:0-3188 GCA_049581965.1 Thermoanaerobaculia bacterium | reverse complement strand
GGATTTACTCGTGGATGTTCGAGCTCTCCGGCTTTGGCATCGCCCACGCGGCCGTCCTCGCCACGTACCTCGCGCTCTACCCGGCGAGCTTCGCGGCGCTTCTGCCGCTCCTTCGACGCTCGCGTGTGCCGTTCGTGTGGGGCACCGCGGCGCTGTGGACCGCGCTCGACGTGTTGCGCGCTCGTGCGGGTTTCCTCGCGTTCCCGTGGGGGACGCTCGGACAGTCGCAGGTTCCGGACCTGCCCCTCCTGCAGACGGCGGCGCTTCTGGGCGAGGAGGGCGTCACGTTTTTCGTCGCGCTTCTCGGCGTGGCACTCGCGCAGGCCGTCACGGAACGCCGTCTTCGCCCGCTCGTACTCCCTTCGGCGGCCGTCGCGCTTGCCTGCGGGGCGGGAGCGCTGCGTCTCGCTGCGCCCGAGGCGACGAGGTCGCTCCGCGTCGCCGCCGTGCAGCCCGCGATCCTGCGCCACGAGCGCGCGACGGTCGCAGGGGATCGCGCGACCTTCGAGCGCCTCGAGCGGCTGACGAGGGAGGCGGCTCGGGGACGGCCGGCGCTCGTCGTGTGGCCGGAGACTTCCGTACGCGACCTCACGGAGCGCCCCGGACTCCTCGCGCGCGTCCAGGCGCTCGCGGACGAGACCGGGGCGACCCTCGTCGCTGGCGCCTCGCGCGCCGAGAAATTTCCGACGACCGGCGGGGCCGCGGGGGACCTTCCCTTCCGAACGCAACAGTTCAACCTCGCGGCGGTGTTCGCGCCGGGCGACACCGCGCCCAAGATGTACTCGAAGGCACTCCTAGTGCCCTTCGCCGAGTACCTTCCGGCGCCGTCCTTCCCGTGGCCGAAGTGGCTCGTCGGGCCCACGTTCGACGTCGTTCCGGGCGGAGGGCCGGCTCTCTTCCGGATCGCGGACGGGACACCCTTCGCGCCGCTCATCTGCTGGGAGAACCTCTTCTCCGGGTTCGTGCGGGAAGCGGCTGCGAGGGGCGCGCACGTCCTGGTCCAGCTCACGAACGACAACTGGTTCGGCGAGACGGCGGCGCCGCTCCAGCACGACGCGGCATCCGTCCTGCGTGCCGTCGAGAACGGGTTGCCGGTCGTCGTCTCGTCGAACACGGGCCCGTCGCTCGTGGCCGACCGGTACGGGCGCGTTCTCGCGCAAGCCCCGAAGCTCTTCGCGACCGCAGTGGTCGCCGCCTCGGTCGTGCCGGGTGATCGCCCGACGCCGTTCGCGCGGGGCGGGTGGCTCTTCGGAGCGGTCGCCTGCGCGGTGGCGGCCGCGGCGCTGCTTGACGGGGCGGCGGTGGCGGGGGACAGTCCGGGCCGATGAGAACCGCGGCGCTCCTCCTCGTCCTCTCGTTCGCCGTTCCCGTCGGGCACGCCACCGCGCAGGCTCCCGCGCGCGCCAAGTCCGAGGAGGTGGCCCTCCTCCCGGCCTCGGTCGGCGCCGACATCGCGCGGCAGGTCGCCGCGGAGCTGAAGACGGAGGATTTCCCGGCCCTCGAATCGCGCTTCGACGAGGGGATGAAGGCCGCGCTGCCCGACGCGAGCCTGCGCGCCTTCTGGTCCCGGACGCTCGCGGGAGCGGGGGCCCTGCGGGGTTGCGGAGAACCGCGCATGAAGACCGCGGGCGAGTTCACGCTCGCCTTCTCCGACTGCACGTTCGAAAAGCAGAGGGCCGAACTGCGGCTCACGATCCGGCCGGACGGCCGTCTCGCCGGGCTGTTCCTCGCCCCCGAGTCCGCCACGCGGCCGGAATGGAAGTCGCCGGACTACGTCGAGACCGCGGCGTTCACGGAGCGCGAGACGTCCGTCAAGGCCGGCCTCGCGACGCTTCCGGCGACGCTCTCCCTCCCGAAGGGCGGCGGGCCTTTCCCCGGCGTCGTCCTCGTCCACGGGTCGGGTCCCCACGACCGTGACGAGACCGTCGGCGGGACGCGCGTCTTCCAGGACCTCGCGCAGGGTCTCGCCTCGCGCGGGATCGCCGTGCTGAGGTACGAGAAGCGGACGAAGACCTACCAGCAAGAGCTCGCGGGCACGCGCGACATGACGCTCAAGGACGAGGTCCTCGACGACGCGGTCGCCGCCCTCGCGGTGTTGCGCGGGACGCCGGGCGTCGACCAGGCGAAGCTCTTCGTCCTCGGCCACAGCCTCGGTGGCGTCCTCGCGCCGCGGATCGCGCTCATCGACGAGAAGACGGCCGGAATCATCCTCCTCGCCGCGCCCTCGCGACCGATGTCCGAGGTCGTCCGCGACCAGGTCGAGGCGCTCGCGGGGCCGCGGGCGAGCGAGGCCCAGAGGGCGACGGCGCCCGCCTTGCGCCGCGAGGCCGACGCGCTCGCGGATCTCTATGCCGGGCGGCCGCCGGCCTCGCCGGCGGCGACGATTTTCGGTGCCCGGCCGGCCTACTGGCTCGAGCTGAAGTCCCAGGCTCCGGCGGAGGCGCTGTCCCGGCTCGGCCTTCCCGTTCTCGTCCTGCAGGGCGGGCGCGACTATCAGGTGAGCATGAAGGACTTCGCCGGCTGGGAGCGCGCCCTGAAGGACGTCTCCCGCGCGACGTTCAAGGCCTACCCGAGGCTGAACCACCTCTTCGTCGCGGGGGAGGGGCCGAGCGCGCCCTCCGAGTACGAGAAGGCGGGGCACGTCGCGCGCGAGGTCGTCGAGGACATCGCGGCGTTCGTCGCGCGCGGCTCGCTGCGTCCGCCCGAAAAGACGAAGAGGAAGTGAGCGAACGCCCCGGCGCCGATGTGCCGGTGCCCTTCGCGGGTCAGCGCCGCGCGACGACGGCGCCGACGAAGAACTTCGGGAAGCGCACCGCGACCGCGTCGACGTCCGGGAGGACCTCGACGGCGCGGAACCCCGCCGCCGCGAAGGACGCCCGCCACGCGGCCGGCGACAGGAACCCGTGGTTGGGGCGCAGGACCGGGTCGGTCTTCACGTCCGTGAACGTCGTCAGGAAATTGAAGACGAAGTCGACGTAGGACGGCGGCGGGTTCGCGCCCGGCTTGACGCACTCCGAGACGACGACGACGCCGCCCGGCCTGAGGGCGGCCCGCGCCTCGCCGAGGACGAACCCGAGGTCGGGCGCGACGTGGAAGCAGTTCACGGAATACACGGCGTCGAAAGTGCCGGGTGCGACTCCCTGCGCCTCCCAGGGTTTCGTCATGTCGAGCCTCGCGGCCTCGACGGT
>JBAUSZ010000173.1:0-4945 GCA_049581965.1 Thermoanaerobaculia bacterium | reverse complement strand
CTCCGGCGGCGCCCGGACGTGCGCGCCTCCGAGCTCCGGATCGCCGCCGCGACCGCGCGCGAGGGACAAACGCGTGCCGCGCTGTACCCCTCTCTCCACCTCTCGGGCTCACTCACCGTCGAATCGGCCACGCTCGGAGCTCTCGGAGCGACGGATTCGCTCGTGCGATCGCTCCTCGGCAGCCTCACCGCCCCGCTCTTCGATCGGGCGAAGCTCTGGCGCGAGATCGACGTGAAGAACGCGCAGGCAGAGCAGGCGCTCGCCTCTTGGGAGAGCACGACCCTCTCGGCGCTCGAAGAGGTGGAGAACGCCTTGGTGGCGCTCGCGAGCTCGGAGGAGCGCGGAGAGGCGCTCTCCACGGCCGCAGAGTCCGCCCGGACCGCGGCGCAGATGGCGCGGGATCGCTACGCCGCCGGCCTCATCGGATATCAGGTCGTCCTCGAGACGGAGCGCTCGCTGCTGTCGGTTGAGGACAGCCGGATCTCGAGCCGCGTCGACAGCGCCACGGCGCTGATCCGGCTCTACAAGTCGCTCGGCGGCGGCTGGGAGCCGGCCGCGGCGTCACGACAGACGTCAGGAGACGCATCATGAGCACTGCAGCCGGCTTCGTCGACCCGCTGGCGATGCTCGAGGAGGAGAGCGGAGGCCGCGGATGGTGGCGGCGCTCGCGCCTGATCCTCCTCGGCCTCGTGCTCGCCTGCGTGGGCCTCGCGGCGTTCGCTTCTTTTCGCGGCGCCCGCCGCCCCTCCGCGCCCCTCGTCCGGACGGAGAACGCGGTGCGCGGCGACCTCACTGTCCGAGTGTCGGCCAACGGCACCCTGCAGCCCACGAACAAGGTCGACGTCGGCTCGGAGGTCTCGGGGCTCATCGAGGCGGTCCTCGTCGAGGAGAACGAGCGTGTGAGGACCGGACAGGTCCTGGCGCGACTCGACGTCACGAAGCTGACAGCCGACGTCGTCAACCAGCGCGCAGCGCTCTCGTCCGCCGAGGCGAAGGTGCTGCAGACCGAGGCGACCGTGAGGGAGACGGCGGCTTCGGTCGCGCGTCTGAAGGCCGTGTCCGAGCTCTCCGGCGGCAAGGTCCCGGCGAAGATGGAGATGGAGAGCGCCGAGGCGGCGCTCGCGCGGGCGAGGGCCGACGAGACGAGCGCCCGCGCCGCCGTGGAGCAGGCGCGCGCGAGCCTCCGCTCGGGAGAGACGACGCTCTCGAAGGCGTGGATCCGCTCGCCTATCGACGGCGTCGTCCTCGCGCGCAAGATCGAGCCGGGCCAGACGGTCGTGGCCTCGTTTTCGACCCCGGTCCTCTTCACGCTCGCCGAGGACCTCTCGAAGATGCAGCTCCAGGTCGACGTCGACGAGGCGGACGTCGGGCAGGTGTACGACGGCCAGACTGCCTCGTTCCACGTCGACGCCTACCCAGCGCGCGAATACCCGGCGACGATCACGCGCGTCGCGTACGGCTCGCAGACCAAGGACGGCGTCGTGTCGTACAAGGCGACGCTGAAGGTCGACAACCGTGACCTGACGCTCCGCCCCGGAATGACGGCCTCCGCCGAGATCACGACGGTCGAGCGGAAGGGCGTGCTCCTCGTCCCCAACGCCGCGCTCCGCTTCGTGCCGGCCGCGACGTCCGAGACGCCGACGCGGGGAGCGCGCGGCATCGCGTCCTCGCTCCTTCCGGGCGCGACGGAGGTCTCGAAGGGTTCCGCCGGCAGGAACAAGAGTCGCGAGCAGAAGGTCTATCAGCTGACGGACGGCACGCTCCAGCCGCTCAACGTGACGGTGGGCGCGAGCGATGGCAGCCTGACGGAGGTGACCGGGAGCCTCGCCGAAGGAGCGGCTGTCGCGGTCGAGAGCGGCGCGAGCGGAAAATGAGCGCCGTCGCGACTCTCGAGCCGGCTCCGCTGATCGCGCTCGACGGCGTGAGGAAGGTCTACGGTCGAGGGCTGGCAGCCTACCCCGCGCTCCGCGGCATCGACCTGACGATCGCGCAAGGCGAGTTCGTCGCGATCATGGGCCCGAGCGGCTCCGGCAAATCGACGGTCATGAACATCCTCGGCTGCCTCGACGCGCCCACCTCTGGCTCGTACGTGTTCCGCGGGCTCCATGTCGAACGCCTCTCGCACCGGCAGCGCGCGCGCCTGCGGCGCCGCTTCCTCGGCTTCGTGTTCCAGGGCTACAACCTCCTGGCGCGCACCTCGGCGCTCGAGAACGTGGAGCTGCCGCTGCTGTATCGCGGACTGGCCGCGGCCGCACGCCGGAATGCCGCACGGGAGGCGCTCGCGTCCGTGGGTCTCTCCTCGTGGGAGACGCATACGCCCGGCGAGCTTTCCGGCGGACAGCAGCAGCGCGTCGCCATCGCGCGCGCCATCGTCACCCGACCGGCGCTCCTCCTGGCGGACGAGCCGACCGGCAACCTCGACACGCACAGGAGCCGCGAGATCATGGATCTCCTCGTCGCGCTGAACCGCGAGAGGGACATCACGGTCCTGATCGTCACGCACGAGCCCGACATGGCCGCGTATGCGAAGCGGATCGTGCGGTTCGTGGACGGCCTGGTCGCCGCCGATATCGAGGCCCAAGAGGCCCCTCGATGATCTGGAGCAGCGTCCTCCTCGCCATCGCGGCCATCCGCCGGAGCAAGCTCCGATCCTTCCTGACGATCCTGGGCGTCGTGATCGGCGTCGCCTCGGTCGTCATGCTGGTGACACTGGGAAACGGCGCGACGAAGTCGGTGAGAGACCAGATTTCGAGCCTCGGCGGCAACCTCCTCACCATCCGCCCCGGCCAACGGGTGGGGCCCGGCCGGGAGTCCGCGGGGGCCGCCGATTTCAAGGCGGCGGACGCGGAGGCGATCGCCAAGCAGATCCCTTCGGTGCTGACGGTTGTGCCCATCGTCAGCGCTGCAATCACGGTCGTCTCTCAGGCGAAGAACTGGTCCACCACGGTCACGGGCGCGACGACCGGCTATTTCACGGCGAACCGATGGGCGCTCGCCCTGGGACGCTTCTTCACCGAAGGAGAGGAGCGCGCGGCCCGGACGGTGTGCGTGATCGGCGAGACGCCCCGACGTGAGCTCTTCGGCAGGACCGACCCGGTGGGGAGCCGGCTTCGCGTGAAGGGCTTCTCCTGCGAGGTGGTCGGCGTCCTGAGATCGAAGGGGCAGGGGGGCGTCGGCGTCGACGCGGACGACGTGGTCGTGATGCCGCTACGGACCGTCCAGCGCCGCGTGTGCGGAAACGACGACATCACCTCGATCCAGGTGTCGGTGCGCGAAGGGGGATCGGTCGCCGGCACGACCGACGCGCTGAAAGCGCTGCTGCGCGAGCGCCGCAAGCTTTCGGACAACGAGGAGGACAACTTCAACGTCTTCGACACGAAGCAGGTGGCCGAGACGCTCTCCGGGACGATGCGCATCCTCACGACGCTCCTCGGCGCGGTGGCCGCGATCAGCCTCCTCGTCGGCGGCATCGGGATCATGAACATCATGCTCGTCTCGGTGACCGAGCGGACGCGCGAGATCGGCATCCGGCTCGCGATCGGCGCGCTCGAGCAGGAAGTGCTGCTGCAGTTCCTTGTGGAGGCGGTCACCCTCGCGTGCTTCGGAGGGCTCGTGGGAGTGGTCGTGGCGAACGCGCTGTCGGTGGTCGCGGCGAAGCTGATCTACGTGCCGTACCTGTTCAACGCCGCAATCAACGCGATCGCGTTCGGCTTCTCGGCGCTGATCGGCGTCGTCTTCGGCTATGTCCCCGCGCGCCGCGCGGCGCGACTTGATCCAATCGATGCGCTGCGATACGAATAGCGCACGGCCGAAGAGGCCCCTGAGCTGTAGGGGCGCAATGGGAATTGCCGGGGGCTCTGGCGCTTGGAAACCGGCGCCATTCTGCCTCTTTCCTTCGTTGGCCGAAGCATTTTCCTCCCGGCCCCACCCGGCCAGAATGCCCGTCTACGGGCGGGACCTAGAAGAAACTGGGGGGCCCGGTCTCTACGCCCCTACGCCCCCGGCAATTCCCACTGCGCCCCTGCACCCATCTCGATGCGGAACAACTGCTGCCGGTTCTGGTTCGAAAAGCAGCCTGAAGGACGGTCATGAAGGCCCGCTAGGGGCGCTGGAGTGAGACGACGTGTCCGTGCCGAGCGGAGGAGCAAGACGCGAAACGATAGTTTCAGCGCGCCAGAACGAGCGGCAATTCCCATTGCGCCCCCACAGGTCTCCGTCCGGCCCGGCGTCACTCCGGAAAGTCGAGGTCGCGACCCGCCGTCTCGGTCATGCCCAGAAGGGAGACCAGGGCGAGGACGATGCAGACGAGGCCCACCATCCAAGCGCTCCCGACGTAGCCCAAGCGGCCCCGGAGCAGGGAGAAGCTGCCAGCGCAACCTCGTCGACGCGCTCGAGAAAGTGCAGCTCGGCGCGCGGCGGGACGTCGTGATCCCGGAGGCGGAGCGCCGGCGCACGGCATACCACGAGGCCGGGCACGCGCTCCTCGGCATGCTCCAGCCGGGCGCGGATCCGGTCCGGAAGGTCTCGATCATCCCCCGCGGGCGCGCGCTCGATGGTGGGCCGATGGGGGATGTCCGAGCGCGTCGGCCGGCTCTCGGTGTTGCCCGTGGAAGGCGACCCGCGGATAGGCGCGCGGCGCCTCAGACCCGATCGCCGAGCTCGGTAACGCGGTCCTCCGGCTGCAGCGCCGCGACATAGCGATCCGGCGCGTGCTCCCGCGCCGAGGAGGGCCCGCGGGACTTGCCTCCCGCGAGGGCCAGAAGCGCCCGCGGCAGGCTCTTCAGCTGCACGACCGGAGCGGAAGGCTCCGTCCAGACACCGTCCCCGAAGCGCCATTCCCGCCCGAAGTGGCCGAGGCGGCACCACGACGCGGGCGGAAGCGCGGGCACCGGGTCGCCCGTGAGCACGTGACGGTGGAGACGCCGGCCGAGCTCCTTCGCGGCGG
>JBAUSZ010000172.1:0-1878 GCA_049581965.1 Thermoanaerobaculia bacterium | reverse complement strand
GTGCGCCGTCTCGTTCTCGTGGACGCCGCCGGCCCGCCTCTCGAGCGATCGATCGACCCGCTCGCGGCCTCGCTTTCGTTCGTGCCCGGCAGCTTCGCGGATTCCCGCCGTCTCCTCGCGACGAGTGTGAACAACCGTTTCCTCTCGCACCCGATCGTTGCTTTCGCCGCAGCGGTCTACAAGGGCCGCCGGAGAAATCGCCCGCAGCTCCTCAGGCTCGTGGCCTCGATGGCGGCGGGGGAGGACGCCGCGAGGCCGCGCGACCTCGCGCGGATCCCGCACCCGACGCTCGTCCTCTGGGGCGACGGAGACCGGATCTTTCCGCTCGCGACGGGGCGCGCGCTGGCGCGCGCCCTCCCCAACGCCCGCCTCGAGGTTCTTCCGCGCTGCGGCCACGTCCCGCCGACGGAGCGGCCGGTCGCGTTCGCGAGGCGGGTCGTCCGGTTTCTGGACGAATAGGTCGTCGCGACCGGCGTACCCGTGCTCCTTCGCGCTTGAACTCGCTTCGCTCGGACGGCAAGCGCGTGCGTCGCAGGGCACGCCGGCTCGCTCCTCCCTTATGCTCCCGCCATGCGCACGACACGCTTCACGGTCGCGATGCCGCGGCCCGAGACGCACCTCTACGAAATCACGATGGAGATCGACCCGGGGCGGGCGAAGACCCTGGACCTCGTCCTCCCCGTCTGGACGCCCGGCTCGTACCTCATCCGCGAGTTCTCGCGCCACGTAAGGGATTTTTCTGCGAAAGAGATTTCTTCGAAGGGAAGAGGGGCAGGCGGCCGCGGGCCGCGGCCCGGGCGCGCGGTATCTGCCGAGAAGATCGCCAAGAACGTCTGGCGCCTCCTTTTACCTTCTGGGAAATCTTCGCCTTCCTCTTCGTTATCGATCCTCGTCTCCTATCGCGTCTACGCCCACGAGCTTTCGGTACGGACGTCGCACCACGACGCTTCGCACGGCTACGGCAACGGAGCGAACCTGTTTTTCTACATCGAGGGCCGCAAGGACGAGCCGCAGGAGGTCGCCTTCCGGCTCCCGCGCGGCTGGAAGACGTCGATGGCCCTCCCGGCGCGCGGCGGCACCTTTCGGGCCGCTTCGTACGACGAGCTCGTGGACTCGCCCTTCGAGTGCGGGACGCACCGGACTTACGAGTTTCGGGTGCGCGGGGTGCCGCACACGCTCGCGATCTGGGGGCGTGGCAACGAGGACGCCGCCGGGCTCGTCGGAGATCTGAAGAAACTCGTCCGTCAGGCCGCGGCGCTCTTCGGCGGCCTTCCCTACGAGCGCTATCTCTTCCTCGTGCACCTCGTGCCGGGGGCCCGGGGCGGTCTCGAGCATCGCGCCACTCAATCGGTCGCGCTCGATCCGTGGGTCTTCCGCCCCGAGAAGGAATACCGCGGGGCGCTCCTCCTCTTTTCGCACGAGCTCTTCCACGCCTGGAACGTCAAGCGCATCCGGCCGGAGCCCCTCGGGCCCTTCGACTACACGAAGGAGGTCCACACGAAGGACCTCTGGGCCCTGGAGGGGATCACGTCGTACTACGAGGTCCTCCTCGCGACGCGTGCCGGCCTCCTCGCGAGAGAGCAGGCCTTCGAGGAGTGGATGACGTCCTGGGCCGGGCACCTCGACACGCCGGGCCGCGCCGTGCAGAGCGCCGAGATGGCGTCCTACGACACGTGGATCCGCTTCTACCGGCCCGACGAGAATTCCGTGAATGTCGCCGAGAGCTACTACCGGCGCGGCCAGCTCCTCGGCCTGGCCCTCGACCTCACGCTCCGTGGCGCCGCCGGCGGCCGGCGCAGCCTCGACGACGTCATGCGCCTCCTGTGGCGGCGCTGGGGCTCGAAGGGGAAGGCCTACCCCGAGGGCGCCATCGAGGAG
>JBAUSZ010000171.1:0-1908 GCA_049581965.1 Thermoanaerobaculia bacterium | reverse complement strand
GTGCGAGAAGAGCCGCGAAGACCGCGAGGGCGGCGGCTCCGAGCCAGGCCCGCCCTCCGGTCAGCCGCGCCGCGGCGCCGGCGAGCGCCGCGCCCCAGTCCCTCAGCACGGCGGCGGCGCCGCCCGTCGCCTCGCGGATCCGGCGCAGCATCTCGGCCTGGTCGCTCTGGCCGAACGAAAGCACGAAGCGGTCGTAGAAGAACTCGACGCCGTCCGTGACTTGCCTCAGGCGCGCGGAAAGCGGGACGCGCTCGAGCCTCGGCTGGCCCGCGGCGGGCGTCGGGTCGAACGTGACCCAGCCCCTCCGAGGCCCGCACCACGCCTCGACCCAGGCGTGCACGTTCGTGCCGCGCACGAGGACGTAGCGTCCGAAGGCGCCGATCTCGCCGCCCAGAAAGCCCGTCACGAAACGGGAGGGGATGCCGAGCGTGCGCAACAGGAGCGCCATGGCGCTCGCGTACGTTTGGCAGTGGCCCGCGTGGCGAGAGGTGAGGAAGTTCTCGAGGGCGTTCGGCCCGCGCGGCGCGAGGTCGAGCTCGTAACGGAAGGGCGGGCGGTGGAACACGCCCTCGATCGCGCGAGCGGCGCCCTCCGGATCCGCGGCCGGGTCGACTCCGGCGAGGGCCTCTCGTGCGAACGCCCGCAGAGTCTCGGCGTCGGGCCCGCCGAGCCCCTCTCCCTCCGGCCCGCGCACGAGGTCGGGGGCGGGCGTTCGCGCCGTCGTCGCCGCGTACTGCACGGTCGCCTCGGGCTCGTAGCCGAGGCTCGCGTTCTTGGCGGCGTCGACGAAGACGAGCGCGCGGTCGGGGCTCCGGAGCAACGCGTCGGACAGCCTGAGTCCGTTCGCTCCGAGCGGAACCGGCAACGAACGGCTCTGGATCGGCGTCAGGTCGATCGTCATCGTCGTGCCGCTCCCCGGACGCGGACCAAGCGGCACGACGCCGCTCCGGGGGGCGGGCACGGCGCTGCCCGTGCGCTCGGGCTTTTTCCAGACGCCGCGGTCCCAGCGCGTGAGAGCGAGCGTCCTGAGGCGCAGGACCGTCCCGCCCGCGTCCAACGGCTCCTCGCTCGTGATCCGGAGCATGACCCGGTCGCTCTTCTTGAGCGTTCCGAAGAGGTCCGGGTCGACGGCATCCGAGAAGCCGGTCGTGATCTCGCGGCCCGCCTCGGCTCCGCGGACGACCGGAGCCCTGAGCCGCGGGAGGAAGAGAAAGAGCGGGACGGCGATGAGCATCGCAGCGGCGACGGACGAGGCGAGCGGGCCGGCGCCCGGAAGGTCGTGCGCGGCCCGGTCGCGTGCCCACTCCTCGGGCGCCGCCGCGAGGTCGCGCCAGAGCGCCCACTTCACGAGGACCGCCCAGGCGACGAGCGCCACGAGGACGACGTACAGGAGGATCGCGACGTGGAACGACGTCGAGACCGACGCGACGAACAGCATCCCCGAGAGGACGAGCGCGAGCGAGAGATCGCGTTCCCTGCGGATCGCCGCGAGCTTGAGGACGGTCGTGAAAAGGAGCAGGTGCAGCATCGTCTTCAGGAGCGTCTGGCTCCCGAAGCGGACGTCGAGAACGACGACGGGCAAGTAGAGGAGGCCCGCGAGGTTGAGGACGGCGTTTGGAAGGCGCGGTACCGCGCCACGCCGGACCCGGACGAGGAGGATCCCGAGCGCGAGAACGTACACGAGGAGCACGAGGAGCTCGAGGGCGTTCGCGAAGAAAAGGGGGACGGGTGCGAGAAGCGCGAGCGAGCCCACCGCAAGGACACGCTCGCGGAGAAACGGGAGCGTGCCCGGCTCGACCGCGGCCGACTTCGGGCTCCTCACGCGGCCCGCCCCTTCCCGCCGGCGCCCGCACGGAAGACGGCCATGCGGGACGGCAGCGCGCGCTGAGCGGCCGGCCTGTCCGAGGT
>JBAUSZ010000170.1:0-12081 GCA_049581965.1 Thermoanaerobaculia bacterium | reverse complement strand
GCCTCGGAGCTCTTCGCCCGGGGCGTCTCGCGCGAAGACGCGGACGCGGCTCTCGCCCGGCTGGACCCCGCGGACGAAGCGAAGGCCCTGCGCGCCGCCCTCGAAAGGAGGTCCCGCGCCCTGCCGGCGGGATTGACGCGGCAGGCGCGGTCGAAGAAACTCTTCGATCACCTCGTGAGGCGGGGCTTCGCGCCGTCCGCCGTCCTCGAGGCTCTGCGCGCGAAAGGCGAACCGACCGATGACGACCCCTGACGGCTGGACCTCCGGGAAGGTCCGCGAGACGTTCCTCTCCTATTTCGAGAGCAAGGGCCACACGCGTGTCGCCTCCTCCTCCCTCGTGCCCGCGGAGGACCCGACGCTCCTGTTCACGAACGCGGGGATGAACCAGTTCAAGGACCTGTTCCTCGGGCGCGAGAGGCGCGGGTACGTGCGCGCAACGTCGTCGCAGAAGTGCGTGAGAGCCGGCGGCAAGCACAACGACCTCGACAACGTCGGGTACACGGCGCGCCACCTCACGTTCTTCGAGATGCTCGGGAACTTCTCGTTCGGCGACTACTTCAAGGCGGACGCGATCGGCTTCGCGTGGGAGCTCGTGACGTCCAGGGCGTTCTACGGCCTGGACCCGAAGAGGCTCTGGGCGACCGTGTACACGAACGACGACGAGGCGGCAGCGCTCTGGGGAAGGCACCTTCCGTCGGAGCGCATCGCGCGGTTCGGCGAGAAGGACAACTTCTGGTCGATGGGCGACACCGGACCCTGCGGGCCGTGCACGGAGCTGCACTACGACCAGGGGCCGTCCGTCCCGGGCGACGACCGCCCGAACGGGAGCGGCGACCGCGTCATGGAGATCTGGAATCTCGTCTTCATGCAGTTCGACCGCGACGCGCCGGGGAGGATGGTCCCTCTCCCGAAGCCGAGCGTGGACACGGGCGCCGGCCTCGAGCGGATCACGGCGATTCTCCAGGGGAAGAACAACAACTACGACACGGACCTCTTCGCGGGGATCATCGCGAAGATCGAGCAGCTCTCGGGCAGGAAGTACGCGGGAGCGATGGCGGTCGAAGATGCTCCCTTCCGCGTGATCGCGGATCACGCACGAGCCGCGACGATGCTGATGCTGGACGGCGTCATCCCTTCGAATGAAGGAAGGGGATACGTCCTGCGGAGGATCATCCGGCGTGCCGCCCGGTATGGTCGTCGACTGGGCCTCACGGAGGCGCAGCCCGTTCTCGCGAGCCTCGCCTCCTCCGTCCTTCGTACCTTCGAAGGCATTCACGTCGATGCCGTTGCCGTGGCGCAAGCCCTGGGGCCGATCGAGGAACGTCTGCTCGGGGAGGAGAGACTCTTTTCGAGGACCATGTCCGCCGGCGCGGACCGCGTCGGGGAGGCGATTTCGGCCGCGCGGCGTGAGGGACAGAAGACGCTGACGGGTGCGGCCGCCTTCCGCCTTTACGACACGCACGGCGTTCCCCTCGAGCTCATCGAGGAGATCTCCTCCGATGAAGGGGTCGAGGTCGACCGCGAGGGGTTCGAAAGCGAACTTTCCGCGGCCCGCGAGCGCAGCAAGGGCGCGTCGAGGTTCGAGCACGAAGGCGGCCTCCCGTCGGACGACCAGATCGACCCTGCCTGGACCACGGAATTCCGTGGATACCCCGAACAGGACTTCGTGAGGCTGGAGGGCGCGAAAGTGCTCGGCCTGCTGTCGGCGGAAAGCGGGGAAAGTGTTGATTCTCTTGGAAGGGGGGAGAAGGGCTGGTGCGTCCTGGATCGCACCGTCTTTTATCCCGAGGGAGGCGGCCAGGTAGCCGACCGGGGAGAAATTCGTTGGAGAAACAGGGAAGGATTGGGGCGCGCCGAGGTCGATGACGCACGCCGCTCGCCCGATGGAAGGGCCATACTCCACCTTCTAAGAATCGACTCGGGGACCCTTGCTCCTGCCCAGATCGTGAGCGTCGAAGTGCCCGAATGGACGAGGAGGCGAACCCAGGCGAACCACACGGGGACGCATCTTCTGCACGCCGCGCTCCGGATGGTTCTCGGAGAGTCTGTGCGTCAGATGGGCTCTCTCGTCGCGCCGGACCGACTCCGGTTCGACTACGCGGCATCGCGGCCGACGACCGCCGAGGAGATCCGTGAGATCGAGCGCCTCGTGAACGAGGAGATCCTGAGGGACCGCGAGGTTTCAAAGGCCGTCATGCCGATGGACGAGGCGAAGAAGAAGGGCGCGATGATGTTCTTCGGCGAGAAGTACGGCGAGCGGGTCCGGGTCGTGGACGTGCCCGGATTCTCGACCGAGCTCTGCGGCGGATGCCACGTCGGCCGCACGGGAGAGATCGGTGCATTCAAGATCCTCTCGGACAAGGGCCTGGCCGCCGGCGTCCGACGGATCGAGGCCGTTACGTCGCTGAACACCGTCGAGAGGCTCCAGAGGGACGAAGAAATCCTGGCGAACATGGCGCAGATGGTGAACGTGCCCTTCGACGAGCTGCCGGCCAAGCTCCGGGACGCGATGGATCTTCTTCGAAGGAACGAGAAGGAAATCGCGGCCCTCAAGCGTGACCTCTCGTCGGGCGGCACCTTCTCCGGGACGGATGGGATCGAGGAGATCGCGGGTGTCAAAGTCCTCGCCCGCCGAGTCGCTTCGATGCCCCCGAACGAGCTGCGCAACCTCGCGGACACGTTCCGCGGAAAGATCAAGTCCGGCGTGGTCCTTCTCGGGACCGAGACGGAGGGCAAGGTCACCCTCCTCGCGGCCGTGACGTCGGACGTCGTCGGCCGGGTCTCGGCCCATGAGCTCGCCCAGACGATGGCGCCGGTCGTCGGGGGGAAAGGCGGCGGCAAGCCCGACCTCGCCCAGGCGGGTGGAAAGGACCCGGCGGCCATCGAGCCGGCGCTCGCGGCCGGCGTCGAGAAGGTCCGCGAGAGGCTCGCGATCCCGGCCGCGTAGGCGTTTCGTCTATAATTTGGGTGCCATGTCCTTCGGACGTTTCGTCGCCCGGGGAGCGCTCGCGGTGTCGCTTTGCGCGGCTGCGAGCCGGGCGGACGTTCATCTCGTCCGGCAGCCGGACGGGTCGGCCCTCATCTTCAACGACAAGATCGGGAGCGGCTGGCGGGTGAACGGGGCCGCTCCGCCGGACTCCTACCTCGTCGAGCGGCGGGCGGCTCCCTGTGCGTACGACGCGGCCATCGAGGCGGAAGCCCGCGCCGAGGGAATCGACGCGTCGCTCGTGAAGAGCGTGGCCCTGGTCGAATCCAACTTCAACCCCAGGGCGGTCTCACGCAGGGGCGCGGGCGGTCTCATGCAGCTCATGCCGGAGACGGCGAAGCGGTTCGGCGTGCGCGACCGTTTCGACGCCGGGCAGAGCATCCGCGGCGGCGTGCGCTACCTCGCGGCGCTCCTGGGCCTCTTCAAGGGTGACGTCGCGCTCGCTCTGGCGGGTTACAACGCCGGTGAGAACGCGGTGGCGAGGCACGAGGGAGTCCCGCCTTATCCGGAAACGCAGGAGTACATCCGTCGGGTTCTCGTCGCGCATCGCGGAACGGCGATGCCCGCGGTCGGTGGCGCCTTCCGGGGCGTCCCGGCAAGCTCTGTCCGGCGTGCGCCGTCGGGGCCGAGGGTGAAGGTCTTGCGCGTGGATGGCACCACGGTCTTTTCCAACACGGGCGTCGTCGCGTCGACTCGCCCCGCGCCCGTCCTCGGACGGGTGCAGTAGGGAGCAGGATGGCCGCGTCACGAAGCGGCGAGACGCGTGCGTTCCGCCCCGCGCCGTTCTTCGATCACGGGCTCTTCCTCCTCCACCTGAATCGGGGCAAAGAGGAGATGGCCCGCGGCCGCCACGAGGCGGCACGGCGGGAGTTCGACGAGGCCCAGCGCCTCCGGCCGCAGGACCCCGAGGTCCTCCTGAACCTCTCGATTGCGCTCTTCCACCTCGGCCTGTACGTTCCAGCCGAAGCCAAGACCCGCGAGCTGCTGCAGGAGCACGAGGACTCCGTCCCGCTCCAGTTCAACCTCGGGCTCATCCTGTTCAAATCGGGACGCGACGTCGAGGCGAAAGAGCCCCTCGAAAGAGTCCTCGCCCTCGCGCCGGCACACCGGAAGGCTCACCTCACGCTCGGGCTCATCGCGCAGCGCGCGGGGGATTACGACGAGGCCCAGAAGCACTTCAAGGTCGCGGGCGCCGAGCTCAAGGGTGGCTCCGAGGTCGACGACTCGGTCGCGCGCACGGCCCGGGCGGCCGCCGCCGAGATGAACGCGACGAGGACCGCTCCCGCCGCCGGCCCGGGCAGCACGCGTCCCGTCCCTGTCGTGGACCCGGAAGACACGAAACCGACGGCGATCGTGAAGCCCGAGGTCGTGGACGTGCTCACCTCGACCGCCAGGCGGTCGAACTCGGGCGTGCGCTCGCGCTCGGGCATCACGTCGCGGCACGCCGACGCCGTCGCGTCTCCGATGGGGCCGTTCACGCCGAAGCCGGGTGGATTTCTCTCCGCGGATTGCGCGACGGGCCTCCGGGTGCGCCGAGGCGTCGTCGTGGGCCGCTCGGGCGTCCCCTCGCTCGCGACGGACGCTCGCCTCGCGGGCCCGCTCGCGGGCGTGCTCGTGACGGCCTCGGGGGAAGGGACGATTCTGCTCGCGGATCAGGGCCGTGTGCCTTGGCTCAAGGCGCTCGCGAACGAGTTCCTCTCGGTCGAGCCGACGCGCCTTCTCGCCTTCGACGAGGCCCTCACGTACCGCGAGGACCCCGCGTTCGAGTACCGCGACAAGATTCCCCAGCCGTTCCTGAAGCTGTTTGGAACGGGGACCGTGTCCCTCGCGGTCGTTTCGGAGCCTGCCCGTTTCGAGGTGGACCGTCAGAACCCGTTGACGCTCGCGGCGCGTGCCGTCGTCGCGTACGGTGGTGACCTGACGCCGGAGCTCCTCGAGGAGTCGGATCCGATCGCCGGCCTCGGGGCGGGTCCGGTGCTCCGGTTCGTCGGCACGGGCTACGTCCTCGCCGACGCGCGCTGAGCGACGGTGCTCCGACGGACGCCCGGCGGGCTAGCCGGCGCGCCGCCTGAGCTCCGCCTCGGTCTGAGAAAGGAGCTCCTCGACGATCCCCGCGTCTTCGTGCTCGGCGTAGATCCTGATGATCGGCTCCGTCCCCGACAGGCGGTGGAGAAGCCAGCCGCGCTCGCCGAGGAAAAGCTTCACGCCGTCGAGGTCGGCGACCCCGGTCACGGCTTGCCCGGCGCGCGTCGCGGGCGGGGAGGCCTTCATCTCCGCGACGAACGCGTCGAGGAGGGCCTTGGGGAGGTTCAGGTCGCGGCGCCCGTACGCGAAGGAGCCGTAGGTTTCGTCCTGATTCTTCAAGAGCGCGTCGAAGGAGCCGCCGGAGTGGGCGATCGCCTCGAGGACGAGGAGCGCCGAGAGGACGCCGTCGCGCTCGGGCAGGTGGAACGACACGCCGAGACCGCCAGATTCCTCGCCGCCGATGACGACCTCGCCGGTCATCATCTTCTCGGCGATGTGCTTGAAGCCGATCGGGGTCACGAAGAGGGGCGCGCCGAGACGGGCCGCGACGCGGTCGACGAGGAGCGAGGTCGAGAAGGTCTTTGCGATGCCGCCCGAGAGGCGGCCGCGGGCCGTGAGGCTCTCGGCGAGGAGCGCAAGGATGCGATGGGGCGTGACGAACCGCCCCGCGGCGTCGAGGACGCCGAGACGGTCCCCGTCGCCGTCGCTCGCGAGCACGATGTCGTAACGCGAGCGCCGCTGCTCCTCGCGGGAGGCGCCGAGGTGCTCCGGAATGGGCTCGGGGTTGACGCCTCCGAACAGCGGGTCCCGCGCGCCCCGGAGCGTCGTGACGGACGTCGCATGGCCCGCCCCGACGATCTCCTCGAGGAGAGTCCCGGTTGCCCCGTGCATCGAGTCGAAGAGGACGCGGAGGCCGGCGCGGCGGAGCGCATCGAGGTCCACACGGCCCGCGATCGCCCGACCGTATTCACGGCGGAGGTCCACCGTCTCGACGGTACCGCCGGCGCGGGCCGGGAGGGGCCGGTCCGCGTGGCGGGCGATGGCGTCGTACGTCGCGGGCATCGCGCTGCCGCCGAACCACGACTTGACCTTGACGCCGTTCCACGGAGCCGGGTTGTGCGAGGCCGTGATCGCGAGACCCCATCTGAGGCTCCGCGCGTGGACGTGCCAGCTCGCGCACGGGGTCGGAACCGCCCGGTCCGTCAGAAGCGCGTGGAATCCCTGCCGGGCGAGCCGCGTACCCGTCTCGGCCGCGAGCTCGGGCGAGAGAAAGCGCGTGTCGTAAACGATCGGGACCGTCCAGGGGTCGCCCGGGTCGGTGTTCTCGGGTGAGACGTTCCAGGCCGCAGCGGCATCCACGACGCGTTCGACCGACGCGAAGGTGAGGTCCCGGGCGATCTGGCCGCGCCAGCCGTCCGTCCCGAAGACGATGGGAGGCGGGGACATGGGCGCGGAGATTCTCGGCCCCCACCGACGGCGTGTCCAGCGCGGGCGCATCGCGGGGTCTAGAATCCCGCCGCGGTGTTCGTCAACGTCCCCAACGCCCTCACGCTCCTCCGCATCTTTCTCGTCCCCCTCCTCGTCGTCGTCCTGCTGACGAAGCTTCCGGCGCGCGAGTACCTCGCCTTGGCCGTATTCCTCCTGGCGGCGCTCACCGACTGGGCGGACGGCTACTTCGCGCGCAGGTTCAAGAAGGTCACGACCGTCGGGATGCTTCTCGACCCGATCGCCGACAAGCTCCTCGTCTCCGCGGCTCTCATCTCGCTCGTGGACCTGCAGGAGGCGGACGCGTGGGCCGTCTGCATCATCATCGGAAGGGAGTTTGCGGTCTCGGGCCTGCGCTCGATCGCGGCCACGCACGGAATCACGATCACGGCGAGCAAACTGGGCAAGTGGAAGATGGCGACCCAGATCGTCGGGATCTCGCTCATGATTCTCGGCGCGAAGCTGGACGACATCGGGCTCTGGAGAAGGACGGGCCGCGCCGCCCTCTACGTCATGACGGCGATGGCCCTCATTTCCGGCTTCGAATACTTCCGCAAGTTCCTGCGGCCGCTCCTCGCGATGGAGCGAACCCCCGGCTCGGGCGACGCCTAGGAGGGCCCGGCGACGCGGCGGAAGACGGCCTTGAGGATCGGACGGCCGCTTTTCAGGAACTTCACCTCGTAGTTCGTCCCGGTTGACCACTCCCCGGCCTCCTCGTCGGAGATCTTCGCGAGGAGCCGTTCGGTGGACAGGACTTCGTTCATCACGGCGAAATACTCGGCATGATCCGACGCGATGCGCAGGAGCCCGCCCGGGACGAGCGCGCGGGCTGCCGCAGAAGCCCAGGGGGCGTCGACGAGGCGGCGTTTGTGATGGCGCTTCTTGGGCCACGGGTCGGGGAAGTAGACGTGCAGGGCCGCGAGGCACGCCGGGGCGAGGCGCCGGAGGACGAAACCCTTTCCGTCGAGACGTTCGACCCGAACGTTCGTGAGGCCCGCCTTCTCGGCCCTGAGGCGTGCGATCGCCGCGTATTCCGGCTCGATCTCGAGGCCGAAGAAGTCGCGGTCCCGGTGCGCGGCGGCAGCCCCGAGGAGGAATCGTCCCTTGCCGACGCCGACTTCCATCTCCACGGGCGCCGTTCGTCCGAAGATCGCCGTGAAATCGACGGGACGCTCCTCTCCCCCTTCACCGGGCAGGAAGATCTTCGGGGGCGGAATCTTCCCGGACTCGCCCGGGCCGGTGCGGAGCGGGCGAGGGTGCGGCGCTGCTCCGGAGCGCCTGAGCGCGCGGCGGATCGAAGGGCGACTCATCTCAAACGACGAGGGCCTTCGGGACGACGATGACGCGGACCCCGACATCCCCCTCGATGCGGGCCTGGCAGCCGAGCCGGATGCCCGGGCCAAGCTGGTACGCGATCTCGTTCTCCTCGATCGGGGAAAGATGCTCGGCCCCGACGACGACCTCGACGCGGCACGTCGAGCAGGTTCCGCCGCCCCCGCAGACGCGCCCGATGGGCACGCGGAGCGCAACGGCCGCGTCGAGGACGGTCGTGCCGGCGGCCACCTCCGCCCGCCGGCCCTCGTTCAGGAAGACGATCTTCGGCATCAGAGGCGGGCGACGACCGCCTTCGCGTAGCCTTCCGTGGTCGTCGTGCCGCCGACGTCGCGCGTCCTCGCGGAGCCGTCGGCCATCGCGGCGTTGAGCGCCTTCTCGATGTGCTCGGCGCGGTCGTCGTCGCCGATGTGCCGCAGCAGCATCGTGGCCGAAAGCAGGAGCGCGGTGGGGTTGGCGATGCCCTTGCCGGCGATGTCGGGGGCCGAGCCGTGCACGGACTCGAACACGGCGCACTGCGTTCCGAGGTTCGCACCCGGCGTGATCCCGAGGCCGCCGACGAGCCCCGAGGCCAGGTCGCTGATGATGTCGCCGTAGAGATTCTCGAGGAGCAGCATGTCGAAAGGCTTCGGGTTCATGACGAGCTTCATGCAGGCGGCGTCCACGATGACGTCGTTCGCCTCGATGTCGGCGTACTCGGCGGCTACCTTGCGGAAACAGTCGAGGAAAAGGCCGTCCGAGAGCTTCATGATGTTGGCCTTGTGGACGGCCGTGATCTTCCGACGGCCGTGCGTCCGGGCGTACTCGAAGGCGAAGCGCGCGATGCGCGTGGACGCTTTTTCCGTGATGATCTTGATCGACTCGACGACGCCCGGCACGACGACGTGCTCGATTCCCGAGTAGAGGTCTTCCGTGTTCTCGCGGACGACGACGAGGTCGACGTCGCCGTACCGCGACGCCACGCCCGGAAGGTTCTTCACGGGGCGGAGATTCGCGTAGAGATCGAGGGCCTGGCGGAGCGAGACGTTCACGCTCTTGTAGCCACCGCCGATCGGGGTCGTGACGGGTCCTTTGAGACAGACCTTCGTCCGCTGGATCGAGGCGACGATGCCGGGCGGGAGTGGGTTGCCGGTGTCGCGGAAGGCGGACTCGCCCGCGTCGTGCCGCTCCCAGGTGACGGGGGCGCCGGCCGCGGAGAGAATCGTCACGACAGCGGCCGTGATCTCTGGGCCGATACCGTCGCCGGGGACGAGGGTCACGGTGCGCTTTTTCGATGTCAAGGTCCGGCTGCCTTTCGGTTTTCGGCGGTGCCCGCGGGCCGCGGGGAGTCCGGCCGGAGGATGCGAACGCGCTCGATGGCCCGAGGAGTCGCGCGCTCGATGAGGAACTCGACGTTCCCCGATCGCACACGCGCGCCCGCTCGGGGAATACGTCCAAACTTGCGGAGGAGGAAGCCGGCGACCGTCTCGGCCTCCGGGTCGCCGAACGATACCGCGAGATCCCGTTCGAGCGCCGCCAGAGAATACCCTCCTTCGACGAGAAGCGAAGTCCCTTCCGCAACGGGCGGCCGGGCGGGCTCGTCGTGCTCGTCGAAGATGTCCCCGACGATCTGCTCGATGAGATCCTCGAGAGTCACGAGGCCCGCGACGGCGCCGCTCTCGCCGACGACGACGGCCATGTGAAAGCGCCGGCGGCGCATCTCCCGGAAGAGGTCCTCGGCCCTCTTGAGCTCGGGTACGAAAACCGCCGGTCGCAGGTAGCGCGAGAGGTCGAAGGTTCTCTCCTCGGCGTCCGTGACGTCGAAGAGATCCTTCACGTGGAGGATTCCGATGACCTCGTCTGCGTTGCCGCGCGTGACGGGATAACGGCTGTAGCGGTGCTCGCGGCAGAGGGCCTCGACCCGGGCGAAGGAAGAGGTGACGTCGAGCGAGACGATCCGGGCGCGCGGGACCATCGCGTCGCGGACGGGCTTTCCTCCGAAGGCGAGGACGGCGTGGAGGAGCTCGCTCTCCTCGCGCTCGAGGCCGCCCTGCTCGCGCGAGAGGGAGATCACGCTCTTGAGGTCCTCCTCGGTGACGTCTGCCGATTCCGCGGCGCCGAAGGGCCCGAGAATCCACCGGGCGGTCGCGGAGAGGACGGCCGTCACAGGGGAGAGGAGCCTCACGAACGATTCGATCGGGCCCACGAAGAAGACCGCGAGGATCTCGGGGCGGCGCGCGGCGAGCGTCTTGGGCGTGACCTCGGCGACCACGAGAAGGAGGATCGACGTGACGAGCGTGGCGGCGAGGACGCCCCACTTCTCGCCGAAAAGCGCGATCGCGAGGGCGGCACCGATCGAGCCCGCCGCGGCGTTCGCGAGCGTGTTTCCGACGAGGAGCGTGCCGAGAGTCTTCGGGAGGTCCGCACGGAGGCGCTCGAGCCGTTCGGCCCCCCGGCGTCCCTCGCTCTTCATGCGGAAAATCGAGGCGTCCGTCAGGGACGTGATCGCGGTTTCCGCCGAGGAAAAGAAGGCCGATCCGATCGCACAGAGGCCGTAGAGAACGAGGAGGAGGCCGTCGCTCACGGGCGGCCTTTCGCGAGGGCCCATCCTCCCCGGCGGGACTCGACGGCGATGGGCTCGAGAGACTCGCCCGCACAGGGCCCGGCGACGCAGAATCCGTCCTCGACGGCGAAGAGCGCGCCGTGGTTGCGGCAGGCGAGGAATCCCTCCTCCGTGAGGAGGGGCTCGCCGCCGCGGTCGAGCGGGATCGGGACGTGCGGGCAGGCGTTGCGGTAGGCGCGCGCGCCGTCCGGCGTCGCTACGAGGATTCCGGAGACCGTGCCCGCCCCGTCCTCGCGCGGCTTGCGGAAGGCGAGGGCCCTCAGCGACGAGAGAGATTCGGAATTCTCGATGAAGGGTGCGCAAGATTTGTGCTCGCGAGCGACCGCGATCGCAGCCGGCGTTTCGGTGTCCGCAAACTCGGCGTTGCCTGCCTCTTCGAGGAGGTGGCTCAGGGCCGCCGCGTCGAGCGGAGGCGTCGGGAGCAGGCGCGCCTCGTCCGCGGGCGCGAACCGGACGGCATCGACGGCTACCGGCCGCGGCACGCCGACGATGCTCCCGACTCGAAGGAAGAGCAGCGTTACGTGCCGCCGTGTGCCCTCCGGCTCGGCTCCGTCGAAGGTCTCGAATCTCCAGGGAGCGAGCGCCACGGGAGTCACGTCCATCTCCTCGCGCCACTCCCTGACGAGCGCGTGTTCCGGCGTCTCGCCCGACTCGACCTTCCCGCCGGGAAACTCCCAGAGCCCGGCCCACGCGCGGCCAGGCGGACGGCGGGCGAGCAGGAGGCGGCCGTGTCGGACGAAGACACCCGCAACGACGAGAGTGGTCCCGCTCATCGCCGCGCCGCCGCGCGGGCGTTCCGCGCGAGACCGGCCCGAGTCGCGCGCCAGATCGCCGAGAGAAAGAAGCGCCGCCGGAAGCCGTTCTCGTCCAGCGCGAGGATCTCCTCGGGATCCAGCGAGGCCGCCGGACCTCGGGCCGGGCCGGCCGGGTCGAGTGCGGCGTTGAAGGGGCAGGCGTCCTGGCAGTCGTCGCAGCCGAAGAGGCGGCCCGAGAGCGCAGTCTCTTCGCCGGGGGAGAGCGGGCCTCGCTTTTCGATCGTGAGGTACGAGAGGCACTTCGTCGCGTCGAGGATGCGCGGGGCGACGAACGCCTGCGTCGGGCAGGCCTCGAGGCAGGCCGTGCACGATCCGCAGCGGTCCGCCCCGTCCGCGAACGGCGCCACGGAAGCCGCGAGCGCGACGTCCGTGAGGATCTCGCCGAGCACGACGTGCGAGCCGACTCCGGGCACGATGAGCATCCCGTTTTTTCCGATGAACCCGAGGCCCGCGCGAACGGCGACCTCGCGCTCGAGCAGGGGCGCGGTGTCCACGCAGACCCGGAAGTGGGATCCGTCCGGCGCGAATGGCCTCAGGTCGTCGATCACGCCCTTGAGGTGACGGCGCAACGTGCGGTGATAGTCCTCGCCGCGGGCGTACGCCGCGACGTTCCCCGCCCCCGTCCCGGGTACGGTGCGGGCGACGGCGATGACGGACTTCGCGAAGGGGAGGATGGAATCGAAACGCATCCGTGCGGCGGCGTCGCGCTCGAGGTACGCCATCTCGCCGTGACGGCCTTCGCTCAGCCAGTCCCGGAACCGGCCCCAGGTGAGCGGCCCCGAGGCCGCGAGGATTCCGGCCGCGACGAAGCCCCTCGCGCGCGCGGCCTCCAGTGC
>JBAUSZ010000169.1:0-5161 GCA_049581965.1 Thermoanaerobaculia bacterium | reverse complement strand
AGGAAAGCCTCGAGGTGACGCGCATCTGGAGCGTCGCGGGCCGCCTCCCGACGGGGAGCGGCCTTCTCGTCCAGCGACCGTTCCGTGCGCCCCACCACGGCGCGTCGGCCGCGGCGCTCGCGGGAGGCGGCTCGGAGCCGCGCCCGGGCGAGCTCTCACTCGCCCACTTCGGCGTTCTCTTCCTCGACGAGCTCCCGGAATTTCGCCGGGACGCGCTCGAGGCGCTGCGCGAGCCGCTCGAGGACGGTGTGGTCTCCGTCGCTCGCGCCTCGGGGGCCCGCACCTTCCCCGCCCGCTTCCTGTTCGTCGCGGCGATGAATCCGTGCCCCTGCGGCTACCGTGGCGACCCGCGGCGGGCCTGCGCCTGCTCGCCGCACGACGTGGCCCGCTACCGCCGGAAGATCTCGGGGCCGCTGCTCGACCGCATCGACCTCCACGTCGAGGTGCCGGCCCTCTCCTCGTCCGATTTCGGCGCCGATGGGGACGGCGAACCCACGAAGGCCGTTCGAGCGCGTGTCGTGGCGGCCCGGGCCCGGCAGGGCGCCCGGACCGGCGACGCGCGCCTCGTGAACGCCGCCCTGTCCGGGCGGGCGGGCCGTTCGGCGCTCAAACCGACTCCGGAGGGGAAGGCCCTGCTCGACCGCGCCGTCGACCGGTTGACACTCTCCGCCCGGGGCTACCAGAGGGTTCTCCGGGTGGCCAGGACGATCGCGGACCTGGCCGGACAGGCCTCCGTCGGCGCTCCGGAAGTGGCCGAGGCCCTGCGCTTTCGGCCAGGAAGAGAGATCGCGGAAAGCTCGTAACCTCCTGCATCGCAGACTGTTCTGTAGATTTATCCATTTCGCTTGACAGGCCCTGAGCGGGGCGTCAGATTTGCGGAGCTAATCGAAAGGCCTTCCCGGGGTAGGCCGTGCACGTATTTGTCCGGGGATCTGCCGAACGCGAGAGCGAGAGCAAGCGAGACGAGATGCCGAAGCGCCAGCACACGATCATCTTCGTCCCACACGCGAGGGCGCGTTTCCGGCAGTTTCGCGTGTCTTCCAGGCTGCTCTGGGGCCTCGGCGCCGCCCTGCTGGGCTCGGTGCTGCTCGGCACCACCTTCTCCGTTCTCTGGGTCCGGTCCATCAACAGGAGCCGCGAGGTCACGGCCATTCTGACGGAAAATTCCGACCTGAGGTCCCGCGCCGCCCTCACGAACACCCGGCTCGAGTCCCTCGAAAAGCAACTCGCCGAGTTCGAGGACCGCACGCGCCGCCTCTCGATCGTCGCCGGCCTCTCGGCCGTCCGCGACCCCGGGATGGGCGGCGTCGGGGGCCTGACGGCTGCCCCGATCGACCCGTCGGCTTCGGCCGATTCGGGCCTGAGCGAGGCGGGCCGTCGTGGGGCGCTCCTCTCCTCGCGGCTGCGCCTCGTCGAGAAGCGCCTCGCGACGCAGGCCGACCAGCTCGCCCTGACTCCCACCATCGCGCCGGCCGCCGGCGTCCTGACGGCAGGCTTCGGTCAGCGGCCCGACCCGTTCACGGGCCATCCCGAATACCACCCGGGGATCGACATCTCGACGCCGGCGGGCAACCGCGTCGTCGCGCCCGCCGCCGGTACCGTCGTGAAAGTCGGCGTCGACAAGGGCTACGGCCGCTTCGTCCAGATCGCGCACGGGTACGGCGTGACGACGCTCTACGGCCATCTGCAGGCCGCGCGTGTCGCAGAAGGCCAGCGGGTCAAGCGGGGCGATCTCGTCGCTCTGGTCGGCACGACCGGCCGCTCCACGGGGCCGCACCTCCACTACGAAGTGCGCGTGGACGGCAGGCCGTCGAACCCGCTGGACTACGTCCTCAACGCCTTCTGAGGCGCGGTGCCGCCGTGGATTTCGGATTTTTCTTCTGAATGATGAAAATCGGGGCGGCGGCACTCCGTAGCTCCGAACGTCGAAGCCTCCGGCGCCCTGATTACTTCGGGGTCGGGCTGGGGATCGGCGCGGCGCTCTTCGCCTCGCTCACAGGCGCGCGCTTGAAGGGAGTCGGTGTCGGCGCCGCCTGAATGACCGCCGTCGTCTTCTTTGTCGCGTTCGTCGTAAGCGCCCCCTTCGAGGCCGGGTTCGGCTTTGGGATGTCGTAGCACTTGTCCGTGTGAAAAACGCTGCAGCAGCGCCCCTTGCTGTCGACCGTGCCGGGCTCTTTCAGTCCGTCCGGGAGATCGATGGTGCAAGCATCTCCCGTGGCCCCGTTCTTTGACACTCCCATAGCGTTCCGACTGATAACGAGCAGCCCGAAAGCCGAGACGGCGATCAGGAACGCACTCGAGGCGCCCCTTCGAGTTCTCTTCATGGCGAACCTCCCATTTTCCTGAGGGCATCCTAACAGCGAGAGCCGGACTCATTCTTCTCAGAGAGAAGGAGGCCGCCGGCGGCCCACACGCGGCAGGCGCGAACGAGGCCACGCCCTCTTCACCTTCTAAGAAATCCCCTCTTCTCCTCTCCTGCTAAACTCCTTCTTCTTCGCGCGAAGCGCGCGGAGCCCTCCTTTCATGATCATCGACAAGGCCCTCTCGAAGATCTTCGGCACGAAGCACGAGCGCGACGTGAAGGCGATGCGGCCCCGCGTCGCCGAGATCAACGAGCTCGAGGCCGGGATCAAGCCGCTCTCGGACGACGCCCTGAGGGCGCGGCTCGCCGCGATCCGCGCCCGCGTCCAGGAGTCCGTGAAGACCCTCCCGGAGAACATCGAGGAGCGCCGGGCCCTCACGCGCGAGACCCTGAACAAGGAGCTCGTCGAGACCTTCGCCCTCGTCCGCGAGGCCGCCTGGCGGGCCATCGGCCAGCGCCACTACGACGTCCAGCTCATGGGCGGCATGGTCCTCCACGAGGGAAAGATCTCGGAGATGCGTACCGGCGAGGGCAAGACGCTCGTCGCGACGCTCGCCGTCTCTCTCAACGCCCTGACGGGCCGCGGCGTCCACGTCGTCACCGTCAACGACTACCTCGCCCGCCGCGATGCGGAGTGGATGGGCCGGATCTACAAGTTCCTCGGCTTCTCGGTCGGCTGCATCCAGCACGACATGCCCGACGAGGACCGCCGGGCGGCCTACCTTTGCGACATCACCTACGGCACGAACAACGAGTTCGGCTTCGACTACCTGCGCGACAACATGAAGTTCGAGCTCACGCAGATGGTCCAGCGCGGGCACGTCTTCGCCGTCGTGGACGAGGTCGACTCGATCCTGATCGACGAGGCCCGGACGCCCCTCATCATCTCGGGCCCGTCCGAGGGCGAGACGGACATCTACTACAAGGTCGACCGGATCGTTCCGAAGCTCGTTCGCGGCGAAGAGGTCAAGGACAAGTACGGGAACAAGACGACGACGGGAGACTTCCTCCTCGACGAGAAGGCGCACACGTCCTCGCTCACCGAGGAAGGCGTCACGAAGTGCGAGCGGCTCCTCGGCGTCGAGAACCTCTACGATCCGGTGAACATCGACGTCCTCCACACCTGCCAGCAGGCGCTGCGCGCCCACACCCTTTACAAGCGGGACGTCGCCTACGTCGTCAAGGACGGCCAGGTCATCATCGTCGACGAGTTCACGGGCCGGCTCATGCCCGGGCGCCGCTGGTCCGACGGCCTCCATCAGGCCGTCGAGGCGAAAGAGGGCGTCAAGATCGAGAAGGAAAACCAGACGCTCGCGACGATTACGCTCCAGAACTACTTCCGCATGTACGACAAGCTGTCGGGCATGACGGGCACGGCCGACACCGAGGCCGCCGAGTTCGACAAGATCTACAAGCTCGACGTCGTCGTGATTCCGACGAACCGCGACATGATCCGCATCGACGAGCACGACCTCGTCTACCGGACCGAGCGCGAGAAGTTCGACGCCGTCGTCGAGGAGATCGCCGAGAAGAGCGAGAAGGGCCAGCCCGTCCTCGTCGGCACGATCTCGATCGAGAAGTCCGAGCTTCTCTCGACGATGCTCAAGAAAAAGAAGGTGCCTCACGTCGTCCTGAACGCGAAGTACCACGAGCAGGAGGCGACGATCGTCGCGCAGGCGGGCCAGGTGAGCGCCGTGACGATCGCGACGAACATGGCAGGCCGCGGCACGGACATCCTCCTTGGCGGCAACCCGGAATACCTCGCGCGGCAGAAAGCGAAGGAGGACGAGGAGCTGTACGGGAAGCTCCTCGCCGAGTTCCAGAAGGAGACCGCCGAGGCGCACGAGCAGGTCGTCGAGCTCGGCGGGCTCCACATCATCGGAACGGAACGCCACGAGTCGCGGCGCATCGACAACCAGCTCCGCGGCCGCGCGGGCCGCCAGGGCGACCCGGGCTCCTCGCGCTTCTACTTGTCCCTCGAGGACGACCTCATGCGGATTTTCGGATCCGACCGGCTCTCGGGCCTCATGAAGCGTCTCGGGATGGAAGAGGGGGTCCCGATCGAGCACCGGTGGGTCACGAAGTCGATCGTCCGTGCGCAGGGGCAGGTCGAAGGCCGCAACTTCGACACGCGCAAGCACCTCCTCGAGTACGACGACGTCATGAACAAGCAACGCGAGGAGATCTACCGGCTCCGCAAGGAGATCCTGACCGGCAAGCTCTCGCGCGACTACGTCGTCGCCCTCGCCGAGGACGTCTCGGAGGACTACGTCGACCGCCACTGCCCCGCCGGCAAGGACGCCTCCGAGTGGAACTGGGAGGCCTTCGAGTCTCTCGTCTTCGAGACGTACGGGTTCAGGCCCTCCGAGAAGGGTCTCACGAAGGACGACACGAACGTCGAGCTCAAGGACAAGCTCCGCACGGCCGTGCGTGCGACGTACGAGGCCAAGGAGAAGTCCGTCGGCCCAGAGGTCCTGCGCGACTTCGAGAAATTCTTCATGCTCCAGACCGTCGACACGCTCTGGAAGGACCACCTCCTCGGCCTCGACCACCTCAAGGAAGGAATCGGCCTGCGCGGCTACGGCCAGCGCGATCCGCTCGTCGAGTACAAGAAGGAGTCGTTCACGCTCTTCGAGGCGATGAAGGAGGGAATCGAGGAGCAGATCCTCCAGTACCTCTTCCGTTTCGAGGTCGCCCAGGCGCCCACCGAGCGGCCGGCACGAGCCGAGGCGGAGTCCGAGTCGACGGGCGGCCAGACACCGGCGGAGGCGGCCGCCACCGGCTCGGCCTCCTCGCGCC
>JBAUSZ010000168.1:0-2827 GCA_049581965.1 Thermoanaerobaculia bacterium | reverse complement strand
GCTCTGGTGCGTCTCGGTCCAGGCTTCGGCGGCCGAGCTCGCACGCCTGAAGGCGCGCCTCCCGGCCGTGCCCCTCGTCGCGACGTCGAAAGGAATCGAGATCGGGACTCGCCGCCGGACGACCGAGATCATCACGTTCGTGACGGGACGGACCGAGGGCCTCGCGGCGCTTTCCGGCCCGACGTTCGCCGCCGAAGTCGCGCGGGCGCTGCCGGCAGCGGCGGTCGTCGCGTCGCCGGACCCGGAGGTCTCGCGCTTCCTCCAGGGTCTCCTCTCGTCGCCGACGATGCGGCTCTACCGGTCCGGCGACGTCCTCGGCGTCGAAACCGCGGGAGCGGCGAAGAACGTCATCGCGATCGCAGCGGGCATCCTGGACGGTCTCAAGCTCGGCCACAACACGCGCGCCGCGATGCTGACCCGCGCCCTCGCCGAGATCCGGCGGCTCGGCACCCAGCTCGGCGGCGACCCGGAGACGTTCTACGGGCTCGCCGGCGTCGGCGACCTCATCCTGACCGCGACGGGCGACCTCTCGCGCAACCGCCGCGTCGGCCTCGCTCTGGCGACGGGCAAGACGCTGCCCGAGGCGATCGAGACGCTCGGGGGGGAGGTCGCCGAGGGCGTCGCGACGGCGCCGGCGCTTCTGGAGCTGGCGGCCGGGGTGGGAGTCGAGATGCCGATCTCCGAGATGGTGCGTGGCATCCTAGCGGGGGAGACGTCGCCGATGGAAGCCGTCCGGCGGCTCATGACGCGCGCCCTGAAGGAGGAGAAGGTCTGAGCGAGGTGAGGCTCCCGCCCGAGCGGCCCCCGGCGCCGGGAACGCAAATCGTCGTGCCCGGGGGGCTTTCGCTCGCCTACGTGCGCGTGCACACGCCGGCCCAGGAGCCGCCGCCGGAGCCGGGCTTCGTGGATCTTGCCGTCCTCGACATGCACCATGGCTACCCGAATCTCGGGCACGCGTCGATCGTCGAGAGCCTTCTGAACTACGCGCACGACGAGCGCGTGCGGCGGAACGGCACCGCCCCGGGCGTCCGCGTCCTGAGCTACGACGTGCGCGCGGGCCACGCGATCCCGTCCTCCGTCTCCCGGTTTCCCCTCCTCGTCGGGACGGGCGGGCCCGGCGCGCTCGACCCGCGCGACAACGACGGCGTCTCGCCGGGCTCTCAGGGCGTTCACGAGGACCCCGGGTGGGAGGCGCCGCTCTTCCGCTTTTTCGACGAGTTGATCCGAACGGAAGGGACTGCCCTCCTCGGCGTCTGCCACTCCTTCGGGGTCCTCTCGCGCTGGGCGGGCGCGGCGCGGTCGGAGCTGCGCCCGGAGCGCAAGGGCGGAAAGAGCGCGGGCATCGTCACGAACGTTCTGACCGACGAGGCGTGGGCACACCCGTTCTTCGGCGATTACTTCGCCGAGAACGGCGGGCGAGAGGTCAAGGTGCTCGACTCGCGCCTGTACGACCTGCTCCCGACGGGGAACGGATTCGCGCGCCCCCTCGCGTTCGAGTGCGAGACCGGCGGCACGCGCCCGGGAGAGGCCGTCACGATGCTCGAGTTCGCCCACATCCGCGGGAGCGCGCTCCCGCGCGTCTGGGGCGTCAACCACCATCCCGAGATCGGCGACGTCGGCTTGCAGCGAGAGCGCCTCCACCGCCTCTGGGACAACGGCGGCGTGACCGAGGCGTGGTTCAAGGAACGCCTGAGTGCTCTCGACGCGTGGAACGCCTCGGCGTCCGCCGAGCACGGGCTCCAGAAGACGACGTCGTGGACGTTCGAGCGGCCGCTGCGCCTGCACATCGCGCGAATTTTCGACGAGCGAGAGTAGGGACTGAGCGCGCCACACGGGCGCGGCACGTTCGCGACGGTTCGCAGCTGCACGGGAGGTTTTCTCAGGAGGTCGAGAGAGTCGAGGCCTATCGGCGCGGACGCGCCATTTCCGTCCTTCTGATCACCTTCTAAGAGAATTCTCTTCTCTTCGTCAGAGCTTCCCGTGCAGGTCGCAGTGACCGGCGTGCGGGTGGTGGAGCGCGCCGTTCACGTCGTAGTCCACGTGGTCGCCGTGCGGGACGGGCGCGTGCCCGGCGCGAACGTGAGACCCGCCGCAGGTGCACTCCACCGGAGCGCAGGCCGCCGGCCGGCGCCGGTCCACGTCGAGGCGATGCTCGTCGGCGTGCTCTTCGTGCGGCGCGTGCAGGTGCCCGTCGTGCAGGTAGTCGGCGTGGTCGCGGTGCTTCACGGTCTTGTGTCCGCATCCTTCGCCGTGCCGGTGGGCGTGCTCCCCGTGCTCCTTGCAGCTCACGGTCCCATCGTCTCGCTCCGCGAGCGCCGGGTCAACCGTGGGATAATCGTGTAGATGCAACTCGGTTGCATGAGCCTCGCGGCCCTCTCCCTGTTGCGCATCGCGCCTGCCGCGGCGGCGGGGGAGGCGCGCCCCGTCGCGGCCGCGACCGTCGCCCCGCTGGCGAGTCTCGCGGCCTCGGTGGCGGGAGAAGGCTGGGACGTCGTGACGGTCGTCCCGCCCGGCGTGTCGCCCCACGTTTTCGAGCCCGGGCCGCGCGACGTCAAACGCCTGGCGAAGGCGCGCCTCGTGATCACCGTCGGCGCCGGCTACGACGCGTGGGCGGCGAGGCTCGTGGCGGCCTGTGCGGCGAAGGCGGAGGTCCACGACGCCGGCGCGAGCGTGGGTGTACGAGCAGAAGCGGCTCGGGCAGAGGCGCACGCGAGCGAAGGCGAGATCGGACACGACCCGCACTGGTGGCTTTCGCCGCGCCACGCGGCGGCGGCACTCGCGCCGCTCGCGGAAGTCTTCGCTCGGCTGGACCCGCGCGGGGCGGACG
>JBAUSZ010000167.1:0-10485 GCA_049581965.1 Thermoanaerobaculia bacterium | reverse complement strand
GGCCGGCCCGGCCCGTCACGGCGTTCGCGCAGCCCGCATTCACGACGACCGCACGCACGCGGCCGCCGCTCCTCTCGAGGTCCGCCCTCCCGAGCACGACGGGCGCCGCCTGGAAGCGGTTCTTCGTGAAGAGGGCCGCGGCATTCGCACCCTTCTCCGCCACGAGGAGGGCGAGGTCGGGCCTCTTCCCGCGGAGGCCCGCGCGCACGCCCGAGGCGAGAAAACCCTTCGGCAGCCTCACGGCACGCCCCGGGAAAGCCGGCGCACGGCCGCTTTCGCGGCGCGCGCGACCCGACGTGGCGCCGTCCCGCCCGTGGTGTCGCGCCTTGCGAGCGCAAGGTGGACGTCGAGGGCCGCGAGGTCCTTCGCCGTGATCTCTCCCTTCGGCCCGAGGGCGAGGAGCGTGAGGCCGAGCGCCTCGGCCTCGGCGACGCGCCGTCCGACGATCTCGTGCGCCTCCCGGAACGGAATGCCGCGCCTCGCGAGTGCGTCCGCGAGCTCCGTCGCGAGGAGCCTGTCGTCGGACGCCGCCCGGGCCATCCGCTCGACGTCGAGCCGAAGCCCCTTCACGAGGGGGATGAGCGCGCCGAGAGCGACTCCGACCACGCCGCGAACCCTGAAGACCGGCTCTTTGTCGAGCTGAAGGTCCTTGTCGTACGCGAGCGGCAGGCCCTTGAGGAGCGCGAGGAGCCCCGTGAGCTCGCCGATCGTCCGGCCCGCGTGGCCCCGGGCGAGCTCGAGGACGTCGGGATTCTTCTTCTGGGGCATCCGGGAGGAGCCCGTCGCGAGCGCGTCCGGGAGGGTGGCGAACCCGAACTCGTCGGACGTGAACGCGATGAGGTCCTCGGCGAGGCGCGAGAGGTGGACGAAGAGGAGCGCCGCCGTGAAAAGGTACTCGGCCGCCGCGTCGCGGTCGGACACGGCGTCGAGGGAGTTCGCGGTCGGGCGCAGGAATCCGAGACTCCTCGCGAGCGCCTCGCGGTCCACGGGGAGCGGCGTGCCCGAGAGCGCGCCCGAGCCGAGCGGGCACTCGTCGGCCCGCGCGAGGGCCGCATCGAAGCGCGAGGCGTCGCGAAGAAGCATCTCGACGTAGGCGAGGCACCAGTGCCCGAACGTGACGGGCTCGGCACGCTTCAGGTGCGTATAGCCCGGCATCGGCGTCCCGGCCTCGGCCTCGGCCCGCCGTGCGAGCGCGAGGGCGAGGGCCCGCGAGGCTGCGGCGCCCTCGGCCAGCGCGTCCTTGACGTAGAGACGCACGTCCGTCGCCACCTGGTCGTTGCGCGAGCGGCCCGTGTGGAGTTTTCCGGAAAGCGGACCGACCTTCGCCGCGAGCCTTCCCTCGACGAAGGAGTGGACGTCCTCGTCGTAAGCATCGGCGGGGATGCCCGCCTTCGCGGTTTCGGCGGCGATCTCCCCGAGCCCCTTGACCAGCTTCTTCACCTCGGCGGCGGAGAGGACTCCGGCCCCGCCGAGCGCCCGCGCCCATCCGATCGAGCCGCGCACGTCCTCGGCGAGGAGCGCGCGGTCGAATCCGAACGAATCGTTGAAGGCCTTCAGGGCGCGCGCCGGGGGCTCGGAGAATCTGCCGCCCCAGAGCTGCTTGCGCGTCACGTCAACCCTCTCCCGCGACGACCGCCTGGTAGGTGCCCGGCCTGAGGTGGAGGCGCCCTTTCGTGGGCAGGCCGAACAGGCGGATGAACCCGGCCGCGTCCGCGGGGGTGTAGCCGCGCATGTCGAACGAGGCCAGGCTCGTCGAGTACAGGGCGTAAGGCGACGTGCGGCCGATCACGGACGAAGAGCCCTTGAAGAGCTTGAGCGTGACGTCCCCCGTGACCGTCGGCATGAGCGCGTTCATGAACGCGTCGAGCGCCTCGCGCAGAGGCGAGAACCATTGGCCGAAGTAGACGAGCTCCGCGTACCGGGCCGCGAGCTTCTCCTTCTCGTGAACGCTGTCGCGGTCCAGCGTGAGCGTCTCGAGCGCACGGAGCGCCTGCACGAGGAGCGTGCCGCCCGGCGTTTCGTAGACGCCGCGCGACTTGATCCCGATGAGGCGGTTTTCGACGAGGTCGACGCGGCCGACGCCGTGCCGGCCGCCAAGGGCGTTGAGCGTCTCGATGAGGGCGACCGGCGGGAGGCTTTTTCCGTTCACGGCGACGGGGAGGCCCGCCGCGAACGAGATCGTGACGCGCTCGGCGGCGTCCGGCGCCTTCTCGGGGTCCACCGTGAGCTTGAACATCGAAGCCTCGGGCTCGAATCCCGGCTCCTCGAGCGGCCCGCCCTCGTGCGAGATGTGCCAGAGGTTGCGATCCCTCGAGTAGGGATCCTTTTTCGTCACCGGCACGGCGATTGCGCGGGCCGCCGCGTAGTCGATTGCGTCCTCGCGCGAGCGGATGTCCCACTCGCGCCACGGCGCCACGATCGCGAGCTCGGGCGCGAGCGCCATGTAGGCGAGCTCGAAGCGGACCTGGTCGTTACCCTTCCCCGTGCAGCCGTGGGACAGCGCGTCACAGCCCGTCCTCAGCGCGACCTCGACCTGCTTTCTCGCGATGAGCGGGCGCGCGGTCGCGGTCCCGAGGAGGTAGTCGTGCTCGTACACGGCGCCGGCCTTCAGGACCGGAAAGAGATAGTCCCTCGCGAACTCGTCCTTCGCGTCGACGAGATGGAATTCGGCCGCGCCGGTCCTCTTCGCCTTCTCCTCGAGGCCCGAAGTCTCCTCGGCCTGGCCGACGTCGACCGCGACCGCGACGACCTCGCAGCCGTAGTTCTCCTTGAGCCACGGGATGATGACGGACGTGTCGAGCCCGCCCGAATAGGCGAGGCAGGCCTTCCTGATCTTCGGTTTCACGGGTTCTTCTCCTTGCTGGCGGCGGACGTCCCGCGGAGGATCTCCTCGAGCGCCTTGACGAACCCGGACAGCGCCGGGCGGGGGACGACGTAGGGGGGCAGGAGGCGGAGGACGTTCGTGCGCGCGGTCCCGACGACGAAGCCCTTCTCGAGGAGCTTCCCCTGGACGTCGGCCGCGTCGCGGTCGAGCTCGACTCCCCACATGAGGCCGCGGCCCCGCACGGCCACGATCGCGCCGTTGCTCCGGCGCTGCGCGGACCCGAGCTTCTTCGAGAACCACTCACCCGTCTCGCGGATCTTGCCGAGGAGGCCGTCCTCCTCGATTGCAGAAAGCACTTCGAGCCCCAGCCGGCACGCGACCGGGTTGCCGCCGAACGTCGTGCCGTGCTGGCCCGCCTTCACGAGCGCCGCGATCCGCGGCCCGACGAGTACGGCGCCGAGCGGGAGTCCACCCCCGAGGGGCTTTGCGAGCGTGACGAGGTCTGGCGTGACGCCCAGCTCCTGGAACACGAAGACGTGTCCCGTCCGGCCGAGCCCGCTCTGGACCTCGTCGAAGACGAGCGCCGCGCCGGCGCGGTCGGCCGCCGCGCGTGCCGCGGCGACGTACTCCGGCGTGAGCGGCACGATGCCGCCCTCTCCGAGGATCGGCTCGAGGAAGATCGCGGACACCTCCGGCGTGACCGCGCCGTTCAGGGCGGTCACGTCGTTCGGCGGCAGGAAGATCGTGTGGCCGACGAGCGGCTCGAACGGCTTGCGGTAACCCTCGTTGCCGGTCAGCGAGAGCGCGCCCATCGTCCTCCCGTGGAACCCGCCCTCGAGCGCGACCATCCGGCTCTTTCCCGGCGTCGCGAGGCGCGTGAGCTTCACGGCCGCTTCGGTCGCCTCCGTTCCCGTGTTGCAGAAGAAGACCTTCGGGAAGCCCGAGAGACGGGCGAGGCGCTCGGCGAGAAGTCCCTGTGCCGGGTGATAGAAGAGGTTCGAGACGTGGAGGAGGCGAGACGCCTCCTCCCTCATCGCCTTCACGAGGCGCGGATGACGGTACCCGAGCGCGTTCACGGCGATGCCCGCGAGGAGGTCCCAGTAGACTTTTCCCGCGGCGTCGACGAGCTTCGCGCCCTTCCCCGTCCGTGGGTGGAACGGCGTGCGCTTGTAGGTCCCGAGGACGAACGTCGCGTCGCGCTCTTCGACCAGCGTGGTGTCTTCAGCCGATGTTGGCAAGACGGGTCCCTCCGGTTCCCTCGGCAAGGGCCGACGCGTGGCGATGCGGCCCGGCGATGACGACCTGCGAGACGCCCGCCTTGAGCGCCTCGAGGCAGGCGACGAGCTTCGGACGCATGCCGCCCGCCACGGCGCCGGAGTTCAGGAGCTCCCACGTCGCGTCCGGCCCCATGCCCTCGATGACCTTCCCCGCGGCGTCGAGGACGCCCTCGACGTCCGTCAGGAAGACGAGCCGCTCGGCTTGCAGCGCCGCCGCGAGGGCCGACGCCGCCGAGTCCGCGTTCACGTTCAGGAGCGTGCCCTCGCGCCCGAGCGCGACCGAGGCGACGATCGGAAGAAGCTCCGCCGACAGGATCGCGCGGATGAGGCGCGGGTCGGAGAACGTCACGCGGCCGACGTACCCGAAGTCGACGCCGTCGAGCCGCGGGTGGAACTCCGCCCACAGGGTCTCCCCGTCGGCGCCGGAGACGCCCGCCGCCGTGACGCCGAGGGATCGCAGCTCGGCGACGAGCGACTTGTTGACGAGACCCGAGAGAATCGACACGACGACGTCGAGCGTCTCGGGATCGGTGATCCTCAGCCCGCGGTAGGTCTTCTTCGGAATCTTGAGCGCCTGCAGGGAGGCATCGATTCGCTTGCCGCCTCCGTGGACGACGACGACATTCTGCCCGGAGGTCCAGCTCGCGGCGATCGCGGCGAGCGCCCTCGCCCGCGGCTCGGCGTCCTCGAGGAGGCTCCCGCCCAGCTTGACGACGATGGGGCGCCCGGGGCGGTTCGCGCTCAAACGAGTCCCTCCGTCTGAGCGAATCCGAAGACGCGGTTCATGTTCTGCACGGCCTGCGAGGCCGCGCCCTTGAGGAGGTTGTCGATGACGCTGACGAGGACGCCGCGGCGGCCCGGCAGCAACGCGAAGCCGATTTCGGCGCGGGGCGTGCCGACGACGCTCGCGAGGTCGGGCAACTCGCCCGCCGTGCGCACGCTCACGAACGGAAGCCCGGCGTAACGCGCGTAGGCCCCGGAGACGTCCGCCGGCGTCACGCCGTCGCGGAACGTCACGTGAAGAGTCGAGAGGATCCCCCGCACGAGCGGAAGGAGATGCGGAACGAAGACGAACGGGGCCTCGCCGGAGAGCCCGAGCTCCTGACGCATCTCGGGCTCGTGCCGGTGGCTTCCGATCCCGTACGCCCGGAAGTTGCCCGCGATCTCGGAAAAGGAATACGCGAGGTCGGCCCTCCTCCCCGCTCCGGAGACGCCGCTCTTGCTGTCCACGACGATCGGTCCGCCCGGCTCGAGAAGCGGCAGAACCGGCTTGAGCGCGAGGAGGACGGACGTCGGATAGCAGCCGGGATTCGCGACGAGGCGCGCGTCGAGGAGTTCCGGCCCGCACCACTCGGTCAGGCCGTAGACCGCCTCGCCGAGGAGCGAGGGGGCCGGATGCTCGAAGCCGTACCACGTCGGGTAGTCGGCCGCGTTCCTGAGTCGGAAGGCTCCGGAGATGTCGATGACCCTGGCGCCGAGGGCGAGGATCCCCCCGGCGATCCCGGCGGACGTCTCGTTCGGCGTCGCGAGGAAAACGACGTCGGGGCTGGAGGCCGTGAGCGCTTCAGGCGTGAACGCCCCGGCCGAGGGGCCGGGCGAGGCCCCGAGCGACGGATGCAGACGCGAGAAGGGGACGGGTGCGGCATCCCTCTTCCCCGACGAGAAGACGGACACGATCGTGGCACCCGGGTGCCGCGCGAGGAGGGCACAGAGCTCGCCGCCCGAGTAGCCGGTTGCCCCGACGACGGACGCGCGCACCTTGGCTCGGGACGTGCTTTTCGAGGCGCTCACGTGCGCTGCCGCCGGAGCCGCCGGCCGGCGAGAGAAGCCTCGAGAAGGCGGGCGAGCCTTGCCGCGGCGGCGGCCGACGGCGTCGCGAGAAAGATCGTGTCGTCACCGGCGATCGAGCCGGTCATCCCTTCGAGGTCCGCCTCGTCGATCGCGCGCGCGACGGGGTGCGCGGCGGCGGGCGGCGTCTTGAGGACGACGAGCGTGCCGGCCACCGTGGCGTCGAGGAGCCACTCGCGCAGGGCGCGCTCGAGCTTCTCCCTGTTGCGCGCCTCGCGCTCGGCGTCCGGGACCGCGCCGTCCGCCCCGGGAACGACGTAGCCCGCCGGCGTCTTCGCGAGGCCCAGATCCTTGAGGTCGCGCGAGAGCGTCGGCTGCGCGACGGCGATCCCGCGGCGCGCGAGGCGCTGCTGGAGCTCCTCCTGCGAATGGACGGCCCCGTCCCGGAGCACTCTCAGGATCTCGTCCCGGCGCCGGAGCGTCGACTGGGCTGCATGAATATTCACGACAGCGTATAATCATTCATTCCGGTCCCCTGTCAACTGTTTTCTTCCGGAACGGCGCGCGCCCGGTCGAGGGGCCGCGGGCGGCTAGAATGCGGGCATGCCGTGCACACGGGAAAGAGCGTAGGGGCGGCCGTGGATCCCTCCCGGTTCTCCGAACCCGACGAGGCGGAGCTCGGGCGGCTGCCGGAGAAGCTGCGCCGCTTCTTCCTCTCGCGCGGCGTGCGCACGGAAGACGACGCGCGCGACCTCGCGCAGGAAACGCTCCTGCGCGTCCTCCAGCGGATCTCGCGGGGCGAGCGGATGGAATCGCACGAGGCCTACGCCCTGGGCGTCGCCAAGAACGTCTTCTTCGAGTATTGCCGCCGCGTCGTGAAGGCGAATGCGCACGACGGCCTTTCGGGCGCCGTGGACCTCGCCGGCGTCGAGGACCCTCTCTCGGACGCTCTGATCTCGAGCCAGGCCCTGCGGTTTCGCACCGCTCTCTCGCTCCTTCCGGAGCGGATGCGCGACCTCCTCGTGAAGCGGTTCGTCGAGGAAGTCCCCTCGCGCGCCATCGCCCGCGAGGAAGGCATCACGACGGACGCGGTGGACATGCGCGTCTACCGGGCCAAGCGCGAGCTCCGGAAGCGCATGGACCAAGAGAAGGCGCTGCGCGACGCATCGCAGCCGCCGGGAGGCGGAGGGCCGGAGTGAGCACGACGGCTCCCGACACGCCGGAGATCCGCGACTACCTCCTGCGCCGGATGACCGAGACCGACCGCGCGAGGTTCGAAGAGGCGTACTTCCGGGACGACCGGCTTCTCGATCGAATCGAAAGCGAGGAGGACGTCCTCGTTTCGGACTACGTCCTCGGCCGCCTCCCCGACTCCGAACGGCGCCTCTTCGAGGAGTCGCTCCTCGACACGCCGTACTACCGTGATCGCGTCGAGACCACGCGCGGCATCAAGCTTCGCCTTGCCGAGGAGCGGTTCTTCCGGAAGAAAACGGCGGCCGCGGCCCCTTCCTCGTCGGAGTCCGACCCCCGCCTCTTTCCCGGCGGCACCGGCGTCGGAATCGCCTTCGGCCTCCTCGTCCTGCTCCTGATCGCCTCCCTCGCCTCTGCCTGGTTCCTCAAGATCGCCCTCGCGCGGACCCGCAAGGAGCTCGCGGACCAGCGGCCGCACGCGGGCGCCGCAGCCCAGGCGGGGATCGTTCCCCTCGCGCAGACGATCGTCCTGAGGCCCGAGAGCGGCACGGGCCCGTCGATCGTCCGCCTGAAGCGGCCTGCGGGCGGCGCGATCCTGCTCGTTTTCCCGCGCACGGTCGCCGCCCAGGGCGAGGGATTCGGGGTCGCCCTCGCGAAGGGCGAGATCGTCGTCTGGGATTCGGGCGAACTGCCCGCGAAGGGTTTCGAGGACGGCGATCTTTCGCTCCGCCTGCCGCCCGGCGTGCCTCCGGCCGGAGCCTACGCCGTGCGGCTCAGGGTTCGAGGCGCCTCGGGACCGCCGCAGGAGACCTTCCTCGGCACGATCGACATCGCCGAGCGCTGAGAAACGCCAGGGCTATTTCGCGAGGAGTCCCGCGAGGAACAGTTCTGCGAACGCCTCGCCGACCTCGTCCGCCGACGCGCCGCCGCCCGCCCGATACCAGCGCGCGAGCCAGTTGATCGCCCCGAGAATCGCGAAGGTCGCGAGCTTCACGTCCACGGGGCGGAAGACCCTGCGCGCGATCCCTTGTGCGATCACCTCCCGCACGCTCGCTTCGTAGGCGTCACGCGCCGAGACGACGGCCAGCCGCCGCTTCGGGTCGAGGGCATCGAACTGGAGCGCGAGCGCCGTTCCGTGGAACTTGTCCACCATGACACGGGCGTGCTCGACGACGATGCGGCGCAGAGCCTGGTCCGGCGGCAGCTGCGAGGCGCGAACCCGGTCCGTGACGTCGAGCATCGCTTCGAGCGCCGTCTCGTGGCAGAGGGCGAGGATCTCCTCCTTGTCCTTGAAGTAGTAGTAGAGGCTGCCGCGGGTGAGGAGGAGTTCCTCGGCGATGTCGTCCATCGAGGTGCCGTGGAAGCCCTTCGCCGCGAAGCTCCGCACGGCGCTCTCGAGGATGCGAGCGCGCTTGGCGCGACGCTTGGTCTCGACGTGGGGCGACGCGGGCCGGCGCCGGGCGAGGCCGCCCCCACCGCGGGATTCGGGACGCACCGCTCGTCGCATGGCAGGACGATCTTACCGAGGGCCGTCCCGACGCGAAAAAGCCGCCCCCTCACGAGAGAGAGAGACGGCCGGACGGGGGAAGTGGTCGGGGCGAGAGGATTCGAACCTCCGACCCCACGGTCCCGAACCGTGTGCGCTACCAGGCTGCGCTACGCCCCGAGGAGCGCGGACGATAGCACGGGATGTCGATTTCCGGGACCCTCGTTCGACGAGGGGGAAAGGCCCGGGCCACGGGCGGGCGCGGGCTACGGCGAAGCGCTCGCGCGGGCGCGCGACGCCCCCGAAAAGCGCTTCCTCTCGCGAAGGCTCGCCGAGGCCGCGCGCGCCGCGACGCTCTCGGTTCCCATCGCGGCCCCGTAGCCGCGCGGATCGGCGGCGGCCGTCAGCGAGCCGTCCCTCTCGAACGCGACCGCGTGGACGCTGCCCAGCTTCCCGCCCGTGTACGGGTTCCCGGGCTCGTAGAGGACGTGGCCGAGTTTGCGGAGCGCGGCCTTGACGTCTTCCGGAAAGACGCCGCGCTCGATCTCGATGCGGTCCGGAAGGTGCTGATGGTGGAAGCGCCGCGCGGCGACGGCCTCTCCGAGCGGCTCGCCGCGCCGGGCCGCGTTCAGGTAGACCTGCAGGACGGTCGTCGGGATCGTTCCGCCGCCCGGCGAGCCGAGGACGAGCCGCGGCCGGCCGCCCTCGAGCACGATCGTCGGCGTCATGGAGGAGAGCGGGCGCGCCCCCGCCCGGACGGCGTTCGCCTCGCCCTGCACGAGGCCGTAGGCGTTCGCGGCGCCGGGCTCGACGGCGAAGTCGTCCATCTCGTTGTTCAGGAGGACGCCCAGGCCGGGCACGACGGTTCGGTTTCCCATCGTGTCGTTCAGCGTGTACGTGAGCGCGACGGCGCCACCGTCGGCGGTGGCCGTCGAGAGGTGCGTCGTCTGCTCGGGTTCGCGCGGCCAGGCGCCTCCCTCGATGGCTCTGGACGGTGTCGCGCGGGAGGCGTCGATCGAAAACCCGAGCGCGGCGAGCCGGGCCGGGTCGAGAAGCGACGAGAGCGGCACGTCGACGCAATCTGGGTCGCCGAGGAACCGGTTGCGGTCCGCGTAGGCCCGGCGCTCGGCCTCCGCCGTCAGGTGGAGCGTCTCGGGCGCGTCGCGGTCCTCGATCGAGCCGCCCACGAACCGGAGCTGGCCCAGGATCGAGGCGAGCAGGAAGCCCCCTGAAGACGGCAGCGGCACCGTGACGAGCCGAAAGGGCCCGTCGTCGAAGATGAAAGGCGGCCGCCACCGGGGCCGGTAGAGAGCGAGGTCCTCCTCGGTGAGAACGCCCCCCGTCTGCTGCACGAATGCCGCGATCCGGCGGGCAACCGCGCCGCGATGAAAGCCGTCGGCGCCCCTCTCCGCAATCGTCTCGAGGGTCTGCGCGAGGTCCTCCTGAACGAGGAGGGAGCCGGCCGGAAGCGGTCTGCCCCCGGGGAGGAAGAGCCTCGCGGCCTCGGCATCCTTCGAGAGGCTCGCCTTGTATCCCGCAAATTGCGCGGCGAGTCCCGGCGGGACGCGGAAGCCGTCGCGAGCGAGGCGCACGGCGGGAGCGACGAGGCGAGCCCACGGGAGCTTTCCGTAGCGCCGGTGAAGCGCCTCGAGACCGCGCACGGTGCCCGGCGTTCCGACCGCGAGTCCCCCGAGTGTCGAGGCCCGCGGCCGTGCCTTTCCGTCCGGGCCGAGAAAGCTGTCTCTCCACGTCCCTGCGGGCGCGGTCTCTCGGAAGTCGAGCGCCCAGAGCTCGCCATCCGGGGACCTTCCGACGGCGAAGCCGCCGCCCGCGACGTTCCCGGCCGGAGGGTAGGTCACCGCGAGGGCGAAGGCGGTCGCGACCGCAGCGTCCACGGCGGTTCCCCCGGCCGCGAGGAT
>JBAUSZ010000166.1:0-11372 GCA_049581965.1 Thermoanaerobaculia bacterium | reverse complement strand
GCGCGGCCGTCGCCGTCTCGGATACGAGGCGCGGGATGACCTCGCGCCCGAGGAGATGCGCGATCGCGGCGCCGAGGTGCGGAACAGGCCGGACGTCGAGGTCGGGCAGCGCCGCCGCCTCGGCGGCGTTCTCCACCGGTACGAGGAGGGTGCGGCCGTCGCGCCGAGCGGCCTCGGCGAGCGCGAGCACTCCGGGGACGGGACGCAGCGCCCCGTCGAGCGCGAGTTCGCCGACGAGGGCGACCCCGGAGAGGGCTTCTCCGGGGACGTCCCCGTTCGCGCCGAGGATCGCGAGCGCGACCGCGAGGTCCAGCGCCGTGCCGGCCTTGGGGAGGTCGGCCGGCGCGAGGTTCACGACGACGTTCCTCGGCGGCGCCGGGAACCCGACGTGCCGGAGGGCCGATCGAATGCGCTCACGGCTCTCCTTGACGGCGGTGTCGGGCAGTCCGACGAGCGTGAGGCCGGGGAGGCCCGCGCCGACGGCGCACTCGACGACCACGGGGACTCCGTCGAGACCCACGACCGTCGCGGAATGCGCACGGGCGACCGTCATGCGGGCAGGATGTCAGTTCAGAACGGCCAGTGTGAGGGTCAGCGTCTGGCCCGCCCGGAGCGAACGGGCGGATCGGATGCGGTTCTCGCGTCGGATCGCGTCGATCGTCGTCCCGTAACGGGCGGCGAGCGAGTAGAGCGTGTCGCCGGGCCGGACGGTGTGCCGGACTCTCCGGGCCGGCGGGGCGGCCGTCTTCGCGGGCGCGACGCTGGCCTCGGCGAAGCCTTCCGCGGGGATGTCGACGCGGGAGGGAAGCGCGACCGGCGTCGTCGCCGGGGGGGCCGCCGTGAACGGGCCGACATCCGACGCGCGCGTGACCGCCGAAGAGGGTGTCGGAACGCTGCGGATCTCGCCCTGGGGCACGGTCGACGCCGCCGCGGCGGCCACGCTCGGCCGGCCCCGACGCGCGGGAACGACGAGGACCGATCCCTTGCGGAGCTTCGCGGTGCGGGGGAGATCGTTCCAGTCACAGAGCTCGGCGACGGAGACGCCGGCTCGGGCGGCGGCCTTCCGGAGAGTCTCGCCTTTCCGCACCGTGATGCGCCTTTCGGCGACCTCGGGCGCGGGCGGGATCCCGTCGAGTCGCGACGCAACGAGGGCCGCGGTGCCGCGCGGCACCCGCAGGCCGTACGTCGGCACGCCGTGCGGCGTCGAACGCGTCTTGAGTTCGCTGTTGAGGAGCTGAAGGTCGGGAAGCGTCGCGCCGACGACCTCCGCGACCCGCGCGAGGTCCACGGGCTTCGTGACCGTCACGACGTCCCAGGCGAGCGGCGGGTCGGGCACGACGTCGAAGCCGAACCGGGCCGGCTCTTTTGCGATGAGGGCCGTCGCGATGACGAACGGGACATAGTCGCGCGTCTCGCGGCGCAGGACGTTTCCCTGCGCGAGCCCCCAGAAATCGCGCGCGCCCGTCCGCTGGAGGCTCCTGAGGATCTTGCCCTCGCCCGCGTCGTAGGCCGCCATCGCGAGGTGCCAGTCGCCGAACATCTCGTAGAGGTTGCGGAAATAGGCGGCAGCGGCGCGCGTCGCCTTCGCGGCGTCGCTGCGCTCGTCGTAGGAGCGAGTCCGGCGCAGGCCGTAGCGGCGCCCCGTGCCGTCGATGAACTGCCAGAAGCCGTGCGCGGCCGCCCGCGAGTGGGCTTGGTACTTGAAGGCGGACTCGACCATCGCGACGTAGACGAGATCCTGCGGGAGACCCTCGTCCCTGAGGATTCCCCGCATGAGGTCGAGATACCGGCCGCTCCGCCGGAGGGCGGACGCGAACGCGAGCGGGGTGCGGAACTGGTAGTAGGCGACGGCCCGGAGGACCTGCTCGTTCACGACGATCGGGATGTCGAACGACGCCACGGAAGGTGCGGCGTCGACCTCGCTCTTCGCCTTTTCGAACTCCTCGAGGCTCGCGACGGGGGCCGCGGCGACGAGGCTGTCGCGCGGGTCCTCGGCGGGCGGCCGCTCGGGCTCGGCAATCCGGCCCGGAGAGTCGACGGCCGCTCCGTAGACGGCGACACTGTCCCACAGGTCGCCGGCGAACTCGAGATCCGAGGCGTTGCCGGGCCGGGTCGCGGCGCGGGCGGCCTCGAGCGCGCCCTGGAACGCGTCGCGCGCACAGTCCCCGTCGCCGGCGAGGGCGAGAACCTTTCCGCGATAGAAGAGGTCCGTCGCCTCCGCACGGGCGGCGGCGGCCGCGTTCTCGGGGGAAGGGGAAACCGGAGCGGCCACGCGCTCGGCGGGCGCGGACGCGCAACTCGCGACGGCGAACGCCCCGAGGGCGGCGAGAAGTCTTGGGGCTCTCATTCGCCGCGAACGTTGAACTTGAGGGAGAGGAGGAGTTTCTCGACGTCCCGGGCGCCCGCGAGCTCGACGTCGAAGCGTTTCTCGGGCCCGATGACGGCCCCGGCGTCGTCACCGAACGAAAGCCCGACGGTGATGCGCCGGCTCTTCGCGAGCGCGTCTCGGGGCAGGAGCACTTCGAAGCTTTGCGCGACGTCCTTCTTGTGGTTGCGCGTCGAACCGAGGAGATCGTCGAGGGAGACGTCGGCGGCGCTTTTCGTCTTTCCATGCACAGGAGCCGCCGGTTTCTGCGTCGCGATCTTCCTGAGCTTTTCGAGCTCCGAAAGGATGTCGACGTTCGACCGGACGCGCACGTGTTTCACGGCCGACGTGGGCGGCGGCTCGTCCGGCGGCGGCTGGATCTCGGCGAAGCTCACCTCGGCGGCGGGGTCCTCGGCCGGCGGCGCAATTGCGGTCTCGAAGGGAGCTTCCGGCAGTTCGGGAGGGCCGGAGGCGACGGGCGAGGAGGGCGGCGTCAGCGTCGAGAGATCGGTGCCGGACGAACCGGCGGAGTGGAGATCCACGCCGAGCCGGGCGAGCGACTTGAGGCGTTGGAGGCGCGAGATCGTGGAATCGAAAGGATTCGTGGACCTCGCGGGCGCGGCTGCCCCCGCAGCCGGCGGGCCGAGCGCGTCGATCGCGTTCGTGATCCCCGACGTGTGGAGTGCGGCGGCGGGGATCGGAGCGGGCGTCTCTCCGGACACGACGACCATCGGCCGGCGCTGCTCCACGGCCATCCGGCCCTTCAGCGAGCGCAGCGTGAGCTTCGAGATCGCCTTGAGCGTCTCGAAGACGCCGGTTCCGTTCGTCGCGGAGGCTTCGTGCCACTCGACGGCGCTGCCGGGATTCAAGGAGTCGTTGAGCTCGTCGATCGTCAGGACGTTCTGCAGGTCGCGCTTGTTGTACTGGAAGACGCGCGGGACGTTCTCCAGGGTGAGCCCGATCTCGGCCAGGTTCTCCCTGAGATTCCTGAGGCTCTCGACGTTCGGATCGCGCATCGGGCGCTGCGAGTCCGCCACGAAGACGATTCCGTCGACGCCCTTGAGGACGAGCTTGCGCGTCGTGTTGTAGAAGACCTGGCCCGGGACCGTGTACAGCTGGAGGCGGGTCTTGAATCCGCCGATGACCCCGACGTCGAGCGGGAGGAGGTCGAAAAACAGGGTCCTGTCCGTTTCCGTCTCGAGGCACACCATTTCGCCCCGCGACGTGGGCGCGGTACGCCCGTAGATCACGTGAAGGTTCGTGGTCTTTCCGCAGAGGCCTGGACCGTAGTACACGATCTTGGCGGCCATCTGCATTGTCGCGTAGTTGAAAAAAACCATCGAACCCTTCGCCAAACCTCCCAAGCGGAGCACTTTCCATCTTACACCGGCGACTCGAGGCGACCCCGCGCGAGGCCTCGGTTTCAGCTTGGGCCCGGGCGAAGGCCGCGCCCGTTTGTTATGATTCGGCGACCCGGGGTTTGGAGCCCGAAAGGCGATATTGGAGGCGCGTCTCGCCGATTATGAGCAGTGAATTCAAGGGGTTGGACGGCCGATCCCGCGAGGTGCTCGCGTCGGTGATCGTCGCCTACATCGAAAGCGCCGTTCCCGTCTCCTCGCGTCAACTCACGAAGGGCGGAAAGTTCGGGCTCTCGTCGGCCTCGCTGCGCAACGCAATGGCCGACCTCGAGGACCTCGGCTTCCTCACGCACCCCCACGTGTCGGCGGGGCGCGTCCCCACGGACCTCGGATACCGGGCGTTCGTGCGCGAGCTCATGACGACGCGCCTGCCGAGTGCCGAGGAGCGAGCCCGCATCGCCGGCGAGCTCGCCGCCGAGCCTTTCGAGACGGATCGGTTCTTCCAGGCGGCCTCCCGTGTCCTGTCCCGCCTCACCGGAGAGGTCGGCGTCGTCGCCGCCCCCGCCTCCGCCCGCTTCGTTCTCGAATCCGTTCACTTCACGCGTCTCACGGAGCGGCGCATTCTCGTCGCCGAGGTGTCGGACGCCGGCCTCGTCGAGAGCCGGCTCATCGAAACCCGCGACGACTTCTCGCAGAGCGAGCTCGACGCGATCTCGCGCCGCCTCACGTCCGATTACGCGGGGAGGACGCTCGACGAGATCCGGGGGCTTCTCCTCGAGGCGCTCGCGGAGGAAAAGAGCCGTGTGGATCGCGCGCTCGCCAGGGCGCTCGAGCTCGGGCGCAAGGCGTTCGCCGAGGGCCGCCCGGAGGGCGACGCCGTGTTCGTCGACGGGATCGACTCCCTACTCGAGAAGCCGGAGTTCCGGGGCGACGTCGAGGCGCTTCGGCGCATGTTCCGCGTCTTCGAGGAGAAGGCACGGCTCGTGAGCCTCCTGACCGACTGCCTTGGCTGGGCCGGCGCCCGCGTCGTGATCGGCTCCGAGAGCCCGTTCACGGGCGAGACGCAGACGGCGGTCGTGACGGTTCCGTACCTCAAGGGTGACCGCGTCCTCGGCGCGCTCGGAGTCGTCGGGCCCCGTCGCATGGAGTACGACCGTGTCGTTCCGCTCGTCGAGGAGCTCGGCCGCTGCGTGAGTCGCAGGCTCTCGGAAGGCACGGCGTGAGCGGAAAGCGTCGGCACGAAGATCCGGACGAGATCATCTTCCTCGAGACCGAGGAGCGCGACGCCGTGGCGAAGGCGCTTCGGGAAGCGGAGGAGGCGATCGAGCACGTCGAGGAGCGCCAACGCCACAAGCTCGACGAGACGGCCCCGCCGCAGGCGCCCCCGGTGGCGGCTCCCGCTCCGGACCCGCGCGTCGCGACCCTCGAGGCCGAAGTGCGGGATGCTCTCGAGCGGGCGCGACGCGCCGGGGCCGAGCTCGAGGGGACGAAGGAGCGCGCCGTCCGGGCGGAGGAAGAGGCGGGGCGGTTGCGCGAGGCGCTCCTCCGCAAGTCCGCCGACTTCGACAACCTCAAGCGCCGCACGGAAAAGGACAAGTCGGACTACTTCAAGTTCGCGCTCGCGGACGCGTTCCACGAGCTTCTCGGGGTCCTCGACAATTTCGAACGCGCGCTCGCGCATCGTGGCGACGCGTCGAGCGAAGACTTTCAGCTCGGCATCGACATGATTGCGCGACAGCTCGGCGACGCCTTGCGAAAGTACGGCCTTGTCGAAGTCCCTGCGGTCGGCGTCGCATTCGACCCGAACCTCCACGAGGCCGTCGTCTCCGAGGAGACCGCGGGCGCCCCTCCCGGAGCGATTCTCGAGGTGTTCACGAAGGGCTACATGCTGAACGACCGCCTCCTGAGGCCCGCGCGCGTCAAGGTCGCGACGGCGCCGGGCAACGGGGACGCGACGGCGAAGGAGGACCCCTTTGGCTAAGGTTCTCGGGATCGACCTCGGCACGACGAACTCGTGCGTGGCCGTCGTCGAGGTGGGCTCTCCGCAGGTCGTTCCCAACCGCGAAGGCGCCCGCACGACACCGTCCATCGTCGGGTTCACGGAGGATGGCGAGCGTCTCGTCGGGCAGATCGCAAAGCGTCAGGCGATCACGAACCCGACGCAGACGATCTACGCGGTCAAGCGTCTCATCGGCCGCAAGTGGTCCGACGCCGAGGTCCGGCAGGCCCGCGAGCACCTTTCCTACACGCTCGTCGAGGCGACAAACGGAGACGTGAAGATCCGGGTGCGGGACCGCGACTATTCGCCCGAGGAGATCGCCGCGTTCGTCCTGCGCGAGATCAAGGAGTTCTGCGAGGAGTCTCTCGGCGAGGAGATCAAGGAAGCGATCATCACGGTCCCGGCCTACTTCGACGATTCTCAGAGGCAGGCGACGCGCGACGCGGGGCGCATCGCGGGCCTCGAGGTCCTCCGGATCATCAACGAGCCGACGGCCGCGGCGCTCGCGTACGGCCTGGAGAAGAACCGCAAGCAGGAGACCATCGCCGTCTATGACCTTGGCGGCGGAACGTTCGACATCTCGATCCTCCGCATCGACAACGGAATGTTCGAGGTCCTCTCGACTTCGGGCGACACGTTCCTCGGGGGCGAAGACTTCGACCGCGCGATCATGGACTGGCTCCTCGCCGAGTTCCTGCAGTCGAGCGGGATCGATCTCCGGCAGGACCGCCTCGCTCTGCAGCGCCTCAAGGAGGCCGCTGAGAAGGCGAAGTGCGAGCTCTCGACCGCGCTCGAGACGATGGTGGCCCTCCCGTTCATCGCCTCGGACGCGTCCGGCCCGAAACACATCAACAAGCTCCTGACGCGCGACACGTTCGAGGCGCTCGCCGCGGAACTCATCGTGCGGACGGAAGGGCCCTGCCGGAACGCGCTCGAGGCGGCGGGTCTTTCTCCCGATCAGATCGACACCGTCATCCTCGTCGGAGGGCAGACGCGCACGCCGAAGGTTCAGCAGATGGTGGAGACGATCTTCGGGAGGCCCCCGAACCGCTCGATCAATCCCGACGAGGTCGTCGCCGTGGGCGCGGCGATCCAGGCGGGCGTGCTCCGCGGGGACATCAAGGATCTCGTGCTCCTCGACGTCACACCGCTCTCCCTCGGCCTCGAGACGCACGGCGGCATCTTCGTGAAGCTCATCGAGCGCAACTCGACGATCCCGACGAAAAACACCCAGATTTTCACGACCGTCGCCGACAACCAGACGACGGTCGAGATCCACGTCCTGCAAGGCGAACGCGACATCGCCAAGGAGAACAAGTCCCTGGGCAAGTTTCAGCTCGTCGGCATCCCGGCCTCGGCCAAGGGCGTGCCGCAGATCGAGGTCACGTTCGCGATCGACTCGTCCGGCATCGTGAACGTCTCGGCCAAGGACCTCGCGACCGGCAAGGCGCAGGGCCTCCAGATCAACCCGGCCGGTGGCCTGTCGCAGTCCGAGATCGAGAAGATCATCGAGGAGGCGGCCTCGCACCAGGCGGCGGACGCCAAGCGCAAGGAGATCCGCCAGCAGAAGAACAAGCTCGAGGGGATGATCGCGGCGAACGACCGGATCTTCCGCGAGTTCGGGAATCTCCTGCAGGCCGACGAGAAGGATCGCGTCCACCGCACCCTCGAGAACGCGCGCGAGGTCCTCACGGCCGACGAGCGCGGCCCGATCGACGACGCCATGATCGACATGAAGGGAGTCTCGCGCATCTTGACGCAGGCGATGCTCTACAAGCCGGAGTCCAAGGAGCGCCGCGGGGGCGGCGAGGGCGACAAGGGCGCCGAGAAGCCGGCCTGATCCCGGTCTCGTAGGATTCCTCCGTGAGCACGTCCATTCGCGACTATTACGAAGTGCTGGGCGTCGGCCGGGACGCGGCGGTCGACGAGATCAAGTCGGCCTACCGGAAGGCCGCGCTCCGGCATCACCCCGACAAGAATCCGGGCGATCAGGCCGCCGAGGAGCGCTTCAAGGAGGCCGCCGAGGCCTACGCAGTGCTCTCGGACCCGGACAAACGCGCCCGCTACGACCGTTTCGGCCACGAGGGCGTGCGCGGACAGGGCGGCGGGCCCGGGTTCGACCCGACGCAGTTCGTCGACTTCGCGGACATCCTCGGCGATTTCTTCGGCTTCGGTTTCGGCGGCGAGTCGATGCGTGCGGCTCGGCGCAACGGCGAGGACCTCAAAACCGACGTCACCCTCTCGTTCGAGGACGCGGCCTTCGGCGCCGAGGTCGCCGTGCCGCTGCAGCGCTTCGAGGCGTGTGCGAGCTGCCGCGGCCGCGGCGGCAAGGGAGGCGCCTCGGCCGTCACGTGCCCGACCTGTCGCGGGCAGGGGCGCGTTCAGTTCCGTCAGGGATTCTTCGCGGTCGCGCGGCCGTGTCCCGAGTGCGGGGGCTCCGGCGAGAGGGTCCGGGAGGCCTGCGCCGATTGCCGAGGAGAGGGGCGCGTCCGCAAGTCGCGCACGCTCACGATCGCGATCCCGGCGGGCGTCGACGACGGCGCGCGACTCCGCCTCGCCGGGGAGGGCAACTCCGCGCGCCCCGGTGGTCGCCCGGGGGACCTGTACGTCCTCATCTCGGTCGCGCCGCACGAGATCTTCCGGCGCGACGGCCACGACGTGATCCTCGCGTGGGCCGTCCCATTCCCTCTCGCCGCGATGGGCGGCTCCGTCAAGGTGCCGACGCTCCACGGCGAGGCGGCCTTCGACCTGCCGGCCGGCACGGCGGCGGGCCGGGTCTTCACGCTCAAGGGCAAGGGAATCCCGCGCCTGGACGGGCGCGGCAAGGGCGACCAGCACGTCCTGATCACGGTGCGCGTGCCGAAGAAGATGACCCACGCGCAGCGCGAGGCCGTGGAGAAGCTGGCGGCCGCTTTCGACGGCGAAGCGGGCGCACCCACGAAGGACGAGAAGGGCTTCTTCGAGAGATTGCAGGACTTCCTGGGTTCCTGAAGCAACCATCCCGCGTCGGGTTTCGGCGCTTTTCTCGGAAGGTGAAGATGGCCGAGGCGAAGGCGGGCGCCTCCCGCATCGAGATTCCGGCGGCCCAGAGGGGGTCACTCGAAGAAACTCTCTTCGAAGGGCTCGGAGACCTGGAGTTCTCGTCCGTGGTCTCGCCTGACGGGCGCCTTCTCATCTGGGTCGATCCCGTGGACGTCCAAGAGGCCCTGGCGCATCTCGCCGCGCTCGGAGCCTCCGGCCTTCTCCTCTTCGAAGAGAGAAACACCGATTGGGTGGCCGAGTCGGCTGCCCTTCGAAGGGCCGTCCTCGTGGATCGCTATCTCCTCGATCCTCACGACGACGATCGGGCCTCGAGCCCGCCGCCCGGCGTGAGGCGCCTGTATCTCCCCGCCGTCCGTGCGTTCGGGACCGGGTCGCACGAGTCCACGCGTGTCGCGGTTCGCCTCCTGCTCGGCGAGAGACTCACCGGAGAGAGCGTCCTCGACGTGGGCTGTGGAACCGGGACGCTCGCATTCGTCGCCGCCCTTGAAGGAGCGGCGAGCGTGGTCGCTCTCGACCTCGACCGCGAGGCTGCGTTCGCGACGCGCGCACAGTCCCGTGCGAACCAGGTTCCTCGCGTCCGCGTGTTTGCCGGGCCACTCGACGCTCTCGCTGCGAGCGGGTCCTTTGACGTCGTCGTCGTCAACATGATCCACGAGGAGACCGCGCCTCTTCTCCCGGCGTTGCGAACGCGCCTCCTGCCCGGCGGCCGGCTCCTCTGCTCGGGACAGCTCGTCGAGAGGGAGGGAGAGTGGGCGGAGTTGCTCCGGAGAGAGGGCTTTCGACAGGTCCGTTCGATCCGGGAGAACGAATGGCTCGGGACGGCGTGGGTTTCTGCAAATGAGTGAAAAGGCGGACGTGCGCCCTCCGCGGGTGCTGGTGCCGGATCTGGCGCGCTACCGGGGAAGGAGCGGAGAGCACGAAGAGATTCCTTTGAAGGCGGAAGAGAGAGCGCACGTGCGCTCGAGGCGCCTGAGGGACGGCGACGAGGTCGTGGCCCTCGACGGGAAGGGCGCCCGCGCGCGGGCCCGACTCGCGCGCGGGGGTGCCGCGATCCGACTCGTGTCATTCCACGAAATCCACTCTTCCTCTCCTTCTTCTCTCCCTCTTCTGGGCGAGCCGGCGAACCGCGTCGTCGTTGCCCTGGCCTGCGCGGAACCCGCGCGGGTCGAGTGGGCGATCGAGAAAGGCACGGAGTGCGGCGCCGCGGGTTTCGTCCTGCTGGACGCGGAGCGCTCCCAGCGGGCGCACGTCGCGGCGCTTGCGAAGAGGATTCAGCGGCTGACCCGGATCGCGGAAGAAGCGACGAAGCAGTGCGACCGGACGCTGGTGCCCTTCGTGGAGGGCCCGGAGAGCACCGGAGAGTTTCTCAGAAGGGTAAGAGGGGCAGAGGAGCTCGTGGTCCTGGAGCCATCTGGCGGCGCCGGGACGCGCCCCGGGCCCGCAAAGGACGGGTTCGTGGCCATAGGCCCCGAGGGTGGGTTTGCTCCGTCGGAGCTCTCTTCATTCGCAGAAAAATCCCCGGTCTTTCTCTCTCTCGGGCCCCGCGTCCTCCGCCTCGAGACGGCCGTGGTCGTCGCGCTCGCCCGATTGGTCGATTCCGACTGATCGGGCGCTTGGATGCGCGCTTCTTTCGGATAGGATGGTCGCCCGGAGGCCGTGATGAGCTTCGAAAACGTCAAGAAGGTCTGGATGAACGGGAAGATGGTGGACTTTGCGGATGCGAAGATTTCCGTCTTCACGCACGCGCTCCACTACGGCTCCGGCGTCTTCGAGGGCGAACGCTGCTACGACACGGCGCGTGGGTCGGCGATCTTCCGGCTCGACGACCACCTCGATCGGCTCTTCTGGTCGGCCAAGATCTACCGGATGACGATCCCGTTCACGATCGACCAGCTCCGTGACGCGACACTCGAGGTCGTGCGGGCGAACGGCTTCAAGGCCTGCTACATCCGTCCGCTCGTCTACAGGGGATTCGGCTCTCTCGGCGTGAACCCGTTTCCGAACCCTGTGGACGTTGCGATCGGGTGCTACGAGTGGGGCAAGTATCTCGGGGCCGACGCGCTCGAGAAGGGCGTCGACGTCTGCTGCTCGTCCTGGATGCGCATCGCGCCCAACACGATGCCCGCTATGGCCAAGGCCACCGCGAACTACGCGAACAGCCAGCTCATCAAGATGGAGGCGATCACGAACGGGTACCACGAGGGGATCGCGCTGGACCACAACGGCCGCATCTCCGAGGGCTCGGGCGAGAACCTCTTCCTCGTGTGGAAGGGGCGCCTCTACACGCCGCCGCTCTCGGCTTCCACTCTGCCGGGCATCACGCGCCTCTCCGTCATCCAGCTCGCGCGCGAGCTCGGGTTCCAGATGGAAGAGAAGACGATTCCGCGGGAGATGATCTACGCCGCCGACGAGATGTTCTTCACGGGGACCGCGGCGGAGATCACCCCGATCCGATCCGTGGACCGCATCCCCGTCGGGAACGGCAAGCGCGGGCCGATGACGGAGGCGATCCAGAAGTCGTTCTTCGACATCGTCGAGGGGCGCGTCGAGGACCGCTACGGCTGGCTCACGCCCGTGAACCTGGGCGTCCCGGCGGTCCGCGCATAGG
>JBAUSZ010000165.1:0-24565 GCA_049581965.1 Thermoanaerobaculia bacterium | reverse complement strand
CCCGTCCTGATCGACGGCATCGCCGCCTACCGGCGCGCGGACGCCGAGCACGCGGGCGGCCGCCCGGCCCTGGCGGAGCGTGCGCACACGGACGCCGGCGCGACGCTCGAGGGATCCACGACGGTGGCAGAGGAAGCGGCGGTGCTCGCGGGCGCCCGCCTCCTGAACACGAGCGTCCTGCCGCGCACGGTGATCCCGCCCGGCGTCACCGTCGAGAACGCGGTCGTCTCCGGCAACCTCGTCGTGGACGCGGCGGCCGGAACCGCGAGCCTCCTGACGGACCGCCTTCCCGCGCGTTCTCTCCCGCACCCGAGCGGCCGCGCCCTCGGTTTTGCCGCGCTTGCCCTCTCGCTCCCGCTCTGGCCCGTCGCGGCCGTTTGGAGCGCGATCGCAAACGCGGGCCACGCGACCGGCTCTCTGACGCTCTCGGGAAACGCGCCGGGCGGCAGCCGGGCGCCGTTCACGACGTTCCGGTTCGAGACGGCCGTGCCCGTGCTCCGGGACCTCCCGCTCCTCCTCGCGGTCGTCTCGGGCCGCCTCGCCCTCACGGGGGTCGCGCCGCTGACGCCGGCCGAGGAAGCCGCCCTCGTCGAGCCCTGGGAGAAAGTCCGCAACGAGGCGCCGGCCGGTCTCGTCTCGCTCGTCGGCCTCGCGGTGCCGGCCTCGGCCCCGGCCGAGGTCCCACGCGTCGTCGACGCCTTCGAGGCCCGCCGCCCGTCCGCGCTCCTCGGTCGCGCGCTGCGCGCGCTCTTCTCGGCGCGGGCGTGGACGGCCCCGAGGGTGTGGAACCCGGACGTCCTCAAGGAGGAGAAGTCCTGAGCGCGCTCGTCATCCGCTCGCCTTTCGACGGGAGGGAGGTCGCGAGCCTCGAGGTCCCCACGGCGGCCGAAATCGAGGCCGCCGTCTCGAAGGCGGTCTCGATCTTCGACGAGACGAGGGCGCTCCCGACCTACGTGCGCGTCGCGATCCTGCGGCGCGTCGCCTCCGCTCTCGAGTCGCGGCGCGACGCGCTCGGCCGGACGATCGCCTCCGAGGCGGGCAAGCCTCTCAAGGCGGCACGGGCCGAGGTCGAGCGCGCGTCGGCGACTTTTTCGGCCGCGGCGGCCGCCCTCGAGGCGTGGACGGGAGAGGTGCTGCCCCTCGACGTGAACGCGGCGTCACTGGGGAGGTGGGGCGTCGTGAAGAGGGTCCCCCGCGGGCCGGTCCTCGCGATCACGCCGTTCAACTTTCCCCTCAACCTCACGGCTCACAAGGTCGCGCCCGCGATCGCCGTCGGAGCGCCCGTCGTCCAGAAGCCCGCGTCGCAGACGCCGCTTTCCGCGCTCGCCCTCCGAGCGATCGTCCTCGAGGCGGGCTGGCCGGCCGACGCTTACGCCGTGCTCGCGGTCCCCGGTCACGAGGCGGAAGCGCTCGTACGGGATCCACGTCTCCCCGTCGTCTCGTTCACGGGCTCGGGAGCGGTCGGGTGGCGCCTGAAGGAGATCGTACCCAGGAAACGCGTCGGCCTCGAGCTCGGCGGCAACGCGGCCGTCGTCGTGCACTCGGACGCCGATCTCGACGACGCCTCCTCGCGCGTCGCCGGGGGCGCGTTCGGATATGCGGGGCAGTCGTGCATTTCCGTCCAGCGCGCGCTCGTCCACCGGAGCGTCTTCGACGCCTTCCGCGACAAGCTCCTCGCGAGGACGGCCGCGCTCGCCGTGGGCGATCCGATGGACGAGAAGACGGACGTGGGTCCGATGATCGCGCCCGGTGAAGCCGCGCGCGCCGCGGAGTGGATCGCGGAGGCCGTCGCGGGCGGTGCGACGGTCCTCGCGGGCGGGACGCGGGCGGGGTCGATCGTCCTCCCGACGGTCCTCGCGGGCACGGGGCGCGGGATGAAGGTCGAGGCGGCGGAGGTCTTCGCTCCGATCGTGACGCTGGCGGCCTACGACACGTGGGACGAGGCGCTCGCGCGCGTGAACGACTCGAAGTACGGCCTGCAGGCCGGAATCTTCACCCGGGACCTCGCGCGCATCCAGCGCGCCTTCGACGTCCTCGACGTCGGCGCCGTCCTCGTGAACGACGTTCCGACGTGGCGCGCGGACCGGATGCCCTACGGCGGCGTCAAGGAGTCGGGGATCGGGCGCGAGGGCCCGGCCTACGCGATGGAGGAGTTCACGGAACCCCGGCTCCTCGTCCTCAGACCCTGACGGCAGGAAAGGAACCCATGCCCGACGCGCAGAGCTTCTCGATCGCCGCAACCTGGAACCCCGCCGCCAAGGAGGGCCGCCTCGCGAACGGCGACGGCAGCTTCCTCGCCGCGCACGTCGGCGCCCCGTCTCTCGGCGGCCGGACGGGGGCGCCGAACCCCGAGGAACTCCTCCTCGCCGGCGTCGCGGCCTGCTACGTCCAGACCTGGGCCATCTTCCTCGAGAAGCTGAAGCTCGACGTTCCGGCGCCGAGGGTCGACGCGGCCTGCGAGCTGGACAAGGACCCGGCGGGCGGCTACCGGGTCACGCGGATCGACCTCTACCCGATCGTCCCCGCCGCGCTCCTTTCGGAGCGCAGGGCCGACGTCGAGAAGACGCTCTCCCTCGCGGAAAAATACTGCATCGTCTCGAAGGCGGTGAGGGGCTCCGTCCCGGTGTCCGTGACGCCCAGGCCGGCCTGAACCGGCGTCAGAGGTTCTGCTCGAACCACTCCGCGAGGCGCTGGTACATGTAGAGCCGCGCCTCGCCGCGCGGCCCGTGGGTCTGGCGCGGCAGGGGCACGAAGACGAAGTCCTTGCGCGCCTTCACGAGCGCGTCCGCGAAGCGGATCGTGTTCTGCATGTGGACGTTGTCGTCCGACGTGCCGTGCATGATCAGGAGCTTCGTCCCGAGGTCCTTGGCGGCGAGAAGCGGCGAGGAGGCTCTGTACCCCTCGGGATTCTCCTTCGGCGTCTTCATGTAGCGCTCGGTGTAGATCGAGTCGTAGAGCGTCCAGTCCACGACGGGCGCTCCGGCCATCGCGCACCGGAACGTGGCGCCCGCATGCGTCGCGGCGTAGAGCGTCAGGTACCCGCCGTACGACCAGCCGTGGATTCCAATCCGCGATCCGTCGACGTACGGCCGCTTCTTCAGCTCCGCGACGCCCTCGAGCTGGTCCTTCAGCTCCTGCGCGCCCATGTTCTTCAGGATCGGGACCTCGAACGCGTGCCCGCGCCCCCATGAGCCGCGGTTGTCCATCGACCACACGAGAAAGCCCTTCGATGCGAGGTACGCGTCGAACGCCGGTCCCCACCTGTTCTGGACGACCTGCTCGTGCGGCCCGCCGTAGACGTAGACGACGACGGGGTACTTCTTCGCAGGGTCGAAGCCCGACGGCTTCACGAGCTTCGTGTAGAAGAGCGTCCCGTCGGCTCCGGTGAACGAACCCAGCTCGACGCTCCCGAGGTCGTAGTCGGCGAGGGGGTGCGGCCCGTCTTCGAGGACGGCGACCGGGTCACCCGAGGCGGAGCGGATCACGGTCTTCGGTGGCGACGTGGCGCTCGAAAACGCGTCCACGAAGTACGCGGCGTCCGGCGACGACGCCATCGTGTGGACACCCGGCTCGGCCGTCACCCGCCTCGTCGACGAGCCGTCCAGCCTGGCGACGAAGACCTGGCGCTCGCGCGGGTCCTGCGTCGTCGCGCGGAACGAGGCGGTTCCCGCCTTCTCGTCGACGGTCCATCCCCCGTCGATCATCCCGTCCCCCGTCGTGATCGCGTTCATCGGCCGTCCGTCGGCGGCGTGCCGGTAGAGACGGGAAAAACCGTCGCGCTCGGACAGGAAGACGAACGAGCCGTCCTTCAGGAAGTGCGGCGGGGCGATCGCGTTGATCCACGCGGCGTCGCTCTCCGAGAGAAGCTTTTTCGCCGCGCCGCCCCTGCGCGCGAGGAGGAAGACGTCGAGGTGCGTCTGCGGACGGTCGAGGAGAAGGAAGCAGAGGCCCTTCCCGTCCTGCGTCCAGGACATCTCGGGCGCGACGTAGACGTCGTCCCCCGGCGGAAGGAAGGCCGCCGTTTCCTTCCCGGCGAGGTCCACGACGTGAACGGACGGAACGGCATTCGCGTCGCCCGCCTTCGGGTAGCGCTGCAGCTCGACTTTCCCGTTCGTCGGCGTGAAGTCGACGATGGGATACGCCGGGACGCGGGTCTCGTCGAGGCGGAGGAAGGCGAGGGCGGTCGAGTCCGGCGACCAGAAGAACGACCGGCTCGAATGGCGCTCCGCGAGCTCCTCGCCGTAGACCCAGTCGAGCTTCCCGTTGAGCACGTGGTCGGAGCCGGTCTTGGTGAGGCGCGTCTCGAGCCCCGTCGCGACCTCGAGCACGTACAGGTCGTTCTTTTTCGCGTACGCGATCCGTGCGCCGTCCGGCGACCACGCGGGGACCTCCTCCTCGTCGTCGTCGCGCGTGAGCCGCTTCGGCTCGGCCCCTCCCGCCGTCACGAGCCAGAGGTCGTGATCGAACGAAACGGCGAAGGCGTCTCCCCGCGGGTTCCAGGCCGGGCCGGGGAGCGGAAGCTTCTTCTCGTTGCCCGCGCGATCCTTCACGACCGGCGGCTCGAGGAGCGCGTGTTTTCGCCCGGTCGCCGCGTCCATCTCCCAGAGCGCGCCCGGCGACTCGGACCCGCTCCTCTCGGTCCAGACGACGTGCGTCGCGTCGCGCCAGACGTATGCGACGGGCATCCGCAGTTCGGAGACCTTCTCGAGGGTCAGGGCCTTCTTCGTCCCCGCCGCGGGCGGCGGCGACGCGGGAACCGGCGCGGTCCTGGCCTGGACGGCGAGTACGGCGGCGAGAAGGATCACTTCTTTCCTCCCTGCGGGCTCTGCACGATGGCGACCGGGTCCCTCCGCCAGACGGTGCGGCCCCCGCGGACCTCCTCGACGACCTTCAGCTTCTCGCGCCGCGCGGGATCGGCCGAGAGCGGCAGGGAGAGCGCGGCGACGGCCGGCGCGGGCGCTCTCGTGGGTGTTGGCGCGGGAGGCGGCTCCTTCCGCGGGGCGGGAGTCACCGGCCGGACATCCGCACCGCCGAGAACGGGCCCGCCGTACCAGGCGAATTCCGCGTTCTTTCCAGGAGCCCACGAGGCGAGCGCGGCCGCGCAAACGGCGACCGCGAGTGCAATGCGGGGCGTCATCGAGGGGCCGATCGTACGCCGGCGGGCCGAAAGGCCGGCGAGAACGAGGGTCGGGGGATGAGAGAATCGGCCGCAAGTGTCGCTTTTCCGTTCTGGCGAGGAGCTGTCCCTGCCCGAGCTCGCGCGGACGCAGGGATTCGCGTCGGACACGTTCACGGTCGTCGACGTGATCCGCGGCGGGATGGGCGTGTGCGCCAAGGTCCGGCAGGGCCAGGGCGCGTCCTTCGCCGTGAAGGCTCTCCCCGCGGGGGGGCGGAAGGGCGCGGAGTTCGAGCGGTTCCTCGCCGAACTCCAGACGTGGCTCAAGCTCTCCGTCTGCGACGGGATCGTCGAGGCGCTCTGCGTGTTCCCCTACAAGGGCACGCCCGTCGTCTGCTCGCGCTGGATGACGGGCGGGAACCTGAGGCCGCACCTCGCCCAGAAGGACGCGCTGCACTTCTACCAGGCCGTCGTGAGGATCGCGGGCGCGCTCGAGTGGGCGCACGGCGAGCACGGGATCCTCCATCGAGATCTCAAACCCGAGAACATCCTCATCGACGACCTCAACCGCGCCGCGGTGTCGGACTGGGGCATCGCCGGGACGCGAGGGGAGCAGGAGGGCGCCGCCGCCGACGGCAGGATGGTCATCTTCGGGACCGCCGCGTACGCCTCGCCCGAGCAGCTCCTCGGCGGCGTTCCGCTCGACGCGCGCTCGGACATCTACAGCCTCGCGTGCGTCATGTACGAGTGGGAGACCGGACGCGTCCCCTTCACGGGCGACTGGCACGAGATCCGGGGCGCGAAAATCCGAAGCGAGCCGCCCGCGATCACCGCCGGTCTGTTTCGCCGATCCTCGTTCGGCGCCGACGAGATCATCATGCGCGGCCTCGAGCGCGAGCGCCACGGCCGCTACCCGGACTGGAAGTCCTTCACCGCGGACCTCCTGAAGGTCGCGCAGCGGCGTGAGCTGAAGGTCGGGCGGTTCGTCCCGAAGATGCGCTACCAGGCCTCCGAGGTGCGCGGCGAGGTGCTTCGGGCGCGGGTCGCGACGGGAGCCGTCGTGACCGCGCGTGGCGACGGCCGGACGGGCGTGGACGTGCGCGGCGCCAAGAGGGAGCTCGACGACGCGCGCCGGCTCGCCGAGAGGGAGGACTGGGCCGGGGTCGTCGAGAACCTGACGCGCGTCGTCCTCCCGTCGGTCGTGCGCGCGCATCCGGACGACCCGCTCCAGCAGACGTCGGCGATCCTGCTCGCGCGCGGCCTCATGAGACTCGCGCGCCCGGCGGAGGCCGTGACGGTGCTCGAGGCTCTTTCCGCGGCGACCGAGAAGCCGTCCGACATGTTCGCGCTCCTCGCGGAGGCGCATCTCGTTCTCGGCAACGCCGCCCTGGCCGAGCGGGCGGCGCGCACCGGCCTCCTGCTGCACGAGACCGACGCGGGGCTTCTCGCCCTTCTCCTCGCGGCGCAGAGCGCGCAGGGCCTCGTCTCGGACGCCGTCGCGACGGCGCGGCTGCGCCTCGCGGGCCAGCGCGACGTCGGCACGCTGCTGGACGCCGCCGAACAGCTCCTCAAGCACGCGCTCTCCACGCCCGAAACGCGTCTCCCCGACGCGTTCGCGAACGTCCACGAGGCGCTCGCCCTCGCGACGGGGGCGCGCGACCTCATGCCGAAGGACGCCCGCGCACGGGTCGTCCGGGCCCGCGCCCTTCACGGCCTCGACCGTTGGGAAGAGGCGAAGGAGGATGTCGCCGCCGTGCCGGAAGGAGCCGACGCGGCGTTCCGGCGCGAGGGGGCCGAGATCGCGACACAGGGTCTCCTCCGCCTGAAGGAGTACGCGGGTTGCCTCGCTCAGTGCAACAAGGCGCTCGCCGCGTTTCCGGACAGCAGAAGCCTGGCGCGGACGCGTGCCCTCGCCTTTGCCGAGGGCTTCGTCCTCGGCGTCGAGACGGGCGGCCGCCGCATCGTGGACGACGCGGCGATGAGCTTTTTCGAGACGGCGATCGGGGACGCCTCCGGACGTGAGCCGGGCGACTTCGTGACGCTCGCGCGCTACCGGGAGTGGACCGGCCGCCCGGACGACGGCGTTCGCGTCCTCAAGGACGGACGCGCCGCATTCCCGAAGTCGTGGGAGATCGCGGTCGCCCTCTCGCGGCTGCTCGAGAGGAGGGGCGAGTTCGAGGAATCGCTCGAGCTCGCGCAGGAGGCCGCCCGGATCGCGCCCTTCCGGCCCGAGGCGTGGCGGGCGCTCGGCGCCGTCAAGGGAGTCCTCGGGCCGAAATCCGAGGCGGAGGAGGCGCGGCAGAGGGCCGTGCAGGCCGAGAAGCGGCTCCGCGAGCTGCGCCTCAAATGAACCTTCGGACGCTTTCGTTCCAGTAAGGCCAGTCGTGCCCGAACACGCCGGGCCAGAACTCGGCCTGGATCCGCTGGCCCTGCCGGCCGAGGAGCGACGCGAAGTCGCGATTCTCCCGAATCAGCGAGTCTTTCTCACCGGTCGCGACGACCCACTCGACCCGCCGGAGCTTCTCCCTCCACGCGTCGTCCATGTTCGCGATGTACGCGGAGGGCGAGTGGTAGTAGCAGAGCTCGTCCCAGTAGCCGTCGAGGTATCGGGCCGGGTCGTAGAGGCCGGAAAAGCAGATCGCCTTCGTGATGCGCCCCGGGTAGCGGCCCGCGAGGTTCGCGGCGTGGTAGGCACCGAAGCTCGCGCCAAGCGCCACGACGTTGCCGCCCGTCCGGCCTTCGATGAGAGGAAGCATCTCGTCGCGCAGGTAGCGGTCGTAGTCGTCGTGTCGGCGTGCGCGGTCGCGCGGGTGGACCCTCTTGTTGTACCAGCTCTCGGCGTCGACCGAGTCGACGCAGACGAGCTGGAGCCAGCCGGCGTCGACCTTGTCCGCGAGGGCACCGACGAGGCCGAAGTCCTCGTTCTGGTAGAAGCGTCCCACCGACGTCGGGAAGACGAGAACCGGGCGGCCACGCTCGCCGAACCAGAGGTACTCCATCGGGCGGGAGAGCGCGGCGCTCCGCCACGATCCGTATTCGCGCTTCATGGCCGCGGAGTCTAGCGCGACCCGATTGCGGCCTTCGGCGCGCGTCCGCTAGGATCCGCGCCATGGCGAGGAAGCGAATCGGCGTCCTGTTCGGGATGGAAGACACTTTCCCTTGGGCCCTCATGAACGAAATCAACGAGATGGCGAAGAAGAACGGGGACGACATCGAGGCGGGCCCGGTCAAGATCTCGTTCCTGACTCAGGAGCAGTCGTTCGAGGACGCGGTGATCCTCGACCGGATCAGCCACGAGGTTCCCTTTTACCGGACGTTCCTCAAGTGCGCGATCGCGCGCGGGGCACAGGTCGTGAACAATCCGATCTGGTGGTGCGCGGACGACAAGTACTTCGACAACGTCGTCGCGCTCGCGGCGCACGTCGCCGTGCCGAAGACCGTCCTGCTCCCGCACAAGGAGAACCCCCCGGGCACGACGGCGACGTCCTTCCGCAACCTCGACTTCGTCGACTGGGACCGGGTCTTCGGGTACCTCGGCTTTCCGATCTTCCTGAAGCCCGCAAACGGCGGGGGCTGGAAGGACGTGTACAAGTGCGAGACCCCCGAGGACTTCTTCGCGTCGTACGACAAGACGCGGGACCTCGAGATGATGGCGCAGGAGGCGATCGAGTTCACCCACTACGTCCGCTGCTACGTCGTGGGACGCTCGCGCGTCAGGATCATGCCGTACGACCCGCGGGAGCCGCACCACCTGCGGTACGCCGCCGCGAAGGGGAGGGCGCTGCCGGCCGCGATCGTCGAGCGCGTGACGCGCGACGCGCTCGCGCTCTGCCGCGCGCTCGGCTACGACCTCAACACGGTCGAGTTCGCCGTGCGGGACGGGGTCCCGTACGCGATCGATTTCATGAACTGCGCCCCGGACGCCGAGCGCAGCTCGGTCGGCGAGGAGAGCTTCCAGTGGATCGTGCGGGCAATGGCGGAGTATCTCCTCGATCGCGCCAAGAACCCGCGGCCTTTCGAGGCGACCGGCACGTGGCCGGCCCTCCTCGGCCTCGTGAAGTGAGCCGGGGAGCCACGACGTGGGCGCACCCCGCCCGTCCTTCACACTCGGGATCGAGGAAGAGTTCCAGATCGTCGACCCGGCGACCCGCGCCCTGAAGGCCCACATCCAGGAGCTCTTCGCGGAAGGAGAGTCGCGGCTCAAGGACAAGATCAAGCGCGAGTTTCACCAGTCCGTCATCGAAGTCGGGACGGGGATCTGCCGAAACATCGCCGAGGCGCGTGCGGACGTCACCAATCTGCGGCGCGAGCTCGTGCGACTCACGGGCGAATCCGGACTCGCGATCGCCGCGGCCGGCACGCACCCGATCACCCACTGGTCGGACGTGCCCGTGACGCCGAGTCCGCGATACGAGCAGATCCTCTACGACCTCGGCACGGTCGCGCGCGGAAACCTCATCTTCGGCCTCCACGTCCACGTCGCCGTCGAGCACGACGAGACGCGGATCGCTCTCCAGAACGCCGCGCGTTACTTTCTTCCGCACGTTTTCGCGCTCTCGACGAACTCGCCTTTCTGGGCGGGACGCGACACGGGCTGGAAGAGCTATCGCGCCAAGGTCTTCGACCGCTTCCCGCGGACCGGCATCCCGGACCAGTACTTCTCGTGGGCCGACTACATGGGCTACGTCGAGACCCTCGTGAAGACGAATTGCATCGACAACCCGAAGAAGATCTGGTGGGACGTGCGCCCGCACCCCTTTTTCCCGACGCTCGAGTACCGGATCTGCGACATTCCGATGCGTGTCGACGAGACGATCTGCCTCGCCGCACTCTTCCAGGCGATCACCGTCAAGCTCTGGAAGCTCTACGACCGGAACCTCTCGTACCGGCTCTACTCGCGGGCCCTCATCAGCGAGAACAAGTACCGTGCCGCTCGTTTCGGGATCGACGGGGCGCTCATCGACTTCGGCAAGAAGGAGGAAGTGCCGTTCACGGACCTCCTCGTCGAGCTCCTCGAGTTCGTGGACGACGTCGTGGACGAGCTGGGGTCGCGGAAGGAAATCGAGTACGTCCACACGATCGTGAAGCGAAAGACCGGCGCCGACCGGCAACTCGAGGTGTTCGAACGGACAAAGAGCCTTCCCGCCGTCGTGGACTACATCCTCGAGGAGACGCGCCACGGCCTCGGCTGAGCGTCTCTTCTCGTCGGCGGACGTCGCGCGGGCGACGGAGTCTGACGTGCCGCCCGCGGCGCCGGAGGACTTTCCGTCCCTTTCGACGGACACGCGGTCGCTCGCGGCCGGCGCGCTCTTCGTCGCGCTGAAAGGCGAGCGCTTCGACGCGCACGATTTTCTCGCGGAGGCGAATGCGAAGGGGGCAGGCGCGGCGGTCGTGCGAAAGGGGACGCCGTCCGTCTCGGGACTGCCGCTCTTCAAGGTGGAGGACACCCTCGGCGCGCTCGGCGCGCTCGCGGCGTTCCACCGGCGGCGGTTCCGGGTCCCCGTCGCGGCGGTGGCGGGCTCCGCCGGCAAGACGACGGCGAAGGAGATGCTCGGGGCGATCCTGAGGACGCGCGGCGCGACTCTGGCGACCGAGGGCAACCTGAACAACGAGATCGGGGTGCCCCTCACGCTCTTCCGACTCTCGGACGAGCACCGAGCGGCGGTCCTCGAGCTCGGGATGTCGGCGCCGGGCGAGCTCGCCCGGCTCACGGAGATCACGAGACCGGATGCGGGCGTCGTGACGCTCGTCGCGGCCGAGCACCTCGAGTTCCTGAAGGACCTCGACGGCGTCGCCGAGGCGGAAGGGGAGCTGTACCGCGGACTCCTTCCCGGTTCGGTCGCCGTCGTGAACGCGGACGACCCGCGCTGTGTGGCACAGGCCGAGCGCGTCGCGAGCGGCGTTTCGAAGCTGTTCTTTGGTAAGAGTCCATGGGCGGACGTGAGGCTCGTCGAGGCGAAGCCGCTCGGGATGGAAGGGCAGGAGATTCTCTTAGAAGGGGAAGAATGGGAGGGGGGCGTCAGCGCGATCCGTTTCGTCCGTGACTCCAAGCTACAGCGCCGCACGATCACCGTCAGGCTGGGGTTCGTGGGGGAGCACAACGCGATGAATGCGGCCGCGGCGGCGGCGACGGCCGCCGCTCTCTCGTATTCATTAGAAGAAATCTCCCGGGGCCTTGCGGCCGCGAAGCCATACGCCCATCGATCGCGCATCGTGCCGTCGCCTCTGGGCGTCACGATCCTCGACGACTGCTACAACGCCTCGCCCGCGTCGATGGAGGCCGCGCTCGCGACGCTGAAGACGCTCGCGACGGGCGGAAAGGGGCGGGCGGTAGCCGTGCTGGGCGACATGCTCGAGCTGGGGGAAGCCGAAGAGGAGGAGCATCGAACGCTGGGAAGAAAGGCGGGAGCCGCGGGAGTCGCCCTCGCGACCTTCTTCGGCCCTCGTTCTTCTCTTACCTTCAGAGAATTCTCTTCTTCCTCTTCTTCTTCCTCGGCGCACTTCACCGAGATCGAGCCGCTCGTTGCCTGGCTCGAGCCGCGCCTCGCGCCGGGAGACGTCGTCCTCGTGAAAGGGAGCCGGGGGATGAGGCTCGAGCGCGTCGTCGACGCGCTCGCCGGCGACGGAAAGGCCTGAAAAAACCTATTTCCCGGCGGCTTCCTTCGCGGGAGCCTCGGCGAGGACCCTGAGGACGGCCTGCTCCATCGCGGGACTCTTGAGCCCGGCCTTCTTCCCCTCGGCGAGCGCCTCTTCCTTCGTGCGCCCGCGCATCCGCTCGATCACGGCGACGACGCCGCCGACACGGTTGCTGCTCGAGCAGAAGAGGAGGACGGGTGCGGCTTTCTGGTCCGCCAGGACCGCCTCGACCCTTCGAGCGTCCTCGAGCGTGAACGTCGCGGGCGAGACGGGCACGGAAACGAACTTCAGGCCCTGAGCCTCGACGGCCTCGCGGGCCGAAGAGACGCCCTCGGCGGGCTGGCGGAGGTCGATCGCCGTCCGGAAACCGGCTTTCTGGAGCGACGCGAGCGCCTCTTTCGAGGGCTTGCCCGACACCGCGAGGCTCGGGGAAAGCCGCTTGTAATTCGGCGCGTCCAGCGCCTCGGGAATCCCGGCACCCGCGGCGAGACCGGCGGCGAGCATGAGAAGAAGGGCGGCGAAGAGCGGTTTCTTCATCGTGGCCTCCGATGCGAATCTAGCGCGTGAGCGCGGCTCGTGCGGAGAGGACCGTGCGGCGGGCCTCGTTTCCCGTCGAGGCGAGAGCGGTCAGGTGACCCATCTTGCGTCGGGGGCGGGGCTCCTTCTTGCCGTAGAGGTGGAGCGCGACGCCGGGGACGGCGCAGGCATTCTCCCAGCGCGGGACGCCGCGGGCCCAGAGGTCGCCGAGGAGATTCGCCATCGCGGCGGGGCGGAGGAGCTCGGGCGATCCGAGCGGCAGGCCGCAGACGGCGCGCAGCTGCTGCTCGAACTGGCTCGTGACGCAGGCGTCGATCGTGACGTGCCCGGAGTTGTGCGGGCGCGGCGCGATCTCGTTCACGAGGAGGCGGCCGTCAGAGGCGTGGAAGAGCTCGATGCAGAGGACGCCGACGAAATCGAGCGCTTCGAGAAGCGTTCGGGCGATTTCGTGGGCTTGTTTTTCTTCGAATGGTGAAAGAGGGGCGGGGCAGCGGGTGACGTCGAGGATGTGCTTGCGGTGTTCGTTTTCGAACGCCGGATACAGGGCGAGCGCGCCGTCGGCGCCGCGCGCTGCAATGACGGAGACCTCCTTCTGGAAGTCGATGAATTGTTCAAGAACGCACGGCGCCCTGCCGAGGCGGCCCCACGCAGCCTCTGCCTCCTTCTCATCCTTCGAAGAAATTTTCTCTTGTCCCTTCCCGTCGTATCCGAATGCGGCCGTTTTCAAGACTGCGGGGGCGCCGACCTGGGACAGCGCGGAGGCGAGCTCGTCATTCGTGCGAACGGCCGCCCACGGCGCGAGAGGGACGTTTACCTTTCTAAGAAATTCCTTTTCCCTCTCTCGATTCTGGCTCACCCAGAGCGCTTCGGCGGAAGGCCGGACCGGAACCAGGCGCTCGACTTCGTCGAGCGCGGCGCGCGGGACGTTCTCGAACTCGAACGTCAGGACGTCGAGGCCGCGGGCAAACTCACGCAGCCGGTCGAGGTCGTCGTACGGCGCCGAGACCTCGACGTCCGCGACGTGGCCCGTGGGGGAGTCCTCCTCGGGGGAGTACGTGTGAACGCGGTAGCCCATCGCGCGGGCGGCGAGCGCGAACATCCGTCCGAGCTGGCCGCTTCCGAGGACGCCAACCGTCGATCCGGGCGGGACGATCTTCACGGGAGACGGGATTTCAGGACGTCGCGCGTCTTCTTCGACCGGTACCCGTTCAGGGCCCTGCGGAGCGCGGGCCTGCTGTTCGAGAGAATCGCGACCGCGAGGAGGCCTGCATTGACGGCACCTGCCTTGCCGATCGCGAGGGAACCGACGGGGACGCCGGCGGGCATCTGCACGATCGAGAGCAGCGAGTCGAGGCCCTTGAGGACGCGGCTCTCGACCGGAACGCCGAGAACGGGGACGGCCGTCTGCGCGGCGAGCATGCCCGGCAGGTGTGCGGCGCCGCCGGCGCCCGCGACGATGACCTCGAGGCCCCGGCCTTCGGCCTCGGACGCGTACGACGCAAGGAGCTTCGGCGTGCGGTGGGCCGAGACGACCTTCTTCTCGTACGGAACGCCGAAGCGCTCGAGCGTCTCGGCGGCGTGCCGCATCGTCTCCCAGTCCGACGTCGAGCCCATGACGACCCCGACGAGGGGGCGGGCGCCCTTCTTCACGCGGGCGATCCTACCGTGAGAGCTCAGGCGCTCCAGGAGCGGGCCGTCTCGGCGGCGAACTCGTCGAAGCGCCGTGGAGGATGGCCGAGGAGAGCGGCCAGGCGCGCGTGGTCGTCCGGCGACGCCTTGAGGCCCTTCTCCTGGAAGAACGCGAACATGAGCTTGAGGTCGAACACCATCCACGGCGGGAGAAAGGCGAGCGACTGCCGCTCCCACGTGTCGAGGTCGTTTCCTCCATACGCGATCTTGCGGCCGAGGACGCCACCCCAGATCGCGGCCGTCGCCGTGGCCGTCAGGACGTCCGGGCCGACGACGTTCACCGTCTCACCGTCCGCCGCACCCGTCGTGAGGGTGATGGCGGCGGCCTCGGCGATGTCCCGCACGTCCACGCGCGAGAGCCCGGCGTCGCCGAACGGCTGCGGGTACACGCCGTTCGCGAGCATGGCGTCCCGGGACCAGAGGTCGTTCTGGAAGAAGTGGTTCGGCCGGAGGATCGTGAACCCACAGCCCGAGGTCTTGAGGGCCGCCTCGACGGGGAGCTTCGCGCCGAAGTGGGGGATGTGAGGCGCCTCGTCCGTCCGATGGATGGAAAGGTAGACGACCTTCCTCACGCCGGCCATCCGCACCCCGTTCACGGCGGCGAGGCCTTCGTGGCACTCGGTCGTGCCCAGGGCGTTCAGGAGGAAGACGGCGTCCCGGCCGGCGAAGACCGTACGGATCGTCTCGGGGTCGAGGAGATCTCCCGCCACCGCCCGCACGCCCGCGGGCAGGGCCTTCTTCGGGTCGCGGGTGAGCACGGAGACGTCCGCGCCCCTGCCGAGAAGTTCCCGGACCACCTGGGTTCCGACGGTGCCGGTGCCTCCGAGAACGAGGACGTTCATGCGACAGGCTTCCCTAGCCCATGTGGGCGATGACGGCGTCTCCGAACTTGCTGCACGCGACCTCTGTGGCGCCCTCCATCTGCCGGGCGAAGTCGTACGTGACGGTCTTCGCCTGGATCGCGCCGTCCATCCCCTTGAGGATGAGGTCGGCCGCCTCGGTCCAGCCCAGATACCGCAGCATCATCTCGCCCGAGAGGACGACCGAGCCCGGGTTCACCTTGTCGAGGTTCGCGTACTTCGGCGCCGTCCCGTGCGTCGCCTCGAAGACGGCGTGACCCGTCACGTAGTTCACGTTGCCGCCGGGCGCGATCCCGATTCCTCCGACCTGCGCGGCGAGGGCGTCGGAGAGGTAGTCGCCGTTGAGGTTCAGCGTCGCGATGACGTCGAACTCGTCGGGGCGCGTGAGAACCTGCTGGAGGGTGATGTCGGCGATTGCATCCTTGACGAGGATCTTGCCCTTCGCGAGCTCGGCCTTCTGCTCGGCGTTCGCGGCGGCCTCGCCCTTGTCCTTCTTGGTCTTTTCCCACTGGTCCCAGGTGTACGTCTGCGCGGCGAACTCCCGTTCGGCGAGGGCGTAGCCGTAGTTGCGGAACGCACCCTCCGTGAACTTCATGATGTTGCCCTTGTGGACGAACGTGACGCTCTTGGATCTGTTCTTGATCGCGTACTCGATCGCCGACCGGATGAGGCGCTCACTTCCCTCCTGCGAGACCGGCTTCACGCCGAAGCCCGTCGTCGCGGGGAAGCGAACCTTCTTGTACTGCGCCGGGAAGTTCTCCTTGAGAAACGTGCCGAACTTCTTCGCCTCGTCGGTCCCCGCCGCGAACTCGATTCCCGCGTAGATGTCCTCGGTGTTCTCCCGGAAGATGACCATGTTCACCTTCTCGGGGTGCTTGACGGGCGAGGGCACGCCCTTGAACCAGCGCACGGGGCGGAGGCAGACGTAGAGATCGAGAAGCTGGCGAAGCGCGACGTTCAGCGAGCGGATCCCGCCGCCGATCGGCGTCGTGAGGGGGCCCTTGATGCCGACGAGGTACGTGCGGAACGCCTCGATCGTCTCGTCGGGGAGCCAGGTCTGGAGGTTGTCGAACGACTTTTGGCCCGCGTAGACCTCCATCCACTGAATCTGCCGCTTGCCGCCGTAGGCCTTTGCGACCGCGGCATCGAGGACGCGCACGGAAGCCCGCCAGATGTCCGGGCCGGTCCCGTCGCCTTCGATGAAGGGCAGGATGGGACGGTCGGGGACCTGGAGTTTCCCGCCGGAAATCGTGATCTTCTGTCCCGTGGCGGGAACCGTGGGCTTGGCGCTGGGCATGGGGGTCCTCCTTCGTTTCGGGCGCGCATCATAGGGGGCACGTCGAGGCCTCGGCAACGAAGCGAATGAATCAGGTCAGTCGGGGGGCGACAGCCGCCTCTCGTGCGGGTAAGGGAAGACGTCGACGATCTCGCCGGCGCGCTCCCGCCGCTGGATGTCGAGCCAGAACCGCACGTCGAGGAGATCGGAGTGTCGCTCGAGGAAGCCTTCGCGAGCGGCACCCCTCAGGCCCATGAAGGTGAGGAACTCCTCCGGGAAGACGTCGTTCTCGCCCACGTAGAACGACGCGTCCGGTCCCCCGGCCTCCTCGTCGGCCCCGGCGGGGAGCTCGCGGAAGTTCACGTCCGTGAGGAACGCGATCTCGTCATAATCGTAGAAGACGACGCGGCCGTGCCGCGTGAGGCCGAAATTCTTGGGGAGCAGGTCGCCCGGGAAGATGTTCGACTTCGCGAGGTCGCGGATGGCGTCGCCGAAGTCGACGATGGCGGCGCGGGCTTTCGCGGGGGGCGCGTCCCTGAGGTAGAGGTCCAGGGGCGTCAGGCGGCGTTCCGTGAAGAGGTGGTGAAGGACGACCTCGTCGCCGCGGATCTCGACGGTTTCGGCCGCGCCTTTCAGGAGGGAGTCGAGGAGAGCGGGATCGAAGCGCGAGACCGGGAAAGAGAGGTGCTCGAACTCCTGGACGTCGGCGAGCCGGCCTGCCCGCGTGTGCCGGAAGACGAGCCGGTACCGGTCGAGGACGTCCTTTCGACTCGACGTCTTCGGGGGCGCGAAGGAGTCCCGGATGACCTTGAAGACGACGTCGTAGGAGGGAAGCGTGAAGACGAGCATGACCATGCCGCGTGAGCCGGGCGCCTCGGCGAAGCAGTCCTTCGAGGACGCCAGGTGGCGGAGGAGGTCGCGGTAGAGCTCCGTCTTGCCGTGCTTGTTGAACCCGAGTGCGGTGTAGAGCTCACCGACGGGTTTCTTGGGCATGAGCGTCTTGAGGAAGGCGACGAGCGCGGCCGGGTGCTCGGCGTCCACGTGGAAGTAGGAGCGCGTGAAGCTGAAGACGATCGAGGCCTCGTCCTCGTCGCAGAGGAGGGCGTCGACGACGACACGCCCCGTGCGGTTCAAGAGGGCGAAAACGAGCGGGCGCTGCCGGCCGCCCTTGCGGACGCGTCCCACGAGATAGGCGCCCTTGCTCCGGTAGAAAACGGGCCGGAGGAGATCGAGCGCCTCGAAACCGGGCGCGCCCCAGGCCGTCGTGAGGACGGCATCGAGGGCGCGGGCTGCGAGGGCCGCGTCGCGCGCGACGTCCTCCCAGCCGCCCGCGAAAGGGTACGAGGAGAGCGCGCTTCGGATCGCTTTCTCGCGCCCGACGCGGCCGTCCCAGGACGCGAGGAAGCGCCCGGCGGCCTCGACCGGAAGAGGCGCGGACTCGGGCGTCACGAACTCGGCGCGGTCGTCGACGCCGACGGTGTGGAAGATGCGGCGCGAGGCCGAGTTGAAGAACGTCTCGACGAGCTCCGCGTCGCGCCGCCCTGCGACGAGCTCCGCGAAACACGTCTTCATGCCCGTCCAGACGCGCTTGTCCTCGACGCCGGAGCCGAGGATTCGCGAGAGATCCCCGACGACCGGATCGACGACGGCCCGGTAAAGCTCGAGGCGCTCGAGCGCGTCCGCGCGCCCGGCGTGCCAGGCGCGCGCCGAGAAGCGCACCGGAGCCCGCCGCGTGATCGCCGCGAACTGAAGCGCATACGCATCCCACGCGGCGAGGAGGCGCCCGGCGCCGGCGCGAGCGGTGTCGTCGGAGGTCACGGAGGAGGGCTCGTGCTCAGGCAGCCTTCCGCAGTGTGGCGGCGTCGATCTTCCGGATCCCGCCGTCCGGATGCCCGCCCCTCTGCCCGCACGATCCGTCGGCCGGGTGCGTGAAGTGGATGAGGTCCTTGCCGTTCGGAACCGCGACGTACTCGCCGCGGATCTCGGCGGCGTCACCGGGCACGAGGGAAAGGCGTCGCCCGCCGCAGGACACGTCGTGGACGACGTGGATCCGGCGGTCACGGCGGACCGGAAGGTCGGGATCGGCGCCCGCATCTCCCGGCACCCTCTCGAACGAGACGATCGTGACGTCGAACTCGAGAAACCGGCGCCGGTTCCGGTGGACCTTCTCCGCGGGCGCCGTCTCGACACGGCACACGGCGACGATCTGCGTGTGCGGACTCTTCTTCGGGGGCCTTCTCGCGGCGAAGAGTTGCGATGGGACCCAGAACGCGAGGAGGAGGGCGAGAGTCGTCCGCCGGGCTGCTTTCGTCATGCGCGCCATGCTAACCGACGGTCGCGTCGGGCGTCGCGGGCGCGGCGACGGTCTAAACTCCGCGCCCATGCATCCGGGCCATCGCGCCGCGTTCAACGCCGCCTTCACTCCTGCCCGCGCCGCGCGCTACGCCGAAGACCTCGCGGCCCGCGCGGGTCGTCCGCCGGCGTTTCGCCTCGCGGAGACGCCCGTCTTCCTGACGCCGGACTTCGACGCGCAGCTCGCGCGGGCGGCCCGGGAGATCGTCGCGCAGCTCGCGGAGCCGGACCTCCTCGCGAGGATGAAGCGCGCGGTCCCCGCGCGCTGGGACACGCCCGGCATGGACGCGCTCCCGTCTCTCGCACAGGTGGACTTCGCCGTCGTGCTCCGGGACGGGCGGCTCGTCCCGCGCCTCATCGAGCTGCAGGGCTTTCCGTCACTCTCGGCGTTCGAGGTTCTCCAGGCGGACGCGTGGAGCGAGGCCCTGCAAGAGGTCCCGGGTCTGCCGAAAGGAACGTGGAGCCCGTATTTCTCGGGCTTCGCGCGGGCAGGGTTCGTCGATCTCCTGCGGCGTACGGTCGTCGGCGACGAGGATCCCGCCGAAGTCGTTCTTCTCGATCTCGAGCCGGACAAGCAGAAGACCGCGATCGACTTCGCGGCGACCCGGGTGCTTCTCGGCGTCGAGAGCGTGGACCCAAGGGAACTCGAGAAGGACGGCCGCCGTCTCTTCCGCCGTGTGAACGGGCGGCGCGTTCCCGTCAAGCGCATCTACAACCGCATCGTTTTCGACGAGCTCATCAAGGGTGACGTCGCGCTCCCGTTCGACTACCGCGAGGAACTCGACGTCCGCTGGGTGCCTCATCCGAACTGGTACTGGACCTGGTCGAAGGCGTCGCTTCCCCTCCTCGTCCACGAGACCGTGCCGAAAGCGACCGTCATGTCCGACTTCGGACCCGTCCCCCCGGACGCCGGCGCGCGCTACGTCCTCAAACCCCTCTTCTCGTTCGCGGGCGCCGGCGTCAACGTCGACCCGACGCCGGAGGACCTGGCACGGATTCCCGAGAGCGAGCGCGCGCACTGGGTCCTCCAGGAAAAGATCGCCTACGATCCGTGCGTCACGGCGGTCGACGGCGGAGGCGTCAAAGTTGAGATCCGCATGATGTTTTTCCGGCCGGACACCGACGCGGCGCCGACGCTCGCCCTGAACCTCTGCCGGCTGTCTCGCGGGAAGATGCTCGGCGTCGACTTCAACAAGGATTTCACCTGGGTGGGGTCGTCCGTGGCCCTCCGGCCGTCTTGAGCGCCGCACGAGTTCCCGAAACCGGAACGGGACGCCGCCGGCTCGTCATCGCGCTTCTCCTCGCGGGCGTCGGCCTCCAGCTCTCGGGGCTCCTCGTCTCCGCCGTCGGGACGGACCTGCGTGCGCCGCAGTCCGAGGACATGGTCCCGTTCACGTATCTCCTCGCGACGATCGCATCGGTTCTCGCGGCGGTCGTCGCGATGGCGGGCTCGGTCCTCATCCTCTCCCTCACGCTCGGAACCGCCGTCCAGCGCTCTCACCTCGGCTCGATCATCCTCGGCGACGAGGACTTCCGAACCGCGGTCTCCGGCGCCATCGTGACGATCGTCGCGGCGTGTCTCGCGCTTCTCGCGGCGCACCTCCCGCCCGTCTCTCACAACCCGGCCGCGATCTTCCTTCTGTCGGGGGGAGGAGTCCTCGAGTTCGGCGGATGCATCCTCGGCCTCGCGCGGCTGTTCCAGCGCATCCCGCGCCTCCTGACCCAGGAGAACCTCCTCGAGACGTCGCTCGCCCACGTGGATCCGGCCTACCTCGTCGCTCAGGAGAACCGGCTTCTCGGGGCGCGCGCGACCGCCCAGGGCCGTCTCGACGCCCTCAACGACCTGATCTTCTCGTTTCGGGTCTACCCCGTCGAGACGGACGATCCCCTCGTGACCGTGCACGACGTCCTCGAGAACGTCCTCGCGCAAAGCCCGGCCTCCGTCGTGGCGACGTCGCTCGCGGAGGTCTCGGCGCGCTTCACGTCGCTCGCCGGGCCGACCCACGACCAGATCTACCAGCTCCTCGTGACGCCGTGGCTCGCCGAGCTGCGCGTCGCGGTCGTCCGGCGGGGATCACCCTCGGTGGCCCTCGCGTTCTTCGACCTCTGGGCGGATGTTCTCGTCGCGGCGCGCGAGCGGGGGATGCCCGGGTTCTACGCGCACTCGGCGCGGCCGTTCGTCGCGTCCCTCCGTCACGTCGCGCACGCGGGTCTCTTCGAGGAAGCCGGCGGGCGGGTCCTGAGGCCCCTCGTCCGGGTGATGGCGGCGGCAGGGAACGACCTGGCGGCGCTCGGGCCGTGGGCGGGAGCACTCGTCGGGTGGATGCGCGAGGATGCCGAGAAGAGCCGCGGCGAGTGGACGCGCGTGCTCTGGAACCCCGTCGAAACCGTGTTCGAGCGCTCGCTGGACGACCTCGAGTCCGACGCCCCGCTCCTGGGCGCGCTCGTGCACGGACTCACGGGCGTCGCGCGGGCGGCCGGCCGCGCCGGGATCGAAACGAGAGGCGGCCGCCCCTTCGCGCTCAAGATCGCGATGCGCATGCGCCGGGCCCAGCTCGAACTCGCCGAGGCCGTGGCTTCTGCGAGCACCGAAACGCGCGAGCGGGTGCGGGACCGCGTCCTCCTGCTGGGCGAGCCGATCGCGGCCGTCGTCGCCCTCGCCGCGCAGCGCACGGAACTCTCCGACGCGGCGACGCTGCTGTCCGCCGAGCGGCTGTCCGACGAGCGGGACGGCGAGGCGTGAGGGGCTCTGATTCCGCCGGACGCGCTACGCCACGACGAGCCCGGCGCCCCAGTGAAGGCCCGCGCCCAGCGCCGCGAAGGCGACGAGGCTCCCGGTTCTCCCCTTCCCCTCGAGGCGCGCCTCGTGCCACGCCATCGGAAGGGTCGCGGCCGTCGTGTTTCCGTAGATCTGGATGTTGTTGAACACCCGGTCGTCCGGCAGCCCGAGCACCTTCTGCGCGGCCTCGTTGATCCGGAGGTTTGCCTGGTGCATGAGGAGGAGGTCGAGGTCGGCGAGCGTCTTCCCGTTCGCGGCGAGAATCTCCTGCACGGCGGCGGGCATCAGCGTCGTCGCGAGCCGGAAGACCTGGCGGCCCTCGACGATCGGGATCGTCCCGAGGTTGTCGAACATCTCGGGCGTGAAGTACGGACGCGACTTGCAGCCGCCGCCCGGCACGTAGAGCTTGTCCCAGTGTTCGCCGTCCGTGTACATCGCGAAGCCGAGGATTCCGCGCCCGTCGCCCGACGTGTTCGCCTCGAGGAGCATCGCGCCCGCGCCGTCGCCGAAGAGAACCGCGCGGTCGCGCATGCCCGTCGCGCGCTCGTACCAGAAGGGGTCGCACGGCCCCGGGGACTTGCCGAGCATGACGTCCCACACGGACGGCGGCCACGGCATGAGGCCGCTGTGGACCTCGGCACCGACGAGGAGGATCCGGTCGTACATTCCGCAGCGGATGAACGCATCGGCCGTTTGGAGGCCGGAGAGGAACCCGGCGCACTGCATCCGGATGTCGAGGGCGTGCGTCGTTTTCAGGCCGAGCCGCGCCGCGAGGAGGCCGCCGTTGCCCGGGAAGTAATGGTCGGGGGTCATCGTCGCGAAGATGATGAAGTCGATGTCGGAGGCCGCGATCCCGGCCTCGGCGAGCGCACGCTCCGCGGCTCTCGCGCCGATCTCGGCGGATCCGACGCCGGGCTCGACGAACCGGCGCTCCTTGATGCCGGTGCGGGGCACGATCCACTCGTCCGACGTGTCCATGATCCGGCTCATCATCTCGTTCGTGACGACGAGGGGAGGCACGTACATGCCCGATCCCCGGATCACGGTCGTGCGTTCTTTCTTTGGCGGAGTCGTCAGATTTTTCACGCGCGCGCGAGTCTACCGGAAGGGTGGGGGATCGTGTTAACGCTCCCCGCGGGGAAAGCGCGGCTCCGGCCGCAGGCGGACGACGGTCGCGCCCCAGCCGCCCCGGTCGGGTGTCGCATCCTCGAAGGACAGGACGTGGGGCGAGCGGACGAGGGCGGTGCGGACGACCGTCCGCTGGACGCCGATCCCGCGCCCGTGGATCAGACGGACCTCACGGAATCCCTTCGCGGCGGCGGCCGCGACGTACGCGCCCACGACGGCCGCCGTCTCGTCCGGACGGAACGAATGGAGGTCGAGCGCGTCCTCGACCGGGAGCGTGACGGGCGTGCCTCGATCGTCGCCGTCCATCGTCCTAGAATAACGTCCACCCGACTCAACGAGGTGACCCGATGAAACGAATCGTCTCCGCGGTTTCTCTGCTTGCCCTGCTCTCGGCCTCCACCGTCCTCGCGCAGGGCGGCAAGCCGCGTGTCGCGATCCTCGAGTTCAAGAACAAGGCCTCTCACTACTCGTGGTCGTGGTACGAGGCCGGCCGGGGCGCGCAGGACATGCTCGTGACCGAGCTCGTCAAGACCGGCCGCTACCGGGTAATCGAGCGCGAGCAGCTCGCCGCGATCATGCGGGAGAAGAACCTGTCGCTCTCGGGCGACGTGGACCCGCGCACGGCCGTGCAGATCGGGAAGATGCTCGGCGTCGAGTACCTCATCGCCGGCGCCGTCACCGAGCTCGGCGTCACGGACCGCGGCGCGAGCGTGCCCGGCGGCCTGGGCCGCTTCGGAGTGCCGTCCGTGAGCGTGCGTTCGCAGAAAGCCGAGGCCGCCGTCGACGCCCGTGCGTTCTCGACCTCCACGGGCGAGATCGTGTGGGCCGACTCCGCGCGGGACGAGACGTCGGACGCGAGCGTGTTCGTCGCCGGCGCCGGCGGCGGCGCGAACGATCGCGGCAAGGTCGACAAGATCCTGCGGCCCGTCGTCCAGAAGCTCGCGGCGTCGTTCGCGAAGGCGGACGTCAAGACGTCCGGCATGGGTGGCAAGGGCGACGCGTCCGGAATCGTCGGCAAGATCGCGAAGGCCGACGGCAGCACGCTCTACGTGAACGTGGGTTCGGAGGGCGGCGTCAAGGAGGGGGATGAGTTCACGGTCTACCGGGTCGGCGAGCAGATCAAGGATCCGGACACGGGCGAAGTCCTCGGGGCGAACGAGACGAAGGTCGGCCGGGTGAGAATCACGTCGGTGAAGGGCCCGCGCCTCTCGACGGCCGAGGCCGTCGCCGGCGGCAGCTTCCGGGCCGGAGACACGCTGAAGAATTAGGAAAACCCGCCCTCATCTCCCCACGAGGTCTCTTGCCTCGCGAACTCGGGGAGAACGGGGCGCGCGCTGCTGCGCCTTGTCGAGCTCGGATCCGAGCTCGCCCCGCGCGTCGGCAAACGCGAGGCCCATGACCCAATCCGCATCCGGGCCGGGGTTCGGGCCCATCGCCCGGACCTCTTCGGCCACGAAGCGCATGACGCGCGTGTCGGTCGCGGGGCCGGAGTTCCGGAGCGCGAGCGTCAGGAGTTGCCACGCCTCGGCGTTGCGGCCGTCCGCGAAGGCGACGCCCGCGCGCGCGTACGCGTCGAGAAAGCGCGCCTCGTCCGTCGGACGCCGCCCGAGCACCTCGCGGGCCGTTCCCATCGCGGAAACGAAGTCCTCGCGCGTGAGCCGGGCGCGGCCGCGCGTGTCGACCGATTCCCACGCGGCGGCGAGCCGGGTGTCTCCCGAGAACGCGGCGCCGGAGAGGAGCGGAGGGAAAGAGGCTTGCTTAGGACGCGGCGGAGCAGGGCTCGCGCGCGTCGAGGAATCTGCGAAGCGCCCTGTGGCATCGGAATTTTCTTTGAAGGGTGAGTGGGGCCGAGGCTCAGCCGCGGCCTCATTCACGCTCGAAGAATCCGAAATCTCGGACGTCGAGGGCGCTGCGGCCTCCGTCGGCGCGCTCGCCGCAGGGGTTGCGGGGGTCCCCCCTTTCACACTCGAAGAAACTACGGGCGTTGCCATTGCCGGGGCGCTGCCCGACGCGGGCCTGCTTCCCGTTCCGCGCAGCAGCAGAAACGCCCCGCCCCCCGCGCTCAGCAGGAGAATCGCGGCGAGGGCCCACGCCGTTCGCCGGGACGGGCCGGCTCCGGGAATCGGCGCGGAAGCGGGTGCCGCGAGCGGGGGCGGACCGAGGTCCCTCGAGACGACCGTCCGCACCTGCGA
>JBAUSZ010000164.1:0-1634 GCA_049581965.1 Thermoanaerobaculia bacterium | reverse complement strand
CGCGCAGGCGGAGGGCCGAGACGCAGTCTTCCTCGTTGTAGAGGGCGACGAGGTCTTTGACTTCGGGGGTGAGGACGGTGAGGTCGCCCGTCTGGAGCCCGAATTCGACGGCCCGCCGGGCGGCGCCCGCGTAGCGCAGGTCGGCCTTGCGCGTGAAGTCGTAGAACGGCTCGAGCTTCTTGATGGAGTACGACTCGACGCTGGTCCTCAGACCCTGCTTGACGACGGCGCAGAGGTCGACGAACAACTCGGCGCGCAACATGCGGTCGAGCTCGCGGGCGCGCGTGGCGTGCCGGCCCATGAGCGCCTTGAACCGGTCGGTTTCGTAGTGCCCGAAGTGGTAGACGTGCATGCCCGGGTTGGCTTTCCAGAGCTCGCCGATGCGGTCGAGGATCGTCTCGAAGACGTCCTTCTCCTTCGCGTCGGTCTCGGCCCAGAGGCTGAGGTGGGACGTCTCGCCCTTCGGGCCGAGGACGGTCATCCCGAAGAGGTACTCGCGCGGGCCTTCGGCGGCGAAGTGGTCGCCCTCGAGATCGAGGAAGACGTCGCCGGGCGAGGGCTCGGGCAGTCGCAGGAGGCCGCGGCCCTCTTCAGGGGGCAGCAGCAGCTCGTGGACCGGCTTGCCGGCACGGCGCCCCGCGAGCTGGACGCGGGCCTGGCCCTGCACCTTCTCGAGCGATTCCTTCGAGCACTTGGCCGGCTTGAACGGGATGGGCAGGCGGAGGAGGCCGAGGCGCTCGAGCGTCTTGACGTCGTTCGCTTCGAATTCGCGCCGGTTCAGGCGCGTGATGCCGGCGACGAGGGAGAGGTGGTCGTCGTCCCTGCGGCGCGAGTCGCACTGCTGCCACCAGCGGCAGACGTCGCAGAAGTCGACGGGCTCGGGGTAGTTGGCGGAGAGAAGGGCCTCCGCGTCGGAGCCCGCGGCTTCCTCGAGGCGGCGTTTGACGAGGCGGTAGTAGGCGGCGAAGTCGGAGACGCGGTACTTCTCGGAGGCGATGGGCGTGACGACATGGAAGAACTCGGGCTGGATACCCTGGATGGACCCGAGGATGTCCGAGTAGAAGCTGAGCTGGAGGATGGTGGAGCCGCGGGTTTCGCGGGAGAGCTTCGTGTCGATGGCTTCGTAGGAGAAGGGGCCGAGGGAGCTGGGTTTGTCGACCTTCTGGAGGAAGTCGGGCCGGCCGAACCAGCCGTCCGCCGCGAGCGCACCCTGCGCGATGGCAGGCTTTCCGGCTTTCATGGCTTCGATGGTGCGGGCGACGGCGTCAGGCCCGTGGGATTCGGTGAGGTCGAGGACAGCCGACCCGCCCTTCTCGATCTTCCCCGTGTAGTCCTTCTCGTGGGCGAGCCCGCGCTGGATGAGGAGGTCGAGGAAGGGGTCGGGGTACACGGGAGGTTTCTTGCGCTTGCCGAACGCGACCTCGACGTCGAGACCGGTGAGATGCCGGCACGCGAGGAAGCGGCCGAGATCGGTGGCGGCGAGGGTGAGGGAGCCGGAGGGGGAGAGGTGCATTAGGCGGGTCTCTCTAGGCAGTCGAGGCCGTCTAAACTTGAGCCGTGCCGACGACTCCCATCGTGACCGACGCGCGCCACATTGCCGATTACCGGCTCGAGGTGACGTTCGCGGACGGCAC
>JBAUSZ010000163.1:0-4723 GCA_049581965.1 Thermoanaerobaculia bacterium | reverse complement strand
TTCGTCGCGAGAGCTCGCGCGACGAACGGGTCCTCCGCGGCGGCGCGGACACCCGCCCGGCCCGGTCTCGCGCGCAGGATCTCCCAGCCGGGGCTCGTCGAGAACCGGACCCGGGCCGTCGCCATGCCCCAGTCTAGACGGAGGTCATTTCTTCGGGAGGATCGTCTCCAGCTTCGCGGTCAGCTCGGCGGACGTCGGTTCGACGCGCGACGGGTAACGCGCGACGACCGCGCCCGTGGGGTCCACGAGAAACTTGTTGAAGTTCCACTGGATGTCGCCCTCGAATCCCTTCAAGGACGTGAGGTACGCGTAGAGCGGGTGGATGCCCGCGCCCTTGACGGCGATCTTCGAGAAGAGGTCGAACCGGGTCCCGTATGTCGAGGCGCAGAACTGCTTGATCTGCGCGTCGGTGCCGGGCTCCTGCGCGCCGAAGTCGTTCGCGGGGAAAGCGAGGACCGTGAAGCCGCGGTCGCTGTAGCGCTCGTAGAGCTTCTCGAGGCCTGCGTACTGCGGCGTGTAGCCGCACTCGGATGCCGTGTTGACGATCAGGAGAGCCTTGCCCCGATAGTCGGCCAGGGACTTCGGCTTCCCGTCGATCGTCTTCATCGTGAAGCCGTAGAGGGGCGCGTCGGCCGCGGCGAACGCTGCGGCGGTGGCGAGAGCGGCGGCGGCGAGGAGCGCGAGCTTCATGGAAGGCCTCCGGGCGCATTTACGCCGCAACGAGGCGCGCGGATCTCGCTCAGCCGAATTCCACGACGAGCGGGGCGTGGTCGCTCGTCCCGAACTCCCGATGGACCCGTGCGGCCTTCGCGGTCTTCGCGAGGCTCTCGCTTGCGAGGACGAAGTCGATGCGCCAGCCGATGTTGCGCTCCTTGAGCCGGCGCCACGGAGCCCAGTAGGTGAAGAGGTCCTCGGCGTCGGGGTCGAGCGCGCGCCCGACGTCCACGAGGCCCTCGGCGAGGATCTTCCCGAGGAGCCCGCGCTCGTCGGGCCTCTGGCCGATCGCGTTTACCTTGCGTTCCTTCGGGTGAACGTCGCGGTCCGTCGGCGCGACGTTGAGATCGCCGCAGACGAGGAGGACCCTGCCCGCGGCCCTCGCCTCGCCGGCCCACCTCGCCATCGCCGAGAGAAACGCGAGCTTCGCGGCGAAGTCCTTCCCGCCGTTCGGCACGTAGACGGAAGCCGCCGAGAACGCCGGCGTCGCGGCCTCGACGAAACGCGTCTCGTGGTCGAAGTCCGGGTGCGAGAAGCTCGCCTTCTCGCCGAACGTCGCCGTCTTCAGGAGGAGGCCGACGCCGGAGTAGCCCTTGTGTCCGTGCCAGCAGGTCGCGTAGCCCGCGGGCGCCGCGAGAGAGATCGGCATCTGGTCGGGGGCGGCCTTCAGCTCCTGCAGGCAGACGACGTCGGGGGCGTGCGCGTCCAGGAACTCGAGGACCTGCAGCTCGCGGGCGCGGACTCCGTTGACGTTCCACGTGACGACCTTCATCCGCCGATCTCCGCGAAGCGGCGGGCGAGGGCGGGGGCGGCGCCCTCCTCCTCGTGCTTGAAGAAGACGTAGGCCTCCTCCCAGCCGGCGCCGCGGACCTTCTCCGCCCACGCGGCGAGGTCCGCCTCGGTGTAGTCCTCGCGCCTCAGGCGAAGGTAACCCCACGCCGCCGTCGCCTCGAGGGGCGTCGTGCCCTTCTCGTCGTCCGCCACGCAGAGCGCGGCACCCGCCGCCTTCAACAGCGCGAGGACCTCGGCGTCGAGCCACGTCGGGTTGCGGAACTCGAACGCCGCCTTCGCGTCCGGCGGCAGGAGCGCGAGGAAGGCCGCAAGCCGCGGAACGTCCTTCTTGAGGTTCGGCGGGAGGCCGTAGAGGACGGGCCCGAGCTTGTCGCCGAGCTGCCGGGCCGAGCCGAGGAGGAACTTGACCTCGCCCTCGACCTCCTTGAGGCGCTTGATGTGCGTGATGCGCTGGGAGGCCTTGAGCGCGAACCTGAAGCCGGCGGGAACCTGCGCGGCCCAGCCCGCGAGGAGCTCCGGCTTCGGCATCCGGTAGAACGTGTTGTTGATCTCGACGGCGGGGAGCTTCGTCGCGTAGAAGGCGAGCCGCCCGTCCGCTGGCAGGTCCTCGGGGTAGAACGTTCCCGCCCAGCCGCCGTAGCTGAAGCCGCTCGTGCCCGCGAAGAGCCTCATGCGCCGCCGTCGGCCCCGCCGTGCGCGGCGGTCCGGCGCACGACGACGACAGAGACGTTGTCGGGAGCGCCGGCCTCGTGGGCGGCCTTCACGAGAGCGGCGACGGCGTCTTCGGGGTTACGCGAGGCGAGGATCGTCTCCATTTCGAGCTCCTCGACCACTCCGTGCAGGCCGTCCGAGGCGAGGAGGAGCGTCGAGCCCTTCGGCCAGGGCCGCCAGAAGAGATCCACCTCCACGTCGTCCTTCGTGCCGAGCGAGCGCGTGATGAGGTGCCTGAACCGGGCGGCGTCCTTGCTCTCGCGGGGCACGATTCCGCGCCGGATCTCCTCGGCGACGTAGGAGTGGTCGCGGCTGATCTGCTCGAGGCGGCCGTCCTGCATGAGGTAGGCCCGGCTGTCGCCGATGTTGCCGACGAGGACCCAGCGGTCCAGGACGAGCGCCGCGACGAGCGTCGTCCCCATGCGCGGGAGCGTCCGCGCCCCCTCCCCTTCGCCGACCGTCTCGGGCGCCGCGAGGACGCCCGCCCGGCGCACGGCCGTGTTCGCCGCGAGGATCGCGTCGCGGAACATCTCGACCGGGTCGCCGGGCGCGTTGTAGAAGGTCGAGTAGAGGACCTCGATCGCCAGCTTGCTCGCGATTTCGCCGCGCGCGTGCCCGCCCATCCCGTCCGCGACGGCGAAGAGGGCTCCGCGCGTCTCGAGGTGTGCCGCACCGCCCACGAGCGCGGCGAGGCGGTCGGGGTCGCCGACGAAGTCCTCGTTGGCCGGCCGGACCTTGCCGGCGTCCGTGACGCTCGCCCACCGCAGGGCCTCCGGGGCGACACGCGCTCTCTCCATCGCTGCCTCGATCCTAACGCCGCCGCTGGCCCCGCTCAGGGAACCGCGACGCCCTCGATCTTCCGGATGCGGAAGTTACGGGCGTCGAGCACGTAGAGGTTCCCCTTGCCGTCGAGGCCGAGCCCGAGCGGATCCGAAATCGCCGCCTTCGCCGCCGGTCCGCCGTCGCCCGAGAACCTCTCGTCCCCGGTGCCGGCGACGTGCGTGATGATTCCGGTCTTCGCGTCGACGCGGCGGATCACGTTGTTCATCGTGTCGGCGACGAAGACGTTGCCCGCACCGTCGACGGCCAGGGAGGCCGGCTGGTTCAGGACCGCCCGCGCGGCCGGGCCCCCGTCGCCCCGGTGGCCGACGCTCCCGTTTCCGGCGAAGGCGTCGAGCCTTTCGCCCCTCGGGTCGAGCCTGAGGATCAGGTTGTTTCCCGTCGCGGCGAACAGGAGCGCTCCGCTGCGGTCGAAGCGGGGACTGTTGGGCCATGCGAATCCGGTCTTCAACGCGGGCCCGCCCGTGAAGGTCAGCTCGTTCATCCCGGCGATCGTCTCGATCCTCAGGCCCGCGGAGTCGAGCCGGCGGATCCTCGAGCCGTACGTGTCCGTGACGACCAGCCGGCCCTGCGGGTCGAAGACGAGGCCGCTCGGCCGCCCGAGCGGGACGGCCGCCGCGATCCCGTCGCCGCTGTAGTTCGCGAACCGGTTGCCCGCGACCCTCGTGATGGTCCCGGTCTCGTGGTCCACCCGGCGGACCAGGTTGTTCCCGGCATCCCCGATGTAGAGGTTGCCCTGGCCGTCGAAGGCGATTTCGGCCGGAGCGTTGAGGTGGGCGCGTGTCGCCGGCCCGCCGTCGCCCCCGTAGCCGCACCTTCCGCTCCCCGCCACGGTCTCGAGGAGCCCGGTCTTCCGTACGATGCGCCGTACGCGGCACGCGCGGCTTTCGGAAAACGTGAGGTTCCCGTCGGCGTCGAAGACGATGTTCGCGACGCCGTCCGTCGCGAGGGCGAGCGACGAGGTCGCGGCGGGGGAGCCATCGGGAGAGAAGGCGGTCTCGCCCGTCCCGGCGACCGTCGTGATGATCTGGGCGTGCGCCGCGCTCGCGGCGAGGGCGAGCACGGCGGCGAGGACGACGAGGCAGCGCGTCATGCCGCGATGATACGTGCCGCGTTCAGAGGATCGGCGACAGGGCGCGGGCGAGCTGGTCGCCGATCTTGTGCGGGCCGCTGCGGCGGTACCAGCCCGAGATCGTGATCTCCGTGGCGCCGGCGAGGTCGGCCTCGAACTGCTCCTCGAGGGCCTTCGCGACGCCCGTGTCGAGCGCGAGGACGTTGCATTCCGCGTTGAAGTGAAACGAGCGGAAGTCCATGTTCGTCGAGCCCACCATCGAGACGTACCCGTCGGCCACGAAGGACTTCGCGTGGAGGACCGCGGAGCGGTACTCGAAGATCCTCACGCCGCGGCCGAGGAGGTAGCCGAACGATCCGTGGCCCGCGTGGCGCACGAGCGGGACGTCGCTGACGCCCGGCAGGAGCAGGCGCACGTCGACCCCGCGCGCCGCGGCGCGCGCGAGAAGCGGCAGCGCGCCTCGCCGCGGCGCGAAGTACGCGTTTGTGAGCCAGAACCTCGTGCGTGCGGCCGCGACGGAGGCGGCGATCACGGAGGCAGTCTCCTCGTGCCCGCGCCCGGGCGCCGAGTCGAGGACGAGGATCGGCACGCCGG
>JBAUSZ010000162.1:0-16177 GCA_049581965.1 Thermoanaerobaculia bacterium | reverse complement strand
GCGACCGCCTCGGCCTCGGCCCGCGCGAGGGACGCGGGCATGCGGTGGCCGAACTTCTTGGGGAGGTCGAAGTGGGTGAGGACGTCGAAGAGGCCGGTCGCGGCCGCCTTGCCCAGAAGCCGGTAGTACTCGCGCCAGAGGGCCGCCGAGCCTTCCCGCTCGTGGCGTTCGCCCGAGTTCGGCGCGTCGATCCAGTCGCCGGACACCCAATGGACGCTTCCGAGGACCACGTCCCAGTCGTGAGCGGCCAGGATCTCCCTCAGCGCCGCCTCGTGGCCCTCGGCGTAGTCGGCCTCGAGCCCGAGGAGGACGTCGATCCGGCCCGCGAATTCCTCGCGGAGGGCCTCGACCTCGTCGGCGTACCCGGGCAGCTCGGCGCGGGTCATCGCGATCGTCGGGTCCGGATCCTCGCCAGGCAGGAAATAGAGCGGGATGTGGTCGGTGAACGCGATCTCGTCGAGCCCGCGCGCGAGGGCCGTCTCGACGTAGGCGCGCATGGCGCCGCCCGCGTGCCCGCAGCGGGCCGTGTGGAGGTGGTAGTCGGTCCGGGAGATGCCGTGGAGCGGGCTCATGGGCGTCGGCGGAGTGTAGTCTCGGGGCGGGGAGGGCTTCATGGCGATCCGGATCAACCGCGTTTACACGCGCGGCGGCGACAAGGGCGAGACGAGTCTCGTCGGCGGGCAACGCATCGCCAAGGACGCCTTGCGCATTCAGGGCTATGGGACGGTCGACGAGCTGAACGCGATCCTCGGGCTCGCGCGCACGGCCAACCGGGAGACGCCAGGCGCCTCCGAGGAGGACCGCGGTCGTCTGGACGCTCTCCTCGTGCGGCTCCAGAACGAACTCTTCAATCTCGGCTCGGATCTCGCGACGCTCCCTCAGGACCGCCATCCGAAGCAACCGGTGATCGAGGAACGCCACGTGACGTTCCTGGAGAAGACGATCGACGAGATGAACGCGGGACTGCCCGAGCTCCATTCGTTCGTCCTGCCGGGCGGGGGCTGGGTCTCGGCGTTCCTCCATCAGGCGCGCACGGTCTGCCGGCGCGCCGAGCGCCTCGTGACGACGCTCGCACGGCAGGAAGCGGTGGGCCCACACGCGCTCACCTACCTGAATCGCCTTTCCGACCTGCTGTTCGTCCTCGGCCGCTGGGCCGCGCGCGCGCGTCGGGAACCCGAGCCGCTCTGGGAGCCGGAGAAGGGTTGACGCGCGTCTTGGTCGTGGCCTGGGGCGGCCTTCTGGCCGCGCTGGCGGCCGGGCCCGTCGCCGCCCAGGATCGGCCCGCGATCTCCGAGGTGGAGATTCGCCCGACGAACGTCTTCTCGGACGAGGAGGCCGCGCGGCCGTTTTTCCTCTACCGTTTGGCGGACGCCCTCCACGTCACCACGAAGGCCTCCTTCATCGAGCGGCAGCTCCTCTTCAAGCCCGGCGATCGACTCCGCCCCGAAATCCTCGCCGAGACCGAGCGCAACCTGCGGGCCTTTGGCCTGTTCCGGAAGGCCTCGGTGCGCGCCGAGGGTACGCGTGTCGTCGTGGAGACGGCGGATGCCTGGACGCTCCTGCTGCGCGGCTCGCTCTCGAACAAGGGAGGCACGACGACGTCCTCGATCGGGGCCGAGGAGTACAACCTCGCGGGGCTCGGGATGCAGTTCGGATTTGGATACGCGCAGGAGGCCAGTCGCAGCTCGCGCTCCGCCTTCTTCACGGCCCCGGACGTCGTCGCGCCGCACGCCGCGTTCCAGCTGAACGCCTCGGACCTCTCGGACGGGCAGCGCTTCTCGATTGCTTACGGGCGCCCGTTCTACGCGCTCGAGGCCCCCTGGGCGCTCCAAGGCAGCCTGAACACGTCCAACTTCGACACGAAGGTCTACGCGGGCGGGGAAGAGGCCGCGACGTGGAGAGAACTCCAGCGCGCCGCGCTGATCTCGGGAGGCTCCAGGATCTCGGGAGACGCCTCGGGAGTCGACCGCCTCCTCGTGTCGCTCCAGTGGAGCGAAGTGCGCCTGCGGGCCAAGGACGGTCCGCCCCCGCCGGACGCCCCCGCGTCCTACCGGCGCTACCTCTTCTTCTCGGCCGGTTTTGAACACGTCGGGGCCGAGTGGGTCACGCGGCGCCAGGTCGACCAGATCGAACGCGACGAGGATTTCAATCTCGCAACGGGCCTGCACGTCGAGGCGGGAATCTCGCCCGGCTTCGACACGCACGGAGCGGCCGGCCAGCTCATCGCGAACTTTCAGGCCGGCACGTCGTTCCCGAAGGGCTTCGCGCTCTTCACGTCGACGGGCTCGACCCGCCTCGAAAACGGGTTCCAGAACGCTCTGGTCGGCGTCGACGCTCGCGGCTATGTCCTGAGTCCGCCGTGGACGTTCGTCGGACGGGTTGGAACACTCATCGGTTGGCGTCTCGATCCGGAGGACCAGATCGCCCTCGACGGGACGAACGGCGTGCGTGGTTACCGCCTGTATGCCGTGGAGGGAACCCGGCGACTCGTCGCGAACGCGGAAGCCCGGCTCCTTCTCGTTCCCGAAATCTTCTCGCTTCTCTCCTTCGGCGTCGCCGCGTTCGGGGACGCCGGCTACTCGTGGGGCGCTCCGGACGGCTTCTGGCACCTCGCAGACGCGGGCGTCGGGCTGCGGATCGGGATCACGCGCGCGAGCAAGAACAACCTTCTGCGCCTCGACGTCGCACGCGTCCTCCACCCGGATCCCCTCGGGCGGACCGGCTGGCTCGTGTCGTTCTCGTCGGGACAGGCCTTCTGACGCGCCGGAACGCTCCCGGGCTCAGTGGATGCCCTGCGCCCCGAGCCAGCGCTCCGCGTCGATGGCGGCCTTGCAGCCCTCGCCCGCCGCGGAAACCGCCTGGCGATACATGAAGTCCGCGACGTCGCCGGCGGCGAAGATGCCGTCGACGGACGTCTTGGTCGTCGGGTGCGCGATCGTGAGGTACCCGACCTCGTTCATGGCGAGCTTGCCCGCGAAGAGAGCCGTGTTCGGCTGGTGGCCGATTGCCGCGAAGTAACCTGAGACGGCGAGTGTCTCGACCTTGCCCGACGTCACGTTCTTCACGCGCACGCCCTTCACGCCCGTGCCGGGCTCGCCGAGGATCTCCTCGACGACCGTGTCGAGGTGGACCTCGATCTTCGGGTTCGAGAGGGCGCGCTGCGCCATGATCTTCGAGGCGCGGAACTCGCCGCGGCGGTGGACGAGGTGAACCTTCGTGCAGAACTTCGTGAGGAACGTCGCTTCCTCCATCGCGGTGTCGCCGCCGCCCACGACGACCACTTCCTTGCCGCGGAAGAAGAAGCCGTCGCACGTGGCACAGGCCGAGACGCCGTAGCCGAGGAGCCTTGTCTCGCTCTCGAGCCCGAGGTATTTCGCGGTCGCGCCGGAGGCGACGATGACGGCGTCGGCCGTGATGCGGCGGGCGGTCTCGAGCGTCAGGACGAAAGGCCTCGCCTTCACGTCGACGTCGACGACGGTGTCCGCCGCGATCTCGGTGCCGAAGCGCTCGGCCTGCTTGCGGGTCACGTCCATCAGCGTCGGGCCCTGGATGCCGTGCTCGAAGCCGGGAAAGTTCTCGACCTCGGTCGTCGTCGTCAGCTGCCCGCCGGGCTGCACGCCCTCGAGCACGAGCGGGGAGAGATTCGCGCGGGAGGCGTAGATCGCGGCCGTGAGGCCCGCGGGGCCGGATCCGATGATCACGACCTTGTAGTGCTGCTTGTTCGGCATGAGTCCCGATTCTTTCACTTCGGCGGGCCGGACGCGGAGCCACGGCATCCCGCAGCGCCGCCGGTCCGGCCTCTTACTTGACGATCGCGGAGAAGTATTCCTTCGACTTCTCCCAGTCGGCCTTCATCGACTTCGTGCCGGGCCGCCAGTCGGCAGGGCAGACCTCGCCGTTCTCGCGCACGTACTGGAAGGCCTGCAGGACGCGAAGGGTCTCGTCCACCGAGCGGCCGACGCCGAGATTGTTGATGGTCGCGTGCTGGACGACGCCGTCCGGGTCGATGACGAAGAGGCCGCGCAGCGCGACCTTGCCGTCCTCGGCGAGGACGCCGTATTCCTCGGCGAGCTCCTTGCCGAGGTCCTCGAGGAGCGGGTAGGCGAGGCCCTTGACGCCGCCTTCTTCACGGCGCTTCTCGGTCCACGCGAGGTGGCTGTACTTGGAGTCCACGGACGCACCGAGGACCTCGGCGCCAAGCTTCTTGAATTCGCCGAGCCGGTCCGAGAAGGCGAGGATCTCGGTCGGGCAGACGAACGTGAAGTCCAGCGGGTAGAAAAACAGGACGACCCACTTCCCCTTGTAGTCCGAGAGGCGGTAGGTGGCGAAGCGCCCGTTCTGGACGCCTTCGAGGGCGAAGTCCGGGGCCTGGCGGCCGACGATCTGGGGCATGAGGCTCTCTCCTTGGGGCCGGTGTTTTTTCCGGCTCTTCGGGGCGGGACCGCCCCGGCCCTTGTAGTTTAGACAAAGTCCAGATAAAGTCCAGAGGCGTTGCAGGATCCACCCCCAGGAACGAGATTCCACGGGGAACCTGATAAAGGAGGCCACATGGTGCAACTCAAGGGAACGAAGACTCACGAGAACCTCAAGCACGCGTTCGCGGGCGAAAGCCAGGCGAATCGCCGCTACCTCTACTTCGCGGACAAGGCCGACATCGAGGGCTACCCGGAAATCGCCGGCAACTTCCGCGACACCGCGGAGGGCGAGACGGGCCACGCGCACGGCCACATGGATTACCTCAAGGCCGCGGGCGACCCGGCGACCGGGCTTCCGTTCGGGTCGACCGACCTGAATCTCAAGAGCGCCATCGAGGGCGAGACGTACGAGTACACGCAGATGTACCCGGGCTTCGCGAAGACCGCGCGCGAGGAAGGCTTCGCCGAGATCGCCGACTGGTTCGAGACGCTCGCGCGCGCCGAGAAGTCTCACGCGAACCGCTTCTCGAAGCTCCTGACGACGATCGGCTGAAGTTCTGGGGGCCCGGCCGACGCACCCGAATCATGGCGCGAATGGCCGAGAGGGCGCATTTTCTTCGAAGGTGAATGGGGCTCGAGGCGCTCGATTACCGCGGAGGCCGTCCGCCGCGCACCGACCCCACTCACCCTTCTAAGAAATCCGAATCCGAATCTCCATCCGAATTCCGAATCCGAAAGCAGAGAGAAAATGGGCGCCGTCGGGAATCCCGTCAAGGTCGTTGATTCGCAGAGTCTCTCGGCCGAGCTCACTCGCATCGCGGACATCTGTCACGGCTGCCGGCGATGCTTCTCGCTCTGTCCCTCGTTCGAGGTCCTCTTCAAGGGCTTCGACGCCCCCGAGGTGGATGGCGAGGCGGACAAGCTCCCGAAGGGGGTCCTCGAGGATTTCGTGGACCTGTGCTACGAGTGCAAGCTTTGTCTCCCGCACTGCCCGTACATCCCGCCGCATCGCTGGAGCGTGGACATCCCGCACCTCGTCCTCGACGCGCGGCGCGTCCGCATGGAGACGAACGGCGGCCTGCCGCTCCGCGAGCGGCTGCTCTCGAACCCCGACGCGTTGGGACGGGCCGCTTCGCCGGTCGCTCCGGTCGCTAACTTCGTGAACACACTTCCCCTGGCCCGCTGGGCGATGGAGAGAACGGTCGGCGTCGCCGCGAAGAAGGACCTGCCTCGCTTCGTCTGGCAGACGTTCACGCGCTGGTTCGAGTCGCGCGAGGCACCCAAGCGCACGGCGCCCCCGGTCGCGAAGGCGGTCCTCTTCCCGACCTGCTCGGTCGAGTGGAACCGCCCCGAGATCGGGAAGGCGGCGGTCGCCGTCCTCGAGAAGAACGGCGTCGAGGTCGCGGTCGCATACCCGCAGTGCTGCGGGATGCCGCTCTTCGACGTGGGCGACGTCGCCGGCGCCGACGACGCCCGCCGCACGTTCGTGTCCGCGATGAAGGGCTGGGTCGAGAAGGGCTACACAATCGTGACGCCCGGTCCTTCGTGCTCTCTCATGGTCAAGAAGGAGTACCCGTGGCTCGCCGCGCGTCGCGGCGCGCCCGACGGGGACACGGCGCTCGTGGCGAAAGCGACGCGTGACCTCTTCGAGTTTCTCGCCGAGCTCAAGGCGAAGGGCCAGCTCTCCCTCGACTTTCCGAAGGCGCCGAAGTCCGTCGCGTACCACCTCCCGTGCCACCTCAAGGTCCAGAACATGGGCTTCAAGTCCCGCGATCTCCTCGCGGCCACGGGCGCGACGGTGACGATGGTCGAGAAGTGTTCGGGCCACGACGGGACCTGGGCGATGAAGGCCGAGTACTTCGACGAGTCCATGAGGGTCGGACGGAAGCTCTTCGACGGCCTCGCGGCGGCCGCCGCCGAGGTCATCGCGTCCGACTGCGCTCTGGCGGGCGTGCAGATCCGCCAGGGGATGCGGGTGCCCGTCCTCCACCCCATCGAGGTCCTGCGGGACGCTTACGGGCTTTGAAGATGCAGAAGATCGCTCTCGCGGACGTCAAGAACCTCCAGGAATACGAGCTCATCCGCGACGACTGGCGCAGGGACGTCATCGCCGTCAAGGCGAAGCGGCGCGTCCTCCTCGGAGAGAGCATTTCGCTCCTTTTCGAATGCAGGCTCACGGTCCTGAACCAGGTCCAGGAAATGTGCCGTGCCGAACGTCTCGCGAAACCGGAGGCGGTCCAGCAGGAGATCGACGTTTACAACGATCTGCTGCCCGACGCCGGGGAGCTCTCGGCGACACTGCTCGTCGAGATCACCGAGGAGGCGCGGATCCAGCCCGAGCTCGACCGGCTCATCGGTCTTTCTTCGGGCCGTCACGTCTGGCTCGAGCTGAACGGGCGCAAGGTGTTCGCTCGCTTTCTCGAGGGTCAGGGGCGGGTGGACCGCATCGCGGCGGTCCAGTATCTCCGGTTCCCGATCGGGACCGATCCCGCGGACCGGCAGGCTCTCGCGGCGGGAGCTGCCCAGGTCGTCCTGTGCGTGGATCACCCGGGTTACAGGGCCCGCACGGTGCTTTCGCCTGAGACCCGCGCCGAGATCGCGGGGGACCTGGCGGACGGGGCCCTCCTCCGCTCCGAATAGAATCCGCCCGTGCTCGTTCACATCCTCCGCCATGCCGAAGCCGAGGACGTGTCGCCCTCGGGGCGGGATGCCGACCGCCGACTGACGGACGACGGCCGGCGGCGGATGAAATCCGTCGCGAAGGCGATCGCCAAGATGGACGCCGGCTACGACGCGATCCTCGTGTCGCCGCTCCTGCGCTCCCGGCAGACCGCCGAGCCGGTTGCGGAAGCGTGCGGCTTTAGGAAATCTCTCTCCGAGACGAAAGCGCTCGCGCCCAACGCCGACCCCGTCGAGATCCTGCACGAGCTGGCGCGGCTCAAGCCCGGGGCGGCGCTCCTCGTGGGGCACCAGCCGCATCTCGGACGCCTGTTCGGGCTTCTCGTCTCTGGCCGTTCCGACCTCGAGGTGCCGATGAAGAAGGCGGGCCTCGCGGCCTTCGAGACGGCCTCAGACCCGTCCTTGGGGCGCGCCGAACTCAAGCTCTACCTTCCGCCGAAGCTCATGGAAGCGCTTTCCTGACAACAGGTTGCGACCGATCAGGTGGGTCGTCCCCGGAATCCTGATAGCATGCTTGCCCCTTGGAGGATCGGTTCGAATATGGGAAAAAGCGTCGCTCTTGGCTGCATCGTCCTCGTCCTCGTCGGCGTTCTCGTCATCGGGGGCATGGCCGCCGGGGCCTACAACAAGCTGAACGCGGCGGACCAGTCCGTTTCGGGGGCCTGGGCCCAGGTCGAGAACGTCTATCAGCGCCGGGCCGACCTGATCCCGAACCTCGTCGAGACGGTGAAGGGTGCGGCCAACTTCGAGAAGGAAACCCTCACCCAGGTCATCCAGGCCCGCGCCTCGGCGACGCAGGTGAAGCTGGACGCCAACTCGATCAAGGATCCCGCGGCATTCGAGAAGTTCCAGAAGGCGCAGGACGGGCTTTCGGGCGCCCTTTCCCGCCTCCTCGTCACGATCGAGAAGTACCCGGAGCTGAAGGCCAACCAGAATTACCGCGACCTGCAGACCCAGCTCGAGGGTACCGAGAACCGGATCTCCGTCGAGCGCGGCCGCTTCAACGACGCGACCCTGACCTACAACACGCTGCGCCGCTCGTTTCCGATCGTGATCGTCGCGAACTTCGCCGGCTTCAAGGAGCGGCCGTTCTTCAAGGCTGCCGAGGGCGCCGACAAGCCCCCCGCCGTGAAGTTCTGAGAAAGCCCGCCTTCGCGGGACGTCGCTTTTCGGATTTCTCTGAATGAAAAGAGGCGGAGGCCAGCAGCGGCATCGGTTCGGCTGGCTCCTCGCCGCCTCTCTTACCTTCAAAGAAATCTCTCTCTTTCTTTTCCTCTTCGTCTCTCTCCTCTTCTTGTCCCCGCGCGCCGCGGCCGCGGGGCCTGTCGTTCCGCCCGCCCCGACGCGGTTCGTGACGGACAAGGCCGGGGCGCTCGCGCCGGGCACCGTGTCGCGGCTCGAGCAGCGGCTCGAGAACTTCGAGAAGGAGACCTCGAACCAGTTCCTCGTCTACACCGAGACGGCCGTCCCCGAAGGGACGACGCTCGAGGAATACGCCGTCGCGTGCGCTCAAGCGTGGCGTGCGGGTCAGGCGCAGCGCAAGAACGGGATGATCCTGTTCGTCTTTCCGCAGTCACGGAAGGTGCGCCTCGAGGTCGGATACGGGCTCGAAGGCGCCATGCCCGACGCGCTCTCGCGCCGTATCCTCGACGAGCAGGTTCTCCCGCGCCTCCGGGCAGGCGACATGAATGGCGGGATCGCGGCCGGCGTGGACGCGGCGATCGCGGCGACGAAGGGCGAGTACACGGGCAACAGCCGCACGCAGGGCCAGAAGCGACAGCAGAAGCTGCCCGTCCCGCTCGTCATGGTCCTCCTCTTCCTGCTCTTCTTCGTCGTCCTTCCGGCCCTCTTCGGAAGCCGCCGTCGCGGTTACTCGTACATCAGCCGCGGAGGCTGGGGAGGCGGCGGATTCGGCGGCTTCGGGGGTTTTGGCGGGTTTGGTGGTGGCGGTGGTGGCGGCGGTGGCTTCTCGGGTGGTGGCGGCTCCTTCGGGGGCGGCGGCGCGAGCGGGAGCTGGTGATGGGCCCGGATCGCGCGAAGGCGTTCTTCGAGGGCCTCGACCGCCCCGCCATCGTCGAGGCGATCCGGAAAGCCGAGGACCGGAGTTTCGGAGAGATCCGCGTCCATCTCCACCACGGCACCGTGGAAAACGCGAAGGCCGAGGCCGAGAGGACCTTCGTCCACCTCGGGATGGAGAAGACGGCCCGCGGGACCGGCTGCCTGCTCTTCCTCGCGCCCGCGTCGCGGGCCTTCGCGGTCGTGGGCGGGGCGGGAATACACGAGAAGGTCGGCGACGGCTTCTGGCTCGAGGCGCGCGACGCCGCCCGCCTGCACTTCGCCGAAGGACGGTTTACCGAAGGCATCGTCGCCGCCGTGGAGAAGCTGGGCGACGCGCTTGCGCTCTTTTTCCCGAGGAGCGGAGTCCCCGACCGCAACGAGCTTCCCGACGACGTCAGCGAAGATTGAGCGGGCTCCGGGAGCCCAGGAGTGCACGATGAATCGAGCGATCCCGTTCCTGTGCGCCGCGGCCCTCTTGACTGCTCCGGCCCGCGCCGCGTCGCCCGAGCGCGCCCTCGCCCCGACGCCGGAGGAGGCTCTCGCGTTCGTCGCTTCAGCCGAGAAGCGCCTCCTCGCCCTTACCGTCGAGGCGAGCCAGGCGGGCTGGGTGCAGGCGAACTTCATCACGCGGGACACCGAGGCCCTCTCGGCTCTCGCAAACGAGCGACTCATCACGGCCACCGCCGAGCTCGCGAAGCAGGCCGAGCGGTACCGCGGCCTCGCGCTGCCGCCGGATGCGGCGCGCAAGCTGGAGAAGATCCGGCTCTCCCTCGACCTCGCGGCGCCTGCCGACCCGAGAAAGAGCGCCGAGCTCACGCGCCTCGCGACGGGTCTCGATGGCGCCTACGGGCGCGGGCGCGCCTGCCTGGACGGCACGAAGGACTGCCTCACCTTCGAAGAGGTCAACCGCCGGATGGCTGAGAGCCGCGACCCGAAAGAGCTCCTCGCGCTCTGGAAGGGCTGGCACGCCGTTGGCGCGCCCCTGCGCGCCGAGTACAGGCGCTTCGTCACGCTCGGGAACGAAGGCGCGCGGGAGCTCGGGTTCGCGGACACGGGCGCGATGTGGAGGAGCAAGTACGACATGACGCCGGACGCGTTCGCCCGGGAGGTGGACCGCCTCTGGGAGCAGGTACGGCCCCTTTACGTCGCGCTGCACGCGTACACGCGGAGGAGGCTCCGCGAAAGATACGGCGACGCGGTCCCTGCGACGGGGCCGATCCCCGCGCATCTCCTCGGGAACATGTGGGCGCAGGACTGGACGAACGTCTATCCGCTCCTCGCACCGAAGAACGCAGACCCCGGATTCGACCTCACGAAGATCCTCGAGACGCGGAGGGTCGACGCGCAGGGCATGATGAAATACGGCGAGGCCTTCTTCACGTCCCTCGGCTTCGCGCCGCTCCCGAAGACTTTCTGGGAGCGGTCGCTTCTCACGCGCCCCCGGGACCGCGACGTCGTCTGCCACGCGAGCGCGTGGGACATCGACCTCGAGAACGACATCCGGATCAAGATGTGCACCGAGCCGACCGCCGAGGACTTCGTGACGGTCCACCACGAGCTCGGACACAACTTCTACCAGCGGGCCTACGCGAAGCAGCCGCCGCTTTTCCGCGACAGTGCGAACGACGGATTCCACGAGGCGATCGGCGACACCGTCGCGCTCTCGATCACGCCGAAGTATCTCCGGCAGCTCGGCTTCATCGCGACCGAGCCGCCCGCCTCCGCCGACATCGGTTTTCTCCTCAACCGCGCGCTCGAGAAGGTCGCGTTCCTGCCCTTCGGCGTCCTGATCGACCAGTGGCGCTGGAAGGTCTTCTCGGGCGAGGTGCCGCCGGAGCGCTACAACGCGGCATGGTGGGAGCTGAAGCGGAAATACCAGGGCGTGGCCCCTCCCGAGCCGCGCTCGGAGGCCGACTTCGACCCCGGTGCCAAGTATCACGTCCCGAGCAACACCCCCTACATGCGCTACTTCCTCGCACACGTCCTCGAGTTCCAGTTTCACCGGGCGCTCGCTCAGGCGGCCGGCTGCACCGGGCCGCTCCACCGCTGCTCGATCTACGGGAACAAGGAGGCGGGCCGCCGCCTCGCCGAGGTGCTCGACATGGGGTCCAGCCGCCCCTGGCCAGAGGCCCTCGAGAAGCTGACCGGCCAGCGGCAGATCGACGCCACGGCCATCCTGGACTACTTCGCGCCGCTCAAGAAGTGGCTCGACGAGCAGAACGCGGGACAACCCTCGGGTTGGTGAGGGCGGAGGTCGGCCGTCCGGGGTTTTGACAGGGGGCCCCCCCTCTGGTACTTTTGCCGGCCCTTTTGACCTTCCAGGTCGGGGTCCCAGGAGAAGCCATGTACGCAGTGATCCGAACCGGGGGCAAGCAGGTCCGCGTCGCCGAGGGCGACGTGGTCCGCGTGGAGCGCCTCACGAAGGAGACCCTGAAGAAAGGGGCCGAGGTGTCTCTCACGGAGGTGCTCGCGGTCGGCAAGGACGACGGCCTGCACCTCGGGTCGCCGCTCGTGGCCGGCGCCCGCGTCACGGGCGTCGTCGTCCGCGAGACGCGGGGTCCCAAGCTCCTCGTCTACAAGAAGAAGCGCCGGAAAGGCTTTCAGCGCACCCATGGGCATCGTCAGGATCTCGTCGAGGTCCGCATCGCCTCGATCAAGGCCTAAGGCGGAGACGGACAGATGGCACACAAGAAAGGTCAGGGCTCGTCCCGCAACGGCCGCGACAGCAACGCCCAGCGCCTCGGCGTCAAGCGGTTCGCCGGCCAGCTCGTCAGCGGCGGGTCGATTCTCGTCCGGCAGCGCGGAACCCCGCTCAAACCCGGCGAGAACGTCGGGCGCGCCAAGGACGACTCGCTCTTCGCGAAGGTGGACGGAATCGTGAACTTCCACGACAAGGGCCGCCTCGGACGCTACGTCTCGATCACGCCGGTCGAACAAAAGCCCAACTAAGTCCATGTTCATCGACGAAGCCGTCATCCACGTCGCCGGGGGCGACGGGGGGAACGGCTGCGTCGCGTTCCGGCGCGAGAAGTTCGTCCCGAAGGGCGGACCTTCGGGAGGTGACGGTGGCGACGGCGGGTCCGTCGCGCTCGTTGCGGACCCGGCGCTGAACACCCTCTACCCCTTCCGGTTCACGAGGCGTTTCGCCGCGGGCCGCGGCGGGCACGGCAAGGGGAACAACCGCCACGGGAAGAACGGCCGTCCGCTCGATGTCGCCGTCCCGGTGGGAACCGTCGTGAGAGACCGCGCCTCGGGCGAGGTGCTCGGCGACCTCGTCGAAGAGAGCCAGAGGCTTCTCGTGGCACAGGGCGGCCGCGGGGGCCGCGGAAACGCGCGCTTCGCGACGTCGACGAACCGCACGCCGCGCCGCGCCGACCCCGGGACGGAGGGTGAACAGCGTGACCTCGAGCTGCAGCTCAAGCTTCTCGCGGACGTCGCGCTCGTCGGGCTCCCGAACGCGGGGAAGTCCACGCTCATCGCGGCGATCTCGGCGGCGCGTCCGAAGATCGCCGATTACCCGTTCACGACGCTCGTCCCGAATCTCGGCGTCGTCTCGTGGGACCGGTTCCGCACCTTCGTCGCGGCCGACGTGCCCGGCCTCATCGAGGGCGCGCACGAGGGTCACGGCCTCGGCATCCGCTTCCTCAAGCACGTCGAGCGCTCGCGCCTCCTCGCCCACCTCGTGGACGCGGCGGCGCTCTCCCTTAACGACCCGTCCGGCGAGGCCGAGGCGGCCGTCGCGACGATCGAAACCGAGCTCGCCTCGTTCGAGCCGGAGCTCGCCCGGCGCGAGCGCGTTCTCGTCGCGACGAAGGCCGACGCCGCGGGAAAAGAGCAGCTCCGCGCCGTCGAGCGAGCCGCGAAGAGACGCGGCCTGCCCTTCTTCGCGATCTCGGCGGTGGCGCGGACGGGGCTCGAGCCATTCGTGACGCACCTCGGGACGCGCCTCGAAGCACGGACGGCTCGCGCCGCCGGGACCGCGCCGGCGGGGAAGACCGTGCCGTGACGCTCCGGATCGGGGTCTACGGAGGCTCGTTCGACCCCGTGCATCTCGGGCACGTCCTGCCCGTGGAGGAGACGCGCGTCCGCCTGGGCCTCGACCGCATCATGTACGTGCCCGCCTACCAGCCGCCGCACAAGCCGGTCTCGACGTCAGCTTCCGCGCACCACCGTTTCGCGATGCTCGCGCTCGCCCTCGAGCCGTACCCCGATCTCCTCCTCTCGGATTTCGAGGTCGCGCGGGGCGGGACGACGTACACGATCGAGACCCTGCGACATCTCCGTGCGCAGCGGGAGGACGCCGAGATCCTCCTCGTCCTCGGCTCGGACTCGCTCGCGCAGATCGAGACGTGGCGCTCGTACCGGGAAATCCTGGCCGAGTTCCGGCTGGCGGTCGTCGGACGGGAGGGATTCGACCGGGAAACCCTCGGCCCAACGCTCGCATCGGACATCGCGGCCCGCTTCGCCCCCGGGGGCGCGGCCCTGGCCGGGGCGCCCCCCGAACAGACGATCTTCTGGAGCGGCAACGCACCGGTTACAATTTCCTCCACGTGGCTAAGGCGCGCGATCCCCGCGGGAGAAGACCTCAGCGAAAGTCTCCCGGCGAGCGTGGCGGCGTACCTGCGAAAGCACGGCCTCTACCGCCTTCCGTGAGGCACCCCGTCCCGCCGCTCGGAGGGGTGGACGACCTCATCGCGGCCACGCTCCAGCGCGCGGGCGCGAAGGTGCCCGAGCGTCCCTACCGGCCCGCCGACGCCGCGCTCGACGAGCGCCTGACGGCGCAGCTCAAGAAGGGCGTCGACGCGCTCCTCGACAAGAAAGCCGAAAAGCTCGTGGTCCTGAACCTCCAGGGCCTCACCTCGATATCCGATTACTTCGTCCTCGCGACGGCTTCCAGCGACCGGCAAGCGCAGGCGCTCGCGGACGCCGTCGAGGCGGCTTTGAGGTCGGAAGGGCGCCGGCCGCTCTCGCTCGAGGGCTATCCCCGGGCGCCGTGGATCCTCGTGGACTACGGGGACGTCGTCTTCCACATCTTCCACGACGAGGCGCGCCGCTTCTACGGGCTCGAGCGCCTCTGGGGGGACGCGCCAGACGCGACGGCGTCGTTCCGCTGACGCGCGTGGCGACGCGTGCGACGGCCGCCGCACCGCTCTTCGCGACCCGTCACCGCGGCCTGAGGGAGCAGCTGCGCCGCCTGGCGCGCGCGGCCGACTCCGCGAACACGGTGCTCCTCCTCGGCGCCGCGGGCACGGGCAAGGACCGCCTCGCGAGGCTCCTCCACCTCCGCTCGCGACGAGCCGACGAGCCCTTCGTCCGTGTCGACCTCGCAGCGGTTTCGGACGACCTCTTCGAGAGCGAGCTCTTTGGCCACGAACGCGGCGCCTTCACCGGCGCCGTCTCGCCGAAACCTGGACTCCTCGAGGGCGCCGGAGCGGGCACGCTCTACCTCGATCGGATCGACGCCCTCTCGCTGCGCGCGCAGGGCAAGCTCCTGCGCGTCGTGGAGGAGAGGCTCGTGCGCCGGGTGGGAGGCACGCGGCAGGCGGCCCTGAAGGCGCGGCTCGTCGCGTCTGCGGGACCCGACCTTCCGCGCAAGGCGCGGAGCGGCGAGTTCCGTGAGGACCTCTTCTATCGTCTCGCGGTCGTGACCGTGACGCTTCCGCCCCTCGCTCAGCGGCGCGAGGACCTTCTTCCCGCCGCGCGTGTCGTCGCGCGGGGGGCCGGAGGCCCGTCGACGTTCACGGCGGCGGCCCGGACCCTCCTTCTCGGGCATGCGTGGCGCGGGAACTTCCGCGAGCTCGAGAACGTCGTGCGGCGGGCGGCGGCAGCCGCGGCGGCGGCGAAGGCCCCGGCGATCGACGCTGAGCATCTCGAACTGGCCTCACCGTCCGATCCGGCGGCCCTCCTCGGGGCTGCGGCCCACGCGGGCTGGTCCCTCAGGCAGCTGACGAACGCCTACATCCGCCTCGTCCTCGAGGACTCGGGCGGCAACGTCGCCGAGGCGGCGCGCCGCCTCGGGATCGCGCGCAAGACGCTTTACGACAGGCGGGGCTGAGCGGGCGCGTGCTATCCTCTCGCGTTCCCGGATGACCATGCCCCCCCAGATGGCACGGTTGCTCCTGGCGGGGCGGGTCTACCGGTGACCGCGGCGCTCTCGGGCGCCGTGTATCCCAAACGAAGTCCGAGGAAAAACCAAGATGGCTCCGAAGACGGCGACCGCGGCCACGAAGTTCTCCAAGAAGGAAGCCGGCGAGAAGGTCAAGAAGCGCCTGCTCGCCAAACGCGACGAGCTCCTGAACGATCTCGCGAAGAACCGCGAGGTGTCCGACGAGACGGTCGACGAGTCCGCGCAGGACATGGCCGACCGCGCGACGTCGGCGTACACGAAGGAGTTCGCGTACTCCCTCTCCGAGACGGACCGGAAGATCCTGCTCCTCATCGATGAGGCCCTCGGCCGGCTCGAGGCCGGCACCTACGGGACCTGTGTGAACTGCGGGCAGCCCGTCCAGGAGAAGCGGCTCGAGGCCGTTCCCTGGGCGCGCCACTGCCTCGACTGCCAGGAGCTCCAGGACAAGGGGCTGCTGTAGGCGGCCTTCGTTCTAGGATGCGGGCGTGAGGCGCCCGGAGCCCTTCGTCGAGATCGTGCCGCTCCTCGAGTCCGCGCGGACGGCGCCTCTCCCGCCGCTTTTCTTCATCGCCGGCGACGACGACTGGATCGTCGGGGAGGCGGTGCGGCGCGTCGCCGCCGCATTCCGCGAGGGCTTTCGCGAGGGTGAGGTGACCGCGTACGAGTCTTCCGGCGGCGGTGCCGCCGAGGCGGTGGCCGATGCGGCGACCGTCGCGCTCTTCGCGACGAACCGCCTCGTGACCCTCGAGGCGACGGACCTCTTCCGCGAAAAGGGCGTGACGGCCGAGGAGCTCGATGCGCTCCTCGACGAGGCTGCCGAGGCGGGGGACGACGCACGGCAGACGGCGCGTCTCGCGCGCAGGGCACGCGCCCTGGCGGCCGCGGCCGGAGTCTCCGC
>JBAUSZ010000161.1:0-6273 GCA_049581965.1 Thermoanaerobaculia bacterium | reverse complement strand
GCTTACGTCCTCATGGACGGCTCTATGGTTGAACCGCGCGTCGAATCCCCTTGCACTCACCCTCGCCAGTAGGCGCCTTCTAACACCTCATTGCAGCGGACTCGGCGTCAGTCGCTGCGCTCCTTCCTTCTCGCCGCTGAACTCGATATCGTTAGCCAGCCGAAAGCGAAATGTGCGTACTCCGTGTTTCCGGCTCGAAATCCACTATTCGAGCATTCACTACGCGAACGAAGCTGCCCGTGTGTAAGGTGTTCGTCGCCGGCGAGCCGCTCTGGCCGGGGGCTACAAGGCTCACGCGCATCAACGCCTTCAACATCGCAGTTAGCTCTGCCCCGGGAACCGACCTTTCCGCTCAGGTTCGAGATGCCCTCCGCTTCATCAAGAAGCACGCTCGCGAGCTTCGTCGCCTGAAGGCAACGTTTCCGCACGGCAAGCCGGAGCTCGACTTCGCCATCTGGGTCAAAACGCCAGCCGAAACCTACACGCAGTCGTACCAGCTGCCTCCAGCGCTGCTCAAGCTCGCCGGCGACCACGGCTTCGCGGTCCGGCTCTCCCTTTACCCCACGTAGCGCGCGGCTGGCTAACAACTCATTGCAGCGGACTCATCGTCAGTCGCTCGCGCTCCTTCCTCTTCGCCGCTGAACTCGATATCGTTAGGCCTCGGAAAGAGAGTGCATGTCGCTCGACGACCTCGCCCGTTCGTTGCCAGCGCGGGTCCTCGTCGGGCTGCTTGCCGGCGTCGCCATCGCCACCGTGGACAACACGGCATCTGGAGGCGAGGTCAGCCCGATTGTCATCGTCGCCATGCTGCTCGCGGCCAGCGGTATCGCCGGAACGTTCTGGGGTCGGCGCGCATGGGCTGCGGCGTTCTTCACATGGGCATGCGTGCCCTCTGCCCATCTGGCCAAGCACGTTCTGGGGCTTCCAGACACCCTTCATCCAAACACCTACGCCTCCATCCTCAAGCTCGCCGCGTTCTCGCTCGCCCTTGCAACGGTCGGTACAGCTTGCGGCATCCTTCTCCGCACGCTCATCGCCACGGCAGAAAGCGGAAGCCCAGGCAGGGTTTAAGGCGTTCTTCAGCAGCGTGGCCCCTTGGCGGCGCCAGGCCGAGGCCTAACAACGCGCTGCAGCGGACTCGTCGTCAGTCGCTGCGCTCCTTCCTCCTCGCCGCTGAGCTTGATATCGTTAGCCGTCGGAAATGAACATGAAAGCGATCCCTCTTCGTGGCGCCTTGTTCCTATCGCCGTCGTGGCGTCAGCCTCTCATCGTCGCGGCAGGCCTGGCGGCGGCGCTGGTCGTACTTGATATCGCTGTTCCCGGCAACGCGCTCCGGCTCTGGTATTGGATGAAGGTTGTCGCGCCAAGGCAAGAAGCCCGCTATGGCTTTACCGCAAGCCTCGGCGCTAACGCGTACTGTCTCGAGGTCACCTCAGTCGTACCCGGCGGCTCCTTCGCCGCAGCGGGCATCCGGCCGGGCTTTCAGCCGTTCCAACCCTCGTGCTTTGGCGTCCCCGCAGCCGAGTTGTTCTACGGTTCACTTCGTGCGGCTGGCGAGCAGCCCTTGCGGCTCACATTCGTCCCGGGCGGGTGCGCGCGAACTCATGAAGGCTCTTGGGAGCGGCTAAACGTAACTATTCCAGCTCCGAAGACCGCCGGCTAACAGCTCGTTGCAGCGGACTCGCTTGCGCTCGCCGCTGAACTCGATATCGTTGGGCGGCAAACAACATCGATATCCCAATGCCCGAACAGTGCGTAAAAGTCCGGTTCGCCTATCCATCCCGGGATCTCTCCCCCCTATTCGAACTCGAGGACGTGCTCATTGCGGCCATCGCAGCATCCGGCGTCGGCGAATTTGACGGAAACGAGGTGGGGGAAGGCACGGCGGAGCTCTTCATGTACGGTCCGGACGCCGACAGCCTTTTCAAAGCAGTTCTGCCCACCCTGGCTGCGCACCCTCTTTCGCGCAGTGGGTCGGTTCTAATTCGATACGGCCCGCCCGGCTCACCTGAGCACTCCTTCAACCTGCCTCCCATTTAGAACATCACACCGGCTCCACGTCCTTTCAAGAGTCACCCATGGGTGCGCACGGCGGCCTTGCCGCCCAACACCTCATTGCAGCGGACTCGGCGTCAGTCGCTGGCGCTCCTTCCTTCTCGCCGCTGAACTCGATATCGTTATGCGGCTAATTGAGCGCGTGACTCTCACCTGTGAATACGCCTCTTTCCCGTCAACGGCCGCCCGGGGTCACAGCGCTCGGCTATTTCTTCATTTTCGGCACGCTAGCGAGCGGGCTCTCTTTCATCTCGCTCCTCACTCCGGGCGGCCTTCTTGAGCCAATGTGGCGGGTAAACCCGCGCGCTCACGAAGCCTTTGTCGGAATGGGCGCCTGGGCACCGCTTCTCATGGGCACCGTCTGTCTGGCGTGCGCTGCATCCGCCTACGGCTTCTTTCGTGGCGCGCGCTGGGGTTATCGGCTCGGCGTCGGTCTGCTTCTCGTCAACCTCACCGGCGACCTCGTAAATGTGGCGCTCGGAATCGAGCCTCGTGCCGTGTTTGGGCTTCCCGTCGTCGCGCTCCTCATCTGGTACCTCGCAACCTCTAGGGTCCGCAGGTTCTTTTTCCGGTCCACGGCCCGAGGAGCCGCATAACACCTCATTGCAGCGGACTCATCGTCAGTCGCTCGCGCTCCTTCCTCTTCGCCGCTGAACTCGATATCGTTAGCTGGCTTAATGAAACACGACGACGCTTCGTACCATTGCGGTAAGGGCGCGACTGACGCGCATTCGTTCGCCCATATCGGCCTTTGGTTTCGCTGGTGCCTCATCGCAGGGCTTGTCTCTGACGAACACACCGAAGACCCGGAACTCAAGCGCGCTCTCGACCGCGTTCGGAGCGGCAGCCTTACGGGTGCGGAGTACCTACTCCAGCACACCTCAGGCAAGCTCGCGGACAACGACCTTACAGAAGAGGGCAGCCGCTTTACGAAGCACGCATACATGCGCTCGTACCTATCCGAACTGCGCGGCCTCACAGGAAAGCCCGACTACGCCGTTACAGAGGGTGAGGTCGATTTCGCGGCGCTCAAGCAGCGGCTCGACGCGCTGTTTGAGGCGTGGAAGGCAGGTAGTAATCGGCGCCCCTGGTGGCAGTTCTGGGGCCGTTAGGCGCCAGCTAACAACGCGCTGCAGCGGACTCGCTGCGCTCGCCGCTGAGCTTGATATCGTTAGCCAGCGTTAAATGAAGGCGAAGCAGGCAAAGGCGGAGTTCAAGCGCACCATCGCTAGTGCGAATCGTCGCGTCGGTTCCCTTTCGCCGGCCGACGGCCTGGGTCTAGTCACGGCCTTCTACCGCGACGTCCGCGCGGAGGACGTGGCCCGGCTGCCCGACAAGGACATGCTTCTCTATCAGTGGGGAACGTACGACTGGGGCGAGGGCGCGCATTTCGAGCTCGACCTCACGCGCCAACTCATCCTCGGTTCGGGCGAAGACGATCACATCTGGCAGCTACACCTCACGTTCTATTTCCCGCCTGAGCCAGCTTTACAGCAGCTTGGGAAAGGCGATCGCTGGTGCGAGTCGGTCGAGGCCGTGCCCGAGTTCGTTGCATTCGTTCGGTCCACGCCCGCTTTTCAGGCGGTGGCCGCACGAACCGATGGAGGGCCGGTGCTCGAATACGAACGCGCTGGCTAACAACGCGCTGCAGCGGACTCGCTACGCTCGCCGCTGAGCTTGATATCGTTAGGCAGCAGAAAGCGCTGCCACGTTGGATTTCGAGCTTCTCTCTCCGATCACCGGCATCGAGACCATCGCGCGCGGCGCGGCCATTCGCGAAGTGGCGAGGCTACGTCGGGCTTACGGTTCCGGGCGCTGGCTCAAGCGGAAGGGCTTCGCTTTCGTCCGCGCCGCCGATGGTCTAACCTATCGCGCGGAGATTCACTGGTATGAAGCGAGCGGCATCGGGCGCAAGGAACTCAAGGTCAAGCGGTACTTCCCGTAGCGCGGTGCCGGCGCGTCGGTGGGTCATCTGCGTCAACTCGGCGGGCTACACCGCTTCGCTCGAGGTCGGGAAGGTTTATCGCACGTTCGGTGCGCCGGTACACGGGCCCGCGGACCACCTGCGCGTCGTCGACGAGTCAGGCGAGGACTACGTGTATCCGAAGTCCCTTTTCAGGGCCATTACGCTCCCTGCCCAGGTGGAGCGCGCGCTGGATCACGCGGTCCCTGCTGCCTAACAACGCGCTGCAGCGGACTCGCTACGCTCGCCGCTGAACTCGATATCGTTAGCCAGCCGAAGACGATGCTCGAGCTTCTACCCGAACCGGAGCCTCAGTCGGAACCGGACCGGAAGGTCCTGGCCGATGTCCAGAGTTACGGTCTCCACGTCGTTCACGTTCTCCCTCAGGCCGGCACTCCAGGCTGGTCGTATTCAATCGGCCTCTTCCGCTCGCGCGGGCAACCTGAGGTCGTCGTGTTTGGCCTCGACTCCAAGGTCGCGCACTTCGTAGTCAACGAGCTCGGCCGGCGCGCGGCGGTCGGCCCGCTTCTAGCCGAGCAGGTACACGATGGCTTGCTCGAGAGCTTTCCCTGCGTACTCAAGCCTGTACTTCCAGTGTGGTTCCGGCCCTTTTTCGGTTATGCCCTCTGGTATTACAGGCATGTTCCAGTGCCCATCCTCCAGTGCATATGGCCCGACCGAAGCAGCCTTTACCCCTGGCAGGCGGGCTTCAACGCCGCATGGCGATGGGCTCAACCTCTCCTTTACGTCTCGGATCCAGCTCAGGCAAACGTGCAGGCTCTCCTCAGCACTTTGAAGCCTGAGGCGGCTGGCTAACACCTCGTTGCAGCGGACTCGGCGTCAGTCGCTGCGCTCCTTCCTTCTCGCCGCTGAACTCGATATCGTTAGCCGCCGTATAATCTCGCCATGTCGACGCCCGTCCTCGACGATGCCCTTCGCCTCCCGGTTCCTGAACGAATCGAGCTTGTTCAGGCCATCTGGGACAGCATCGTCGCCGAGTCGGGGGCGGTCGCGGTCACGGACGAGCAGCGCGCCGAAATCGACCGGCGGCTCGCGGATGCGGCCTCGAACCCTACCGACGAACGTCCGTGGTCCGAGGTTCGCTCGTCTCTCGAACGTAGCCGGTGAGCCTGCCGGTCGTCTTTCGCGGCCTAGCGGATCGGGAGGTTCACGAAATTCAGGCCTGGTACGAGGCGCGGCAAGGCGGTCTCGGTAGTCGGTTCAGGGCTTCACTCGACCTTGTCGTACACCTCGTCGCAGAGCATCCCCTCGCCTGCCCCCTGGCCCACCACGGAGCTCGGCGCGCGCTCGTCCCCGGCTTTCCGTACGCGCTGTTCTACGTCGTGCTCCCTGACCGTATTCGGGTTCTGGCCTGTCTCCATCAGCATCGCGGGCCAGCGGCCGTCCAAAACGCGCTCACTCGGTAGCGGCGGCTAACAACGCGCTGCAGCGGACTCGTCGTCAGTCGCTGCGCTCCTTCCTCCTCGCTCGCTGAGCTTGACATCGTTAGCGGGCTTTGCCGACGGTCCTGCGCATCGGTCCGTACCGGTTCTTCTTCTTCAGTAACGAGGGCGACGAGCCTGCTCACATTCACGTGCAGCGCGATCGCGCCCTCGCTAAGTTCTGGCTCGAGCCCGTTGCGCTCGCTCAGTCTTCACACTTTCCAGCGCATGAACTCGGCATCTTGCGGAATCACGTAGTCGAGAACCGCGCTAAACTAATTGCTGCGTGGCATGAGTACTTCGCTCGCTAATCACACGTCGCACGCAGGCTCGGTGCAGTTCACGGCATCCGAGCTCGTCGTCGGTCTTACCGACGGACGCACTATCTGTGTGCCCCTCGTCTGGTTCCCTCGCCTCCTCGCCGCTTCGGAGCCGCAGCGCGCTCACTGGGAGCTTCTCGGCAACGGCGAAGGCATTCACTGGCCCGAACTCGACGAGGATCTCAGCGTCGAGGGTTTGCTTCGCGGCGTTCCTGCCCCTCCGTCGGAGAAGAACGCCCGCTAACCCCTCATTGCACCGGACTCGGCGTCAGTCGCTGCGCTCCTTCCTTCTCGCCGGTGAACTCGATATCGTTAGGCAGCGCATGAGTAACGTCCGTCTGTTTCTAGTGCTGTCCCTCCTAGTGAGTGTCGCCCACGCATCAGGCGAGAAATACACGACCGAGCAGGTCGAGCTGAGCAACGTTGCGAAGGCAGCTCTCGAGCGGGTCGAGAGCGGCCGGGTCAACCTCAGCTATGCCGCTGGGCCTGAGTG